>NZ_BCUS01000034.1 GCF_001591345.1 Variovorax boronicumulans NBRC 103145 | reverse complement strand
GAGGCCACGCAAGCCGCATCCGGCGCCGCGGTGCCCGCGGCCGACATCCTGGCCGGCGCCAGCTCGGCGGTCGCCCCGGTGGTCGCCGAGGTGGTGAACACCGTCGAGCACGCGGTCACGCCGCTGGTGTGTGAGGTCGTGGCCCCGATCACCAGCCTGCTCGACCACAGCGGCACAGGCTCCGCGCTGGCGCCCGTGACGAACATCCTGCACGGCCTGCTGGGCTGACCGAAGGCGGGAGGGCCGGCAACGGCCCTCCCCATTGTTCCAATTCGCGCACACGAAGGCGCAGCGCACCGCTTCCGGCGCGCTGCGCCTTCGTACGCCTGCCGTGCACAATCGGCGCTCCCGAGACCAGAGCCCCTCTGCCCCACGCCGCGCATGCGAATCCACGAACTGAAACGACGACTCCGCGAGGCCGGGGCCGGCCCCAGCCACGAGCAGCGCATCCTGCGGCTGTGGTCGCATGCGCTGCCGCGCAACAGCGGCAGGCGCCTGCCGGCCACCTTCTTCCCGTCGTCGCTGATGGAGGCCCTGCCAGCCATCGAGGCCGAGCTTGCGGGCCTGGCGCGCATCCACGCGGTTCACCCCGGTGCCGACGGCTCCGAGCGGCTGCTCGTTGCGCTGGCCGACGGCCAGACCGTCGAGAGCGTGCTGCTGCCGCGCGACGGGCTGTGCGTGTCGTCACAGGTCGGCTGCGCCGTCGGGTGCCAGTTCTGCATGACGGGCCGTGACGGCCTGCTGCGCCAGGTCGAAAGCGCCGAGATCATTGCGCAGGTCGCGCTCGCGCGCCTGCGCCGGCCCGTGCGCAAGGTGGTGTTCATGGGCATGGGCGAACCGGCGCACAACCTGGACAACGTGATCGAGGCCATCGAGCTGCTCGGCACGGTCGGCAACATCGGCCACAAGAACCTGGTGTTCTCCACCGTGGGCGATCCGCGCGTGTTCGAGCGGCTGCTGCAGGCGCGCGTGCGGCCCGCGCTGGCGCTCTCGCTGCACACGACCAATGCCGAGCTGCGCAAGAAGCTCCTGCCGCGCGCGCCGAACCTGACGCCCGAAGCCCTCATCGACGCAGGCGAGCACTACGCCCGTGCCACCGGCTACCCGATCCAGTACCAGTGGACGCTGCTCGAAGGCGTGAACGACGGGCCCGAGGAAGTCGAGGGCATCGTGCGGCTGCTCTCGGGCAAGTACGGCGTGCTGAACATGATCCCGTTCAACACGGTGGACGGCGTGGCTTTCGGCCGCCCGTCGCGCGAGCGCTGCGAGCAGATGGCCCGCACGCTGCACGAACGCGGCATCCTCACGAAGCTGCGCTATTCGGCCGGCCAGGACGTCGACGGCGGCTGCGGCCAGCTGCGGGCACGCGCGGCCGAGGTGCGGGTGACGGTGCCGATCCGCCGCGCCGACGACCGGCTCAGCTGAGCGAGGCCATCCAGTCCCACACCGCGCCGGGCGCCTCGACCATCACGTTGTGGCCATGCGGACCCAGGTCGCGGGCGTCGGGGTCGACGGAACGGGTCTGTTCGATCGTCACCAGCGCGTCGTGCCGGCCCTGGCCGAGATGAACCGGGCAGCGCGCCAGGCCGACCAGTTCGGACAGCGGCGGCTTGCCCACGGCATTGGCGCGCGGGTCCATCGCGAGGCGCCAACCCTCCTCATCTTTCGTCACGCCGCGCGCCACGACGGGCGCCGTCGCGTCGGCGATCGCGGCCAGGCCGGAGACCTTCAGGTAGCGGTCTCGCGCCTCCTCTTCCGTCGCGAAACGCTTGGCCGGCTGCGTTGCCAGCGTCTCCATGCGGCGGACCTCTTCATCGCTCCACGCGACCTTGATGCCCGCCGCGAACACCGCGTGCGGCACGACGCCGAACCACCCCGTCGCGAGCGCAAGGCCGATCACACCGCCCAGCGAGTGCCCGAGCACCACGAGCCGGCCTTCGGGCTGCAGATGCGGCAGCACCGCACGCGCCACGGTCGCCGCGTGCTGACCGATGGCGTAGGAAGCCTGCCGGTCCGATGCGCCGTGCCCGGGCAGGTCGAGCGCCAGCCAACGGCCGCGCCATCGCGCATCGGCCTGCGCACACAGCGGCGCCCACACCGCGCCTGTCGCGCCCATGCCGTGCAGCAGCAACAGCAGGTCCGCGCCTTCGCCGCCTTGTTCCGTGTACATGTCCTTTGTCTCCTGGCACTTTCGATGGCGCGAGAATACCCGGCGACGCCCCGAAAAGGGCCCGATCGGCACCCGCTGCCGCAAGACAGCGCGGGGCCTTGTCCGGCCCCGTTTGCGCGGAATGGCTGACGCGCCGTACCCTGTGGTCCGAGGCATGCTTGGCGTTGTTTTTCCCCCGTCTCCCCGACGCTTCTCTTTTCCCTTCTCCTCCAAAGGCTTTCGCCGCCCCTCAAGAACCCATGCTTGATCGCCGATCCTTCCTCGCCGCCGGCAGTGCCGCCGCCGCACTCGCCGCCCTGGGACTGCCCGAAGAGGCGCTGGCCGCCAACGGCCTGCAACTGAGCCAGCCGGCGCCCTTCTCCTTCGATGCGCTCGTCGCGCAGGCCAAGCGCCTCGCGGCCCGCCCCTACACCGCCGCCGCGCCGCTGGCGCCGCAGGTGCTGGAGCGCATCGACTACGACGCGCACGGCAAGATCCGCTTCGACCCCGCCAACGCCCTCTTCCGCGACGGGCCCGGCGCGTTTCCCGTCACGTTCTTCCACCTCGGCCGCTTCTTCCAGACGCCGGTGCGCATGCACGTGCTGGAGACCGCCGGCGGCGACAGCTTTGCGCGCGAGGTGCTCTACAGCCCGTCGTACTTCTCGATGCCCCCTGACAGCCCCGCGCGCGCACTGCCCGAAGGCGCCGGCTTCGCGGGCTTTCGCCTGCAGGAAAGCCGCCTGGGCGACCAGGGCAAGCTCGACTGGCAGAAGAACGACTGGGTCGCCTTTCTCGGCGCCTCGTACTTCCGCGCCATCGGCGAGCTCTACCAGTACGGCCTGTCGGCGCGCGGCATCGCGCTCGACGTCGCGGTGCCCGACAAGCCCGAGGAATTCCCGAACTTCACGCGCTTCTATTTCGAAACGCCGGCCGCGGGCAACACCACCTCGATGACCGTCTACGCGCTGCTCGAGGGGCCGAGCGTCACCGGCGTGTTCAAGTTCGTCATGCAGCGCGGCAAGGCCGTGATCATGGACATCGACGCGCGCGTGTTCCTGCGCCGCGACGTGTCGCGCCTGGGCCTGGTGCCGCTCACGTCGATGTACTGGTACTCGGAAACCATCAAGCCCACCGCCATCGACTGGCGCCCCGAGGTGCACGACTCCGACGGCCTCGCGATCTGGAACGGCGCGGGCGAACGCATCTGGCGACCACTCAACAACCCCACGCAGACCCGCGCCTCCGCGTTCGCCGACACCAAGCCGCGCGGCTTCGGCCTGCTGCAGCGCGACCGCAACTTCGACCACTACCAGGACGGCGTCAACTACGAGAAGCGCCCGAGCCTGTGGATCGAGCCGCTGGGCGACTGGGGCGAAGGCTCGGTGCAACTCATCGAGATTCCGACCGACGACGAGATCCACGACAACACCGTCGCCTTCTGGGTGCCCAAGGCCGATGCGAAAGCCGGCGCGAGCTACAGCCTGCAATACCGGCTGCACTGGACCGACCAGGAGCCCTTTCCGTCACCGCTCGCGCGCTGCGTCGCCACCCGCATCGGCCGCGGCGGCCAACCGGGCCAGCCGCGCCCGCAGGGCGTGCGCAAGTTCATGGTGGAGTTCATCGGGCAGCCGCTCACCACGGTGCCCTTCGGCGTCAAGCCCGAACTGGTGCTCACCGCGCCGCGCGGCAAGTTCTCCTACGTCTTCGCCGAAGCTGTGCCGAATGGCGTGCCGGGCCACTGGCGCGCGCAGTTCGACTTCACGCCCGAGGGCACGGAGCCTGTCGACATGCGGCTGTATCTGAAGAACGGGGATCAGACGTTGACGGAGACCTGGCTGTATCAGTATCAGCCGGGGTGAGTGGGAGCCCCGGACGGCAAGGCAGGCCGCGGGGCATCCGCAGCAGCCAAATTTCGAGATCTGACAAGGGTCGATGCTGTGGGCAGTGACCTGCCTCAGCCTCGGAAGCGAAGCCAGAGTTCGTTGATTCGCAGTGCTACGGATGCCCAATGGCGAGATCAGACACGCTTACATCCTCGGGCGATCCGATGCCCCGTCCAGACACTTCCACCGGATGTCTGCAACGACTACGCCAGCCAACATGGTCGACGGATGAGGAAATCGGTCTCCCTTGAGCACCCAGGCGGTTCGATTCCAAATGTTGAATGCGTCGGCCAGCGCATGGCTGTCGTCCACCCGCGCGACCCAAAGACCCGAATACGGACACGGTGAGCCTCCGTCAAACCACTTGTCGGCACTATCGATAGCTGATTGGCTCTCGACGGAAGACAGATGGGCCTTCTTGGCCCGTGCCGAAAAAATGAGACCACCGATGCATCCAACAATCAGGCCGGCGAGCGCGCCGACAGCCATATAGAAAATACCGAGAACGGCACCAATCGCGTCACCCGCACTGTGCGCACAATCTCCGCATATGGTGAGACCAACACATCCGCCAATGAACGCGCCGATGATCGAAAAAGGAAGCCACAACATATTGCAGCCTCAGTTGATTCGCGCGTTGGTCAGTTGCATGTCTTCGAACTGACTGCCTGTGAAGTCGACCTGCTCGCCCTGCAGGTTGGTCGCACTCACCTGCGTGCCTCGGCATTCGAGCAACTTCAAACGCGACCACTGGCTCGCATCGAAATTGAGTGCGGTCCAATTGCAACGGGTGAATGTGCAATCGCTAAGCGTGCTGGCCTTGAGCTGCAACGCGCTGAAAGTGCAGTCGACGAAGGTGCATCCGCTGATGGCGATCCGCTGCATGTCGCACTGACTGAAGGAACAGCCGCTGAACTGGCACATGCTCCAGACAGCGTGTTGAAAAGTGGTCGATGTGAAGCTGCTGCCGCTGAAAGCGCTCGACGAGAAAGTGACCAGATTCAGGTCGAGGCCAGCGTAGGCATTGCCGTCGCTCTGACCGGAAAGACCCGCCGGCGCACCGCCTGCGCCCTTTCGCCATTTGTCGTGGTCCTCGATGATTTGTTTAGCGCTCATGGTGCACCTCGAAAAATCCAACTGCACATGAGGGCACCACGCGGCCCAGAAACATCAGAGTGGCGGTGCCATTGCTATGAAGCGTGCGCGTTGGCGCAGCACGGAGTGCGGACATGTGTTCCTCCCAGAAGCCGCTCCTGTGGATCAGGAGTCAGGCCGCGGATTGTGGGAGGCCCATGCGCGCAAAAACAGGGGGAAAGAATCGGGCAACTATTGCGTGGCGAGCAGCGTGACAGACTGCACGCACCGCTCATTGCCCAGGCCGGTCCTGACCGGCCCCGGCCGCTATCGCTTCGTGACCGACACCAGCTCGACTTCGAAATTCAGCGTCGCATTCGGCGGAATCAGGCCGTTGCCCGCACCGCGCGCACCGTAAGCAATCGACGCCGGGCAGGTCAGCTTGGCCTTGCCGCCCGGCTTCATCTTCTGCACGCCTTCGGTCCAGCACGGGATCACGCCGTTGAGCGGGAACTCGGTGGGTTCGCCGCGCTTGTACGAGCTGTCGAACTCCTTGCCGCTGTCGGGGAAGGTGCCGCGGTAGTGGACCTTGACCACGTCGGTGGCGGCGGGCGATGCGCCGGTGCCTTCCTTGAGCGACTGGTAGATCAGGCCGCTGGGCGTGGTGACCGCCGCGGACTGCGCAAAGGCGGCGGGAATGGCAAGGACGGACACGAGCGCGGCACAGAAAAATGACTTCACGAAACACCTCGGTGGTTGAAAAGCTGCCGATTATGGACAGCCCTCGTGAAGCCCCCTGTACGCCGATGTATCCGATGGAACGGCCCTTGCTTTGGGACGGGTGCACTGTCACCATCCGCCCAGAGAGGAAGCCCCCATGCGCGCCAACGACGCTCCGCCGGCCCCCGTCGCCGGCACCGGTCATCTCAAGAAAGTCCTCGGTCCCGTCCAGTTGTGGGGCATCGCGGTCGGCCTCGTCATCTCGGGTGAGTACTTTGGTTGGAGCTACGGCTGGAACACGGCCGGCACGCTCGGCTTCCTGGTCGCCACGGTGCTGGTGGCGACGATGTACACGACCTTCATCTTCAGCTTCACCGAGCTCTCGACCGCCATCCCGCACGCGGGCGGCCCCTTCGCCTATGCGCGGCGCGCCTTCGGCCCGCGCGGCGGCTTCGTGGCCGGCTTCGCGACGCTGATCGAATTCGTCTTCGCACCGCCGGCCATCGCGCTGGCGATCGGCGCCTACCTCAACGTGCAGTTCCCGGGCATCAACCCGAAGTGGTTCGCGGTGGGGGCCTACGTGGTCTTCATCGGGCTGAACTGGATCGGCATCGGCATCGCGGCCGCGTTCGAGCTGTTCGTCACGGTGCTCGCGATCTTCGAGCTGTTGGTGTTCATGGGCGTGGTCGCGCCGGGCTGGTCGATGGCGAACTTCGTGGCCAACGGATGGGCCGGCGGCAATGTGCTGAACGGCGCGGCGGTGTCGGGCATCTTCGCGTCGATCCCGTTCGCGATCTGGTTCTTCCTGGCGATCGAAGGCGCGGCCATGGCGGCTGAAGAGGCGCGCGATCCGCACCGCACGATTCCGCTGGCCTACACCACCGGCATCGTCACGCTGGTGCTGCTGGCCTTCGGCGTGATGATCTTCGCGGGCGGCGTGGGCGACTGGCGCCAGCTCGCGAACATCAACGACCCGTTGCCGCAGGCCATGAAAGCGGTGGTGGGCGCCAACAGCGGCTGGCTGCACATGCTGGTGTGGATCGGCCTGTTCGGCCTGGTCGCCTCGTTCCACGGCATCCTCATGGGCTACTCGCGCCAGATCTTCGCGCTTGCCCGCGCCGGCTATCTGCCGAGCTACTTCGCCGGCCTGAGTCCGCGCTTCGACACGCCGCACCGCGCGCTGCTGGCCGGTGGCGTGGTCGGCATCGCCGCCATCTTCAGCGACGAGTGGGTGCAGTTCGGCGGACAGACGCTCACCGCCAACATCGTCACCATGGCCGTGCTCGGCGCGATCGTGATGTACCTGATCTCGATGGCCGCGCTGTTCAAGTTGCGGCGCACCGAGCCCGACCTGCTGCGCACCTACCGCGCGCCCTTCTACCCCGTGTTCCCCGCCGTCGCGCTCGGGCTCGGGCTGGTGTGCCTGGGCGCGATGGTCTGGTTCAACCCGATGCTCACGGTGCTGTTCCTGGTGCTGATGGCGGCGGCCTACGGCTACTTCCTGCTCACCTCGGCGCAGCGCGATGCCGCCGCGCCTGACGCGATGCTGTCTTCCACGCCCTGATAAAAAAGATGCGCTACCGCACCACCATTGCCGGCCAGGGCTTCGCCTTCGACGATCTGCGACAGGTGCTCGCCTGCGCCAGCCCCGCGCGCTCGGGCGACTACCTCGCGGGCCTCGGCGCGGCGACCGCCCAGCAGCGCATGGCGGCGCGCCATGTGCTGGCCGACACGCCGCTGAAGCAGTTCCTCACCGAGGCGCTGATTCCCTACGAGCAGGACAACATCACGCGGCTCATCATCGACACGCACGACGCGCAGGCCTTCGCGCCAGTCGCGCACCTCACGGTCGGCGACTTCCGCAACTGGCTGCTGTCGGAACAAGCCACCACAGAGGCCCTCGCCGCGCTGGCACCGGGCCTCACGCCCGAGATGGTGGCGGCCGTGTCCAAGCTCATGCGCAACCAGGACCTGGTCGCGGTCGCGAAGAAGTGCCACGTCGTCACGCGCTTTCGCGACACCATCGGCCTGCCCGGCCACCTGGCCGTGCGCCTGCAACCCAACCACCCCACCGACGACCTGCGCGGCGTGGCTGCCTCCACGCTCGATGGCCTGCTCTACGGTGCGGGTGACGCGGTGATCGGCATCAACCCCGTCTCCGACAGCCTGCCGGTGCTCGGGCGCCTGCTGCACATGCTGGACGAGGTGATCCAGCGCTTCGAGATCCCCACGCAAAGCTGCGTGCTCACGCACGTGACCAACACGCTGAAGCTCGCCGAGGCCGGCGCGCCGGTGGACCTCGTGTTCCAGTCGATCGCGGGCACCGAGAAAGCGAACCTCTCGTTCGGCGTGACGCCCGCGCTGCTCGACGAGGCCCACGCCGCGGCGCAGTCGCTTGCGCGCGGCACCGTCGGCAACAACCTCATGTACTTCGAGACCGGCCAGGGCAGCGCACTCTCGGCCAACGCCCACTTCGGCGTCGACCAGCAGACCTGCGAGGTGCGCGCCTATGCGCTCGCGCGGCGCTACCAGCCCTTGCTCATCAACACGGTCGTCGGCTTCATCGGCCCCGAGTACCTGTACGACGGCAAGCAGATCATCCGCGCCGGGCTCGAAGACCACTTCAGCGGCAAGCTGATGGGCCTGCCGATCGGCTGCGACATCTGCTACACCAACCACGCCGAAGCCGACCAGGACGACATGGACACGCTGCTCGTGCTGCTGGGCACGGCGGGCATCAACTTCATCATGGGCATCCCGGGCGCGGACGACGTGATGCTCAACTACCAGAGCACCTCGTTCCACGACGCCCTCTTCCTGCGCGAGACGCTGGGCCTGAAGCGCGCGCCCGAGTTCGAGGCCTGGCTGCAGCGCATGCAGATCACCGACACCGCCGGCCGGCTCGCACCGCCCACGGCCAACCGGCTGTTGAGCGACATGGGCGGGCTGTCCGCGCTGGCGCCATGAGCGATTCACCCGTCACCTCCAACCCCTGGGCCCAATGGCGCGCCGCCACGCCCGCGCGGCTTGCACTCGGCCGCGCCGGTGCCGGCATGCCCACCGACGAAACGCTGCGCTTCGGCTGGGCCCACGCGATGGCGCGCGACGCGATCCATGCAGCGCTCGATGTCGACGCACTCGATGCCGCACTGCGCGCGAACCAGTGGGACGTGAATCGCGTGCGCAGCCGCGCGCCCGACCGCACCACCTACCTGCGCCGCCCCGACCTGGGCCGCCAGCTCGATGCCGAAGACGCCGCGCGCCTGCGCGACGATCGGCCTGCAGGCGGCTGCGACGTCTGCCTTGTGATCGGCGACGGCCTCTCCTCGCTCGCCGTCGCTCGCCACGCCGTGCCGCTGCTCGCCGCACTGCGCCCGCAGCTGCCGCCCGGCACGCGCCTGTCGCCCGTCTTCATCGCCACGCAGGCGCGCGTGGCGCTGGCCGACGAACTGGGCGAAGCGGTGGGCGCGGCGCTGTCGGTCATGCTCATCGGCGAACGCCCGGGCCTGAGCTCGCCCGACAGCCTGGGCATCTACCTGACCCATTCGCCGCGCCGCGGCCGGCACGACGCCGAACGCAACTGCATCTCGAACGTGCGGCCCGAGGGGCTGTCGTACGCGCAGGCCGCCTTCAAGCTCGCGTGGCTGGTGCGCGAGTCGCTGCGCCGGGGGTTGAGCGGTGTGGGGCTCAAGGATGAGAGCGACCTGGCGGTGCTGGCTGCAGGCCCGGACGCCGTTGCCTATGATCCCGGGACCGATCCCCAGGAGACAAGCAGATGAACGCCCCCCGCTACCCCCTCGCCGAACTGAAAGACCTGCCCGACGACATCCGCACCGCGATCCTTGCCGTGCAGGAAAAGGCCGGCTTCGTGCCCAACGTGTTCCTCGGCCTTGCGCGCCGCCCCGCCGAGTGGCGGGCCTTCTTCGCGTACCACGACGCGCTGATGCTCAAGGAAGAAGGCTCGCTCACCAAGGGCGACCGCGAGATGATCGTCACCGCCACCAGCGCGGTCAACCAATGCCTGTACTGCGTGGTGGCGCACGGCGCGCTGCTGCGCATCTACGAGAAGAAGCCGCTGGTGGCCGACCAGGTGGCGGTGAACTACCGCAAGGCCGACATCACGCAGCGCCAGCGCGCGATGCTCGACTTCGCGATGAAGGTCTGCGAACGCTCGCACGAGATCGACGACCGCGACTTCGGGCCGCTGCACGCGCACGGCTTCGACGACGAGGACATCTGGGACATCGCGGCCATCACCGCCTTCTTCGGCCTGAGCAACCGCCTGGCCAGCTTCAGCGGCATGCAGCCGAACCCCGAGTTCTTCCTGATGGGCCGGCTGCCGCGCGAAAAGAAGTAAGAAGCCGAAGCTGCGGGCGCGCTCAGGCCTTGCCGCGGCACGAGGCCAGCGCATCGAGCGCGGGCTTGTAGGTGGGCGTGGCCACGTCCATGAGGCCCAGCACCGTGTGATAGAGGTTGTCGTGCGTGAGCGGCGCATCCAGGCCCGCTTCCATGCATGAACGCGAAAGCTTGCGGCGCTCGCTCATGCCGTCGCCGAACCAGGTGACCATGGGCACGTGCTTTTGCGCATCGGGCGCGAAGCTGTAGGGCACGCCGTGCAGGAACAGGCCGTACTCGCCCAGCGACTCGCCGTGATCGCTCATGTACAGCAGCGCCGTGTCGTACTGCTTCGATTGGGTCTGGAGCCAGTCGATGGTCTGGCCGAGGAAGTGGTCGGTCTGGGCGATCGAGTTGTCGTAGACGTTCATCAGCTCGGCATGCGCGCACTCGGCCAGCGCGTTGGTCTTGCACTCTGGCGTGAAGCGCTTCAGTTCGGGCGCCGAGCGCTTGTAGTAGGCCGGGCCGTGGCTGCCCATCTGGTGCATCACGAGCACGACGCCCTTGGCGCGGCGCTCGGCGGGCAGCGCGGCGATGCGTTCATCGAGGCCCGTGAGCATCACGTTGTCGAGGCATTCCTCGCCGTCGCACAGGGCCTTCTTGGTGGCCGCATCGAGCCCGTCGAAGGCCGAGGCGTTCGGGATGCGCGCGCACACGCCCTTGCAGCCGGCCTGGTTGTCGAGCCAGAACACGGCCAGGCCCGAGGCCTGCAGCACGTCCATGAGGTTCTCGTACTCGTCCTTGCGCGACTCGTAGCCGCTCTTGCCCAGGGGCGAGAACATGCAGGGCACCGAGGCCAGCGTGTTGGTGCCGCACGAGCGCACCTCGCGGTAGCTCAGCACATTGCGCTTGGCGAGCTCGGGCGTGGTGTCGCGGGCGTAGCCGTTGAGGCCGAAGTGATCGGAACGCGCGGTCTCGCCCACCACCACGACGAACAGCGGCGGGCGCTTCTGCGCCGCATAGCTCGCGCCCAGCGCCGTGCCTGCGGTGATCGGGATCAGCTTGCTGCTGCGCTTGAACATCGGCTTGAGCACCACGGCGCCGGCCGAGTACAGGCTGGCGATCGGGTTCATCATGTAGCGCAGGTGCACGTTGTTGCGCATCAGCGGCGCGAGCTGCCGGTTCATGGCCACGGCCGTGACCACCGCCACGACGGCGGCCAGCACCAGCAGCAGCGCGTTGCGCCAGACGTGCGACAGCAGCCCCATCGGCACGATGCGCACGCGCCAGATCGCCCAGGCCGCGGGCAGCACGACCACGAGCACGTTGAAGGCCATGCGCCCGCTCAGCAGGTCGCGCGCTTCGTTGGGGTCGGTCTGGAACGCGTTCGCGATCATGCTCGGGTCCATCACCACGCGGTACTGGAGCATGTAGTGCTGCGCCACCGCGGCGATCACGACCACGAGCAGCCACAACGGCTTCATCCAGCGCGACCAGGCCGTGAGCGACAGCATCGCCACGGTGCCGCAGAAGGTGAGCATGCCCAGCGCGGCGATGGTCGGCATGTAGGTGCTGGGCGCGCCGCCCAGGCGGGCCAGGTCGTTCAGCAGCGGCCAGTTGGCGGTGAGGCCGAGGTACAGGCTGAGCCAGACGATCACCTGCCGCGTCGAGCGGGGCTGCGAGATCCAGCGGTCGATGCGTTGCCAGAAAGTACCGGCGGCGCCCGCATCCGACAGCGGCGCGGGGCGGGATTCAGATCGGCTGGGAGCACGCGCCAGGAGCGCGGAGTCGAGACGCGAAACAGACATGCCGCCAATGTAGGCAGCGTGCCTGAAGAGAGCCTGAACAGTTCATTCAGAGCGCATTCAGGCTCGGCCGATGCGCGCGCGGCGCAGCAGACGCAGGCGCGGGCTGCGCGACACCGCGCGGCCGGCGGGGCGGCTGATGCCGCGCTCCACCACGATCGAGACCAGCGCCGCCAGGATCGCGGCGGCCGTCACGTCGGTCGGAAAATGCAGGCCCAGGTACAGCCGGCTCCAGGCCACCACCACCGCCGCCACCAGCGCCAGCCGCATGGGCGTGCGCCACGGCAGGCACCACAGCGAGAAGGCGGCGGCAAACGTGCCGGCCGCATGCAGGCTGGGGAAGCCCGGGCGCACACCCTGCGGCACCCACTGGATGCCCAGGCCGTAGAACGCGGGCCGCGGGAACGGCAGCACCGAGCGGAACACGTTCACCACCAGCCACACGACGAGCACGCTGACCAGTGCGGTGAAGAAGGCGTGGCGCCAGCGGCGGTCGAAGGCCGCGGCGGCCGCGATGGACAGCGCCAGCAGCGCCGGCAGCACGTCGGACGCGAACATCGCGAAGCGCAGGCTCCACGCCGGCGCGGAGGCCGAGGCGTTGATCCAGCTGAACAGGGCGAAATCAAGGGCTTGCATGCAGGGGCGCGGTGCGCTCGATGGGAGGGGACGTGCGGCGGCGCGTCGCCACCAGCTCGATGAGGAAGCCGACCGTCCAGCAGACCCAGGCGGTCCACAGCGTGTGGCTCATGTAGTGCGCGCCGCGCATCTGCTGCGCCACGCCGAGCACGAGGCCGGCGACCAGCGCCACGCACAGCCACACGACGGCCCCGCGCGGTGCCACGCGCCGCAGCACGAAGTACCCGCCTAGGTAGGCAAAGGCGGCCGAGGCATGGCCGGCCGGGAAGCAGCCGCCCGGCCCGCCGTCGTGCTGGCCCCAGGCCCAGTGCGACACATAGCGCGCCACGCCGCCGAACTCCTTCAGGTCCCAGGGGCAGCTGGTGTCGCTCGCGTGCTTGATCAGGCTCACGGCCAGCACCGAGGCCAGCACCGTCAGCGCCAGCTGCACGCGGGCGCCCGTGTCCAGGCGCCGCAGCACGCCCACGGGCCAGCGGATGGCGGCGAACAGGCCGATTACCAGCAGCCAGCTGAGGTTTCTCGCGCCCTCGTGCATCACGTGGACCAGGAAGGGGTTCTCGCGCCAGGGAAAGCCCATCGGCGTGCCGGCCAGGCGAGCCAGCGGCAGGTCGCCGCCAAGGGCGTCCCAGATCATCAGCAGGGCCAGGGCAAGCAAGGTCAGGGCTCCGAGACGGAGATGCGGGGTACGACGGGTCATGAAGAAAAACAGGCCTCGGAACAGACTGGCGCGAGCCTACGCACGCGGGATGAACCCAGTCTGAAGCGACCTGAACGATTCCTGACGCGATCGCCAGAGGGGCGGCGCTAGACTTCGAGTTTTTGTAAGGGCCACCGCGTGCGAATCTTGCTGGTCGAAGATGACAGTTCGTTGGCAGACGCGGTCTGCAGCTACCTCGTCGCCAAGGCGTTCGTCGTCGACGTGGCCCCCAGCTTGGCCGAAGCGCGCGGCGCCCTGCTCTCGGTGCAGTACGCGGCGGTGCTGCTCGACCTGCACCTGGGTGATGGCGACGGCCTCTCTTTGCTGCCGCAGGTGCGCGCGCTGCGCGAGCCGCCCATCGTCATCGTGCTCACGGCGCGCGACCAGGTCACCGACCGCATCCGCGGCCTCGACGCGGGCGCCGACGACTACCTCATCAAGCCCTACGACCCGGCCGAGCTGCTCGCGCGGCTGCGCGCCGTGGAACGCCGGCGCAGCGCCAACACCTCGCCGGTGCTGCAGCTGGGCACGCTGGAGATCGACCTGGCCCACGACCGCGTGCGCAAGGACGGCGTGCCCGTCGTGCTCACGCAGAAGGAATGGGCCCTGCTGCGCGTGATGGCCACGCGGCCCGAGCGCATCCACACGCGCGACAACCTGGCCGACGCGCTGTACGGCTTCGGCGACGAGGCCGACAGCAACACGCTCGAGGTGTTCATCAGCCGGCTGCGGCGCAAGCTCGGGCGCAGCCACATCCAGACGCTGCGCGGCCTGGGCTACCGGCTGTCGTTCTCTGCGGACGACGAGGAATGACCAGCGCCCTGCTGCGCGACCGCCGCGATTCGCTGGCCGGGCGCCTCACGCGCACGCTGATCCTGTGGGTCGGCGGCGTGTGGCTGCTGTGCGTGCTCGCCGTGGTCTGGTACGTGGACCGCGAGATCAACCACAACTTCGACAACGAGCTGGTGGAGGTGTCGCACCGCATGTTCGACATGGCGGTGCAGGAGCTCGAGAAGCTGCGCCTGCGCCATGAAAGCGGCAAGCAGGACACGCCGCTGATCGCACCCAAGCAGCTGTTCTCCGAAGACGCCGTGATGTACCAGGTGGTCGACGTGCACGAGCACGTGCTGCTGCGTTCGGCCGAAGCCCCCGACGACGCCTTCGACGTGCCGCTGGCCGCCGGCTTCGCCAACAACCAGACCTGGCGCATCTACACCGTGCGCCACCCCACGCTGGGCCTGTACTTCCAGGTGGCCGACCCGCTCGACGAACGCCGCCGCGCGCTGAACCGCACGCTGTTCGGCCTGATCATTCCGCTCGGCGCGGTGCTGCCGTTGCTGGCGCTCGTGCTGCGCCGGGTAGCGCGCACCGAGCTGCGCGTGCTGCAGCAGCTGGCCGCCGAGATCGAGAAGCGCAACGGCGCGGACCTGCGCCCCATCACCCTGCCCGGCCTGCCGCAGGAGCTGCGCGCGGTGGGCGACCATGTCAACCGGCTGCTGCAGCGGCTGTCGCAGTCGCTCGACGTGGAGCGCGCGCTGGCCGCCAATGCCGCGCACGAGCTGCGCACGCCGCTGGCCGCCGCGCGCCTGCGGTTGCAGACCGCGCTCGACCACGACCTGAAGCGCACCGACGTCGAAGGCGCGCTGCAGGCGCTGCAGATGCTCAGCCACCGCGCCGAAAAGCTGCTGCAGCTGTCGCGCGCCGAATCGGGCGCCTCGCTCGCGCGGGCACGGGTCGACCTGGTGCAGCTGGCGGGCACGGTGGCACAGGAGTTCTGGCAAGACCCGCAGACCAACGAGCGCCTGAAGCTCAAGGTGCCCGACAGTGCGGCGCCCGTGGCCTTCGGCGACGTCGACGCGCTGGCGATCGCGCTGCGCAACCTCGTGGAGAACGCGCTGCGCTACAGCGGCGACGGCCGCGTGACGATCGAGGTGGCGGCGCCGTGCGTGCTGGTGGTGCGCGATGCCGGCCCCGGTGTCAGCGCCGAGCAGCTGCAGTCGCTGCACCAGCGCCATGTGCGCCACGGCTCGGACCGCGCCGGCTACGGCCTGGGCATGTCGATCGTGAGCACCATCGTCGAGAAGCACAACGCGACGCTGGAACTGGCCTCACCGCCGCCCGGCATGGCGCGCGGCTTCGAGGCGCGCATCGTGCTGCGACCGGCCTGAGCTTTTTTCGCAGACGCGTCAGCGCGTCCTCAGTCGCTGACGATCTCGCGCAGCCAGTCGGGCAGCGCCAGCGCCTTCTGCTTCGGAAAGTCGACCCAGATGGTGGTGGCGCCGCCGGCCGCGCAGAGCACCTCGGGCGCGTCTTCGCGGACCATGGTAGCCCAGCTCTCGAAGGTGGTGCGCCCCGGGTCGCTCACGTACATCTTGATCCGCACGTTGCCCGGGTACTCGATCTGGCGGTAGAAGTTGCAGAAGGCGTTGACGATCACCATGCCCTCGCCGCCCGGCGTGGGCTCCACGCCGAGCGAGCGGATCCAGTCGATGCGCGCCGTCTCGAGGTAGCGGAAGTAGGTGCCGTTGTTCAGGTGGCCCATGGCGTCCATGTCGCCCCAGCGGATGGGGATCGACATCTCGTACACGAGCTTCTTCTTTTCGGGGATTTCGATTCTCATCGGTGGGCCTTGATGGATGCGAGGATGCCCAGGACGAACAGCGCCGCCGCCACCCACTCGGTGGCCTGCGGCCAGCGGCCGTCCCAGAGGAAGGAATAGAGCAAGGCGAATAGCGTCTCGCTCACGATGAGCTGGCCGCACAGGCTGGCCGAGAGGCGCTGGCTTGCGACGTTCCAGAGAATGGTCGCGAGCCACGACGAGCCGAAGCCGCTCGCCAGCGCGATCCAGATGAACAGCATGCCGTTGGGCTGCGACTGCAGCGTGGCGGCATCGCTGCCCGCCACCGCCCACAGCAACAAGGCCCCGAGGCCGGTGGCGATGCCCAGCCAGTTGGCCCAGTCGGCCGCATGCACCTCGCGGTGCCGTTGCAGCCAGGCGGCGTTGAGCAGGCCGTAGACCGTCCAGCTCACCATCGAACACAGCGCCAGCGCGATGCCCCAGCCGAAGCGCGCACCACCGCCACCACCCGCGCCGTGCTGAGCCGACCACGCGCCCCAGATCATCAGCGCGATGCCCGCGCCCGTGAGCAGCAGGCCGGGCAGCAAGGCCCGCATGTGCAGGCCCGCGGGCCGGCCCAGCAACATCATCCAGACGGGAATGGTGCCGATGATGAGGCTGGACACCTCGGTGCCCGCCGCCGCGATGCCGAAGGCCAGCAGCAGGTAGTAGCCGCTGAAGCCCAGCACGCTGAGGCCGAGCGCCGCCAGCGCCTGCCGGCCCGTGGGCCAGCGCACGGCCGCGGGCCGTGCGAACACCGCCAGCGCCGACACCGCGCCGAACACCGCGAAGCGCGCCGCCGTAATGTCGACCATGCCGAAGTGGCCGACCATGCGCGGCGCCACGAACACCAGGCCCCAGAGCGCGCCCGCACCCAGGCCGGCGGCAATGCCGATCCAGGCCCGCGGACTCAGAGGGCGAACCCGTCGTCGGCCGCGATGACCGCGCCGTTCACGAAATGGCTCTCGCCGCTGGCCAGCAGCACGATCAGGCCGTCGAGGTCTTCGGGCTTGCCCACGCGCTTGCGCGGCAGCATGCTGACCAGCTTGGCGCCGCCTTCGGTGCTCCAGTGTTCTTCGTTGAGCTCGGTCGTGATGTAGCCCGGGCACAGCGCGTTCACGTTGATGCCGAAGCGGCCCCATTCCAGCGCCATGGCCTTGGTCATCTGCACCACGGTGGCCTTGCTCATGCAGTAGGTGCCGATCTGCGGCATGACCTTCAGCGCCGCTGACGACGCGATGTTGATGATGCGTCCGCCGATGTAGGTGCCCGGCGCCTTGCCCTGGGCGCGCGCCAGCATGCGCTTGCCGACCTCCTGCGCGACGAAGAAGGAGCCCTTCACGTTGGTGTCGAAGATGTAGTCGTAGTCCTCGGGCGTGACGTCCTGCAGGCGCTGCGTAGCGCTCACGCCCGAGTTGTTGACCAGGATGTCGATGGGCCCGACCTCGGTCTCGGCGCGCGCGACGGCGGCCTTGATGCTGCCGATGTCGGTCACGTCGAGCTCGACCACGTGGGCGTCATGGCCCTCGCCTTCGATGCGCGCGCGCAGCTCCTTGAGCTTCTCGACGCGGCGGCTGGCCAGCACCACGGCGGCGCCGGCACGGGCCAGTGTCTTGGAAAACTGGGCGCCCAGTCCGCTGGAGGCGCCGGTGACGAAAGCCACGCGGCCGGAGAGATCGATGCTGTAAGCCATGAGCTGAATCCTGTGGAGTCGCGCAGGTGACGCAGGGTGCCTCGCCTCCGGGCGACAAGGCCACCGCCGGACGCCGCATAAAATGCCCGGCGAACCGGGACGCCCCCGCGCCTCTAAAAATCATTATCGACCCAACCCACATGACGCACGACGAAATCCTCGCCCAGTTCGGCCCTCGCGAAGCCATGGAATACGACGTGGTCGTGGTCGGCGGCGGCCCCGCCGGCCTCTCGACCGCGATCCGCCTCAAGCAGCTCGCCGCCCAGCAGGAGAAGGAAATCTCCGTCGTGGTGCTCGAGAAGGGTTCCGAGCCCGGCGCGCACATCCTGTCGGGCGCCATCATGGACCCGCGCGCGCTCAACGAGCTGCTGCCCGACTGGGAGGAACTCGGCGCCCCGCTGAACCAGCCCGTGACCGACGACGCCATGGTGTTCCTGAGCGAAAAGTCGGGCCTGCGCACGCCCAACGCCTTCCTGCCGGCCTGCTTCCAGAACCACGGCAACTACATCATCAGCCTGGGCGCCTTCACCAAGTGGCTGGCGCAGCAGGCCGAGAACCTGGGCGTGGAAATCTTCCCGGGCTTCCCGGCCGCCGAAGTGCTCTACAACGAGAACGGCTCGGTGCGCGGCGTGGCCACCGGCAACATGGGCGTCGGCAAGGACGGCGAACCCACCGAGAACTTCCAGCTCGGCATGGAACTGCTGGGCAAGTACACGGTGTTCGCCGAAGGCGCACGCGGCCACCTGGGCCGCCAGCTGATCGCCAAGTTCAAGCTCGACGAAGGCCGCGACCCGCAGACCTACGGCCTGGGCGTCAAGGAAGTCTGGGAAATCGATCCCAAGCGCCACCAGCCCGGCTTCGTGCTGCACACGGCCGGCTGGCCGATGGACAACAACACCTACGGCGGCGCCTTCCTCTATCACATGGAGGACAACAAGGTCACGATGGGCTTCATCACGGGCCTGGACTACAGCAACCCGTACCTGAGCCCGTTCGAGGAAATGCAGCGCTGGAAGCTGCACCCCAACATCCGCTGGTACCTCGAGGGCGACGAAGCCAAGGGCATCAAGCCCGCCAAGCGCATCGGCTACGGCGCGCGCGCCATCACGGCCGGCGGCCTGATGTCGCTGCCCAAGACGGTGTTCCCGGGCGGCGCGCTGGTCGGCTGCGAAGCCGGCTACCTGAACGTGAGCCGCATCAAGGGCAGCCACGCCGCCATCAAGACCGGCATGCTGTGCGCCGAAGCCGCGTTCGACGCGGTCATGGCCGGCCGCCAGCACGACGAACTCACGGCCTACCCGGCCGCGTTCGAGAAGAGCTGGCTCTACACCGAGCTGAACAAGGCGCGCAACTTCAAGGCCTGGTTCAAGAAGGGCCTGGGCATCGCCACGGTCATGAACGGTGTCGAGCAGTGGCTGCTCAAGGGCCACATCCCATGGACCCTGCGCCGCAACAAGCCCGACCACCAGTACCTGAAGCCGGCCGCCGAGTGCAAGCCCATCGTCTATCCGAAGCCGGACGGCAAGCTCACCTTCGACCGCCTGTCGAGCGTGTTCATCAGCAACACGAACCATGAAGAGCAGCAACCCGCCCACCTGACGCTGAAGGACGCGTCGGTGCCGGTCAACGTCAACCTCGCCAAGTTTGCCGGCCCCGAAAGCCGCTACTGCCCGGCCGGCGTGTACGAGTTCGTGCCCGACGAAGCCAGCGCCGGCAAGGAGCGCCTGCAGATCAACGCGCAGAACTGCGTGCACTGCAAGACCTGCGACATCAAGGACCCGACGCAGAACATCGTCTGGGTCACGCCCGAAGGCGGCGGCGGTCCGAACTACGTGGGCATGTAAGCCCCGCAGCATCGATGCATGAAAGCCCTCTTCGGAGGGCTTTTTTCATGGCGCTTCAGGCGAGGTACGCGGCAACCTCGTCGGGCGTGAGGAAGTGCACCAGCGACACCTGCGGGTTCTGCTCGGCGTGCAGCACGTGGGTGAACCCGGTCCAGCCGCGCGCGGGCTTGTCGTCCGTCTCCAGCGCGACGAGCACCAGCCGCCCCTGCCGGCGCGCGTTCTCGCGCAGCGTGCCTTCGCCCCAGGACCACGCCATGCGATCCACCAGCTCGCACTGGGCGAAGGCTGTCGCCTGCAGCCAGAGGAAGGCGGCGGCATCGCTGTCCTCGTCGCGGCGTGTGCGCGGCGGCTGCCGGATGCCCAGCGTCTGGGCGTGCGTTTCCATCAGGTCCTGCAGCAGCGAGAAGGCGTGGAAGTTGTTGTTGATGCCCTGTGCGCGAACGACCATGCCCGCGCGCGACGCCGGCAGCAGGACCACCAGCTCGTCCTCGTACGACAGCTGGGCCGCGGCGCGCAGGAAGTGCAGGGCCTCGAAGGGCAGCGAGTCGTTGGCGTACATCGCCTCGATGTGCGCGAGCAGGCCTGCGTCCGCCACCAGCGACTGGTGATTGCGCACATCGCGCACCACCATGGTCATGAGCGGCAGCACCAGCAGGTCGACCGCGCGCTGCAGCGCATCGACCTCGAAACGCGCCGGCGGCGACAGCGCAGCGAGCGCCGCTTCGGCGGCCTGCCAGGCGGCGAGTTCTGCCTCGTCCTGCGGTTCTTCGTCGTCCTCATCGGGTTCGTACGGCTGCGCCGCGCAGTAAGGCGCCAGCGACGCCAGCAGGCGCCCCGCCAGCTGCCGCACGGCGTCGAACATGAGCTGCGGATCGGCGCCATTCTCGACCAGCGCGCCGCAGAACACCGCCAGCAACGCGGCCCGGTGCGGATGCAGCTCGCCGAGCTGCGCGACGGCGGCCCGCAGCACCTCGTCCTTCGCCGAGCCCTCCACCACCTCGAAGTAGAGCCCACGGACCTCCGGCCGCTTGAAGAAGGAGGCCTGGGTGTCGAGGTCGGCGTCCTGGAGCACAGGCAAACGCAGGGTGGCGAGGAGATCGGGAGGCAGCATGGGCATGCGCAAATTGTGCGATACCACCGACGCTATCCTCGCGACACAAGGACACAAGGAGACAGGACCCCATGCACATCGTCATCACCGGCGGCGCCGGCTTTCTCGGCGCACGCCTGGCGCGCACCCTCCTGGCGCTGGGCCAGCTCTCGCTCGCCGGCGCGCCCGCCCGCGACATCGCCCGCATCACGCTGGTCGACCGCGCTCCGCCGCCGCCCGACCTCGCGGCCAACCCGCGCATCGCGGCCGCCACCGGCGACCTCAACGCCCAGCTGGCCGACGACGCAGCCACCTTCTGGCGCGAGGCCGACGCAGTGTTCCACCTCGCGGCCGCCGTCAGCGGCGAATGCGAGGCCGACTTCGACCTGGGCATGCGCAGCAACTTCGCCGCCACGCACGGCCTGCTCGAGAAGCTGCGCGCGCTCGGCACGCGGCCGGTGCTGGTGTTCTCGAGCTCGCTCGCCGTGTTCGGCGATTCGCCCGAGCAACCGCTGCCCGCGCTCATCGACGACCACACGCTGCCCACGCCGCAGACCAGCTACGGCATCCAGAAATTCATCGGCGAGCAATTGGTGGCCGACTACACACGCAAGGGCTTCGTGCAGGGGCGCAGCGTGCGCCTCATGACGGTGAGCGTGCGCCCCGGCCAACCGAACGGCGCGGCCTCGGGCTTCTTCAGCGGCATGATCCGCGAGCCGCTCGCCGGCCTGCGCGCGGCCTGCCCGGTGCCCGACGAGACGCCCGTGGCCATCGCCTCGCCGGCCCGGACCATCGAAGGCATCGTGCGCGCCGCCGAAGCCAGCGACGCCGACTGGGGCCCGCGCACCGCGCTCAACCTGCCCTCGCTGGCCACCACCGTGGGCGAAATGGCCGCCGCGCTCGAACGCGTGGCCGGCCGCGCCGCCACCGACCTGCTCGACCGCACACCCGACGCCGCCATCCGCCGCATCGTGAAAACCTGGCCCGGGCGCTTCGACACGCCGCGCGCGCGGGCCCTCGGTCTCACGGCCGACGAGAGCTTCGACGCAGTGATCCGCGCCTACGTCCGTGAAAGTCCCGACGCGGTCAAACTGGTTATTGGTGCATAGTCATTTCCTGACCTGCGCCTGACGCGCTTTCGACCCCCACCCCCCGGAGACACCATGAAATTCGGCCACATCGCCGCCGCCTGCCTTTCGCTCGCCCTGGGCACCGCCGCCTTCGCGCAGCAACCCACCGTTCTCAAGATCGGCTATGCGACGTCCAAGGAATCGCATTACGGCGTGGGCTCCACCGTGTTCTGCGAAGAGGTCGAAAAGAACACCCAGAACCGCTTCAAGTGCCAGCACTTCGCCAATTCGGCGCTGGGCGGCGAGCGCGAGCAGATCGAAGCGATCCAGCTCGGCACGCAAGACCTGCTGAACACCTCGACCGGCCCCGTGGGCAACTTCGTGCCCGAGGTCAAGATCGTCGACATCCCCTTCCTGTTCCGCGACTACGACCATGCCCGCAAGGTCATGGACGGCCCCATCGGCCAGGACATCCTGACCAAGTTCCCGAGCAAGGGCATCATCGCTCTGGCCTGGACCGAAAACGGCTTCCGCCACATGACGAACAGCAAGCGCGATATCGTCAAGCCCACCGACGCGGCCGGCCTGAAGATGCGCACCATGGAAAACAAGGTGCACATGGACGGCTACCGCACCTTCGGCATCCTGCCCACGCCGATGGCCTTCCCGGAACTGTTCGGCGCGCTGCAGCAAGGCACGGTCGACGGCCAGGAAAACCCGATTCCGGTGATCCTGTCCTCGAAGTTCTCGCAGGTGCAAAAGCACCTGTCGCTCACCGGCCACGTCTACTCGCCGGCGCTGCTGCTGCTGTCGCCCAAGGTGTGGAACAAGCTGTCGGACGCCGACAAGAAGGTGTTCACCGAAGCGGCGAAGAAGGCCTCGATCGCACAGCGCAAGAAGGTCAACGACGACGAGAACAACGGCATCGCCCAGCTTGAGAAAGACGGCATGAAGGTCACGCGCACCGTCGACGGCGCGGCCTTCCGCGAAGCCCTGAAGCCGGCCTACGTGGGCTACGCCAAGGAATTCGGCGCCGACAACATCAAGAAGATCACGGACGTCAAGTAAGACCGCTCCGCCCCGACCGCGCCCGGCCCGCCTCAGTGTGCCGGGCGCTTCGCATTTCCGACACCACAGAGAACCACAACGTGCAAGCCTTCGAGCGCTACTTTCTCGCCGCCAACCGGTGGGCGCTGATCCTCCTGCTGGCGGCCATGTCCGTCATCATCTTCACCAACGTCGTGCTGCGCTACACCACGAACCAGTCGATCGAATGGGCCGAAGAGGTGTCGCGCCACATGATGATCTGGCTCACCTTCCTGGGCGCCGGGCCCGTGCTGCGCTACGGCGGCCACATCGCCGTCGAGAACCTGCAGGACGCCCTGCCCCGGCCCGCGGCCGTGGCGGTGCGCATCGTGGTGGCCGGGCTGCTGTTCGCCTTCTTCGGCTTCATGGTCTGGTACGGCTGGCTCTACATGGAACGCACGATGTTCCAGCTCACCGCCGTGACGCAGATTCCCTTCGCCTACATCTACAGCGCGATGCTGATCGGCGGCGTGCTGCTGATCGTGCACTGGCTGCTGGTGGTGCGCGGCTACGTGCTGAACCGCGAGTTCGCGTCCGACGCGCATTTCGACGCCAACGCGTCGGCCTCGCTGTAAGGAGAAGACCATGGATGCCAGCATTGTCCTGATCGTCTCCGCCTGCGTGTTCCTGGCCATCGGCGTGCCCGTGGCCTTCGCGCTCGGCCTGGCCACGGCCGCCACCCTGATCCTCGCGGAAAGCTATCCGCTGATGGTGCTGTTGAAGGAAACCTTCACCGGCATCGACAGCTTTCCGCTGATGGCCGTGCCCTTCTTCATCCTGGCCGCCGAGCTCATGAGCGGCGGCTCGCTCACCGAGGTGCTGCTGCGCTTCGCGGGCCAGTTCGTCGGCCACCGGCGCGGCGGGCTGGGCTACACCAATGTGGTGTCGCTGACCTTCTTCTCGGGCATCTCGGGCTCGGCGCTGGCCGACGCGGCCGGCCCCGGCTCGATGCTCATCAAGATGATGGACAAGGCCGGCTACGACCGCTCGTACGCGGCGGCGCTGACGGCCTCCACGGCCATCGTGGGGCCGATCATTCCGCCCTCGATCATCATGATCATCTACGCGCTGCAGGACGAGACCGTGTCGGTCGGCCAGCTGTTCGTGGCCGGCATCGTGCCGGGCATCCTGATCGCGGTGGCGATGTGCGTGGTGAACTTCTACGTCTCGAAGAAGCGCAACTACAAGGGCGACGGCCAGACGCCGCCGCTGCGCGAGATTCTCATCACGACCTGGAAGGCGATTCCTGCGATCCTGCTGCCGGTGGTGATCCTGGGCGGCATGCGCGCCGGCTGGTTCACGCCCACCGAGGCGTCAGTGGTGGCGGTGTTCTACGCGCTGGTGTGCGGCAAGTTCATCTACCGCACGCTCGAGTGGAAGATGCTGCCCGACATCCTGTCGCGCTCGGCCCTGCTGTCGGCGTCGGTGCTGATCATCATCGGGCTGTCGGCCTCGTTCGCGTGGGTGCTGACCATCGAGGGCATTCCGCAGCAGATGGCCGAATGGCTCATCAGCATGAACCTCTCGCCGTGGATGTTCCTGATCATCGTCAACGTGTTCCTGCTCTTGTTCGGCATCTTCATCGAGCCGCTGCCGGGCGTGATGGTGCTGGCGCCGATCCTTGCGCCGGTGGCGATCAAGCTGGGTGTCGACCCGGTGCACTTCGCGATGATCGTGATCTTCAACCTCACGCTGGGCATGATCACGCCGCCGGTGGGCGGGCTGCTGTTCGTGACCTGCAACGTGTCGAAGGTGCCGATGTCGGCGCTGGTGAAGGAGCTGGTGCCCTTCCTGTGGGCGCACGGCGCGGTGCTGATGCTGCTGACCTTCGTGCCGATGCTCAGCACCTGGCTGCCGCGCGCGCTCGGATTCAAGTAGCGGCGCAGGCCGCTCCCGCCCACGCCTTCACTCGCCTCAGGCCGGCGGGTGCAGGTACTGGCTCGGCGGCACGCCGAGCGTGCGGCGGAACATCGCGGTGAAGGCGCTCGGGCTCTCGTAGCCATGCGCCAGTGCCACCTCCAGGATCGACGCGCCCGCGGCCAGCCGCGGCAGGCTCAGCAGCAGCCGCGCCTGCCGGCACCACGCACCGAAGGTCATGCCGGTCTCGCGCTCGAACAGCCTCGCCAGCGTGCGCGCGTTCATGTGCAGCCGCGCGGCCCAGCCGTCGAGCGTGGCGGGCTGCGCGGGGTCGCGGATCAGCGCCTCGCACAGCGCGGCCAGGCGTGCGTGGCGCGGCATCGGCACATGCAGCGACAGCGCAGGCGCGGCCTCGATCTCGTCGAGGATCAGCTCCATCACGCGCTCGTCGCGCCCGCCCGGCGGGTAGTCCAGCGGCAGCGACACGGCCGCCACGATCAGCTCACGCAGCAACGCACCCACGTGGATCACGCGGCACTCGGCGCCCAGGTCGGCGCGCGTGCCGGGCTCGACGAAGACGGTGCGCATCTTCACCTCGCCCGCCATGCGGATCTGGTGCGTCATGCCCGGCGGCACCCAGACGCCGCGCCCCGGCGGCACCACCCAGCTGCCGGCCGCCGCGCCGACCATCATCACGCCCGAGATCGCGTGGATGAGCTGCCCGCGCCGGTGCGCATGCGGCGGAATGAAGGCGTCGCCCGCCGGATCAGTGGCCAGCACGGCCACGGCGCGCGGGGTCGATTCGCCCTCGTCGGGGCGCAGATTCAGTTTGTCCATTTCACGACGATGTTTGCACATTCGTAGCGAGAACATCTTTCCGTGTCTTCCTACGATGGCTTTTCCTCCCTTTTTCTCAAACCGGACATCGAAGAAAGAAGCCATCGCATGAACACGCGCCGACTCGGGCTGCTCACCGGCACCCATGCCGTCAACGACCTCTACCAGGGCCTCGTGCCCGCGCTGCTGCCCTTCATGGTGCTGGAGCGCGGCTACAGCTACACGGCCGTGAGCGGCCTGATGCTGGCGGCCACCGGGCTGTCGAGCGTGGTGCAGCCGCTGTTCGGCCTGTACGCCGACCGCCACCCGCGCGCCTGGCTGGTGCCCGTGGGCTTCCTGGTGGCGGCGCTGGGCGTGGTGCTGGCGGGCCTGAGCCAGAGCTACCTGCTGACCTGGATCGCGGTCGCGCTGTGCGGGCTGGGCATCGCGGCCTACCACCCGCCCGCCACCGTGGCCGCGCGCGCGGCCGGCGGCGCCTCGCAGAAGGCGATGAGCGTGTTCTCGGTGGGCGGCACCATCGGCGCCTCGTTCGCGCCCGTGCTGGCGGCCACGGTGGTCGGCGGCGGCAGCCTGTCGCGCAGCTACCTGCTGGGCATTCCCGCAGTGGCGATGGGCGTGGTGTGGGTCGCGGCGAATGCACGGCGCAGCGCGGCCGCCCACCACGCGGCCACCGCGGCGCGGGCCGCGCAGGCCCGCGCCGCGGTGCTCAAGCCGCACAACGACTGGCGCGCCTTCAGCCTGCTGGTGGCGACCATCGTGGGCTGGTCGATCCCGTACGTCACGGTGCTGTCGATGCTCTCGCTGCGCATCACGCGCGACCTGCACGGCAGCACCTTCCAGGGCGCCGCGGCGCTCACCGCCTTCACCGCCGCAGGGGCCGTGGGCACGCTGGCCGGCGGCTGGCTCGGCGACCGCATCGGGCGCATGGGCACGATCCGCTGCGGCTACCTGCTCGCGCTGCCGGCCATGGCGGGCCTCGTGCTCGCCTCCACGCCCGGCGCGGCGCTGGCCTGCACCGCGTGGCTCGGCATGAGCATGTTCCTGCCCTTCGCCGCGCAGGTGACGCTCGCGCAGGACTACCTGCCGCGCAACCCGGCCACCGCCAGCGGCATCACGCTCGGTCTCGCGCTCTCGGTCGGCGGGCTGGTGTCGCCGCTGTTCGGCCTGCTGTCGGATGCGCGCGGACTCGGCGTGACGCTCACGGTGGTGTTGTGCGTGCTGTGCGTCGCAACCGTGCTGGCCTTGCGGCTTCGCAATCGGACGGTGCAGGTGATGGCGGGCGAGGCTGCGGCGGCCTGAGTTCAACCCCGCACCTCTCGTGCGCAGGGCACCGGGTGCTTCCCGCAGCGAAATCAAGGAGGAGCCGAAGGCGGGGGACATTCGCGGAGGGAAGTACCCGGTGGCCTGTGCACACGCCCCGAACCACGGACCACCGAAATCCGTGGGCGATTCAACGCCGCACGCGCTCTCTTTCACTGCCAGAATCGACGCAAGCTTCGACGTCGAGCCTGACAGACAAGAAGAAGGAAAGAGAAGGACGCCATGCACCGAATCGTCGCCCAGGGCAGCAGCCTTGTCGCTGCCGGCTTGCTGGCCACCGCCGGTATCGCGGCCACGCCGGCCGCCGCGCCCGTTGCAGCCGTTGCACCAGCAGCCGCCCCCGCCAATCCCACCAATCCCGTCACCCACCTCGCCGAAGTGGAAACCGCCGTGCGCGCCTGGGCCGCCGCCTGGTCCGCGCGCGACGTGGAGCGCTACCTCGCCGCCTACGCGGCCGACTTCACCCCCGCGCGCGGCCAGACCCGCGAGCGCTGGGAGGCCGACCGGCGCGCCCGCATCACCGGCAAGTCGCGCATCAGCGTGGGCATCGAGGGGCTGGTGATCAGCGTCCAGGGCACCTCGGCCAGCGCGCAGTTCCGGCAGGTCTACCGCGCCGACGCGCTCACCGAGACCGACCGCAAGACGCTCGAACTGCAGCGCGTGGGCCCGCGCTGGCTGATCCGCAAGGAGAGCGCGGGCAACTGACGCGCACCGCCTTGTCCCTGTAAGGCAAATGGTTCACGAAGATGTCACCACTTGCAACGATGCTGCAGCCTTCGACCTCCGAAAGCTGTGGCCGCCATGTTCCCCACCAAGACCGAGAAGGCACGCGACGAACTCCAGGCCGGGCAGCGCACGCTCAGCCAGCGTGAGCGCGCCCTGCTGCTCATGGCCGACGGCCGGCGCTCGCTGACCGACTTCAGCCCGCTGTTCCCCAGCCGCGTCGAGGCCGAGCAGGCGATCCAGGGGCTGATGCAGCGCGGCTACCTGCAGGTCGCGCGCCCGGTCGCGCCGCCTCCCGCACCGGCCCCCACGCCCGTCCCCGCCGCCGAGCCGATCCAGGTCGCCACCTCGGCCGACAGCTTCGACGGCAAGCGCTCGCTGGCCACCACGCGCATGTTCCTGTTCGACATCTGCGAGCGCATGTTCGTGCGCCGCGACCCGCGCTTCGCCAACCAGATGCGCGACGCCCTGCGCGAGGCCCGCGACCGCGAGGCCATGCTGACCATCGCCGCGCTGATGCTCTCCGAGATCGAGAAAGCCGCCGGCCCCGAGCGCGCCGACTCGCTGCGCGAGCGCATCGACAAGCTGCTGCCGCCGGCAGAAACCGTGCACTGAGCCGCCGGCCCCGGCCCCGCGATCCACTACACTCGCCGGGTCAGGAGAGAGCCCCGCGCGACGGGGCCGCCGAAGGCGCAGGGGTTCCCCGAACGCTCAGGCAAAAGGACTGACAAGACGCCGGCAACCACCGGCGTTTCCTTGCTGGAGAGAGGCCGTGGCATTGCACGCGGCCCACCGAAGGAGCAAACCCCGATCGTGGGGCGAATCTCTCAGGTAAAGCGGACAGCAGGGGTGGCCCATGGCGTTGCAGCCATGGATTTCGACTGCCCCTTTGGAGTGCCCCGTGGCCGCTTCTTCCGCTTCCGCTTCTTCGGATACTCAACTTCTCAAGACCCCGCTGTACGACCTCCACGTGGAGCTCGGCGCCCGCATGGTGCCCTTCGCCGGCTACTCCATGCCCGTGCAGTACCCCGCCGGCCTCATGGCCGAGCACAAGCACACGCGCGACGCGGCCGGCCTGTTCGACATCTCGCACATGGGCCAGCTGCGCCTGGTCGGCCCCGACGCCGCCGCTGCATTCGAAACCCTGATGCCCGTCGACGTGGTCGACCTGCCCGCCGGCAAGCAGCGCTACGGCCTGCTGCTGAACGACGAGGGCGGCATCCTCGACGACCTGATGTTCTTCAACGAAGGCAATGGCTCGCTCTTCGTGATCGTGAACGGCGCCTGCAAAGTGGCCGACATCGCCCACATCCAGGACAAGATCGGCGCGCGCTGCCAGGTACAGCCCCTGCCCGACCACGCCCTGCTCGCACTGCAGGGCCCACAGGCCGCCGCCACGCTGGCGCGCCTGTCGCCGGGCATCGAGCGCTTCGTGTTCATGACCGGCGGCGCGGTGCAGATCGGCGGCATTGCCGCCTTCGTCACCCGCAGTGGCTACACCGGCGAAGACGGCTTCGAGATCTCGGTGGCCGCGAAAGACGCCGACGCCCTCGCCCGCCTGCTGCTCGCGCAGTCCGAAGTGAAGCCCGTCGGCCTGGGCGCGCGCAACTCGCTGCGGCTCGAAGCCGGCCTGTGCCTGTACGGCAACGACATCGACACCACCACCACCCCGGTCGAAGCCTCGCTCAACTGGGCGATCCAGAAGGTGCGCCGCGCCGGCGGCGCGCGCGAAGGCGGCTTCCCGGGCGCGGCCAAGGTGCTGGCCCAGCTGGCCGCCGTCGCCTCGGGCGCGGCCGGCCACACCGACCACAAGACGCTCACGCGCAAGCGCGTCGGCCTCGTGGCACTCGAACGCATCCCGGTGCGCGACGGCACGCTGCTGCAGTCGCTCGAAGGCCACGACATCGGCGCCGTCACCAGCGGCCTGCTCGGCCCCACGGCCGACCGCTGCGTGGCCATGGGCTACGTGGCCGCCGCCTTCGCCGAGCCCGGCACGCGCGTGCAGGCCATCGTGCGCGGCAAGCCCGTGCCGATGGAAGTCTCGACGATGCCTTTCGTGCCGACGCGCTACTACCGCGGCTGACCGACACTGAACACCGCAGACCCGGCTAGGCTCTGCACCCCGATTCCATTTTTTCCACGAGGAGTTTTTTCATGAGCATCAAATACACCAAGGACCACGAATGGGTGGCGGCCGAAGGCGGCGCCGCCACCGTCGGCATCACCGTGCATGCGCAGGACGCGCTAGGCGACGTGGTGTTCGTCGACCTGCCTGAAGTGGGCAAGACCTTCGCGCAGGGCGAGGTCGCCGGTGTGGTCGAGTCGGTGAAGGCCGCCGCCGATGTGTTCATGCCCGTGTCGGGCGAGATCACCGAAGTCAACGAAGCGCTGCGCGCCGACCCGTCGCTGGCCAACAGCGACCCGCTGGCCGCCGGCTGGTTCTTCAAGGTCAAGCTGAGCGAGCCCGCGCAGCTCGACGCCCTGCTCGACGCCGCCAGCTACGACAAGTTCGCCGCCGAATCCTGATCCGCTGAACCGCAGCTTCCTCGCACCTTCGTTCCTTCTCCCCCGAGCCTTCACCGCCATGCCGATTCCCGCCCTTCCCTCTTTGCAAGAACTAGAGAACGCCGAAGAATTCCTCGCCCGCCACATCGGCATCGATGCGGCGGACGAGGCGCACATGCTGCCGGTGATCGGCTCGGAAACGCGCGCGGAGCTCATCGACGGCATCGTGCCCGCGGCCATCCGCCGCGCCCGGCCGATGCGCCTGCCCGCGCCGGTCACCGAGGCCGACGCGCTGGCCGAGCTGAAGGCGCTGGCGTCGAAGAACAAGGTGTTCAGGAGCTTCATCGGCCAGGGCTACTACGGCACGCACACGCCGGGCGTGATCCTGCGCAACATCCTGGAGAACCCCGCCTGGTACACCGCCTACACGCCCTACCAGGCCGAGATCTCGCAGGGCCGCATGGAAGCCCTGCTCAACTTCCAGACGATGGTGTGCGACCTCACGGGCATGGCCATCGCCAACGCCTCGATGCTCGACGAGGCCACGGCCGCCGCCGAGGCCATGACGCTCGCCAAGCGCAGCGTGAAGAGCAAGAGCAACGTGTTCCTCGTGTCGGGGGACTGCCACCCGCAGACCATCGAAGTCATCAAGACCCGCGCCGCGCCGCTGGGCATCGAGGTCAAGGTGAGCACGGTGTCGGAAACGCTGCCGCACCTGATGGTGAGCGGCGAGTTCTTCGGTGTGCTCGCGCAGTACCCGGCCACCACCGGCCACGTGCACGACCTGCGCCCGCTCGCAGGGCACGCGCACCAGTGCGACGCCGCCTTCATCGTCGCGGCCGACCTGCTGGCGCTGACGCTGCTGGTCGCCCCCGGCGAGTTCGATGCCGACATCGTCTGCGGCACCACGCAGCGTTTCGGCATGCCGCTGTGCAACGGCGGCCCGCACGCCGCCTACCTGGCCTGCCGCGATTCGTTCAAGCGCTCGCTGCCCGGCCGCCTCGTCGGCGTGAGCGTCGACACGCACGGCCAGCCGGCCTACCGCCTTGCGCTGCAGACGCGCGAGCAGCACATCCGCCGCGAAAAGGCCACCTCGAACATCTGCACCGCGCAGGTGCTGCCGGCCGTGGTCGCCAGCATGTACGCCGTGTACCACGGCCCCGACGGCCTCACGCGCATCGCACAGCGCGTGGCCGTGCTCACCGCCATCCTCGCCAAGGGCCTGTCGCAGATGGGCCGCGAGCCGGTGAACACCACCGCCTTCGATTCGCTGACGATCCGCACCGGCGACGACACGGCCGCGATCATCGAACGCGCGCAGGCCGGCGGCGTCAACCTGCGCCAGCGCCTGCAGCAGCACCTGGGCATCTCGCTGGACGAAACCACCACGCGCGCCGACATCGAAACCCTGTGGGCCCTGTTCGTGCCCGCCGGCACCGCGATGCCGCGCTTCGACGAGCTGGCCGCCAGCACCACGCCGCTGATTCCCGAGGACCTGCGCCGCACCAGCGCCTTCCTCACGCACCCGGTGTTCAACACCCACAAGAGCGAAACGGCGATGCTGCGCTACATCCGCAGCCTGTCGGACAAGGACCTCGCGCTCGACCGCAGCATGATCCCGCTGGGCAGCTGCACCATGAAGCTCAACGCGACCAGCGAGATGATCCCCATCACCTGGCCCGAGTTCGCGAACATCCACCCCTTTGCGCCCGCCGACCAGCTGCAGGGCTACGCCCAGCTCGACGCGCAGCTGCGCGCCTGGCTGTGCGAGGCCACCGGCTACGCGGGCATCAGCCTGCAGCCCAACGCGGGCTCGCAGGGCGAGTACGCGGGCCTGCTGGCCATCAAGTCCTTCCATGAAGCCAAGGGCCAGGGCCACCGCAACATCTGCCTGATTCCCTCGTCGGCGCACGGCACCAACCCGGCCAGCGCCCAGATGGTGGGCCTGCAGGTGGTGGTGACGGCCTGCGACGCGCAAGGCAACGTCGACATGGACGACCTCAAGCGCGCCTGCGAGAAGCACAGCGCCCACCTGGCCGCCGTGATGATCACCTACCCCAGCACGCACGGCGTGTTCGAAACCCGCGTGAAGGAACTGTGCGAACTCGTGCATGAACATGGCGGCCGCGTGTACGTCGACGGCGCCAACATGAACGCGCTGGTCGGCGTGGCCGCGCCGGGCGAGTTCGGCGGCGACGTGAGCCACCTGAACCTGCACAAGACCTTCTGCATCCCGCACGGCGGTGGCGGCCCGGGCGTCGGTCCGGTCTGCGTGGTCGAAGACCTCGTGCCCTACCTGCCGGGCCATGCCACGGCCGGCGTGCCCTCGAACGGCGTGGGCGCCGTGTCGGCCGCGCCGCTGGGCAACGCGGCCGTGCTGCCGATCAGCTGGATGTACTGCCGCATGATGGGCGCCAAGGGCCTGCAGGCCGCGACCGAGACGGCCATCCTCAGCGCCAACTACATCAGCGCCCGCCTGAAGGACCACTACCCCACGCTGTACGCGAGCCCCAACGGCCACGTCGCGCACGAGTGCATCCTGGACCTGCGCCCGCTCAAGGACACCAGCGGCGTCACCGCCGAAGACGTGGCCAAGCGCCTGATCGACTACGGCTTCCACGCGCCCACGCTGAGCTTCCCCGTGCCCGGCACGCTGATGGTGGAGCCCACCGAAAGCGAACCGCTGGCCGAGCTCGACCGTTTCGTCGACGCGATGATCGCCATCCGCGGCGAGATCCGCCGCGTGGAAGAAGGCGTCTGGTCGAAGGACGACAACCCGCTCAAGCACGCGCCGCACACCGCCGCCAGCCTGCTCGGCACGGAGTGGAGCCACCCGTACTCGCGCGAACTCGGCGCGTTCCCGCTGGCCGAACTCAAGCAGGCCAAGTACTGGCCGCCGATCGGGCGCGTCGACAACGTCTACGGCGACCGCAACCTGTTCTGCAGCTGCGTGCCGGTGGGCGAGTACCAGGAAACCGAAGAGGCCTGACGAAGGCGCGGCGGCGCAGGCCGCCCGCCGCTCAGCCTTCGCGGCGGTACATCGCCCACTTCACGGTGAGCAGGTCCGCGGCGATCTTCGCGGCGTTCACGCCCGCGTAGGTTTCGGACGGATCGAACGCGAAGGCCGCCTGGTAGCGCTTGATGTGCGCGTAGTCCCGATCGAAGGTCATCGGGCCCATGAGTTCGGTCGGGTCGGTGCCGGCGGGAAGCGCCAGGAATTTCCCGGGGTCGGTGGTGCTCTGGTAAAGATCGACGCTCATCAGGTTCATGGCTTGCCCTCGAAGTCGTAGGCGCAAATCATCTCGACCCTTCGCGCGGCATGCAATCGGCCCGCGCCTACAGGGCGTGCAGGCGGGGCGCTGTCAGTGCATCGCGCCTCAGGGCTGCTTCTTCTTCGCGATCTCGCCGGTGGCGATCTGCGCGCGCAGCCCGCGCAGGCTGGCCTTCATCTTGCGCTCGTTCTCGGGCCCCATGCGCACCAGGATCTTCTGGCCGGCCGAGAGCGATTCGAGCTTCGGATCGGCGTACTCGTAGCGCACCCAGGGCCGCTGCGAGGGAATGTCGCCCTTCACCTCGACCAGCTTCACCTGCACCGGCCCCGTGGGTTCGGGGGCTTGCAGCAGGTGGTCGATCACGGCGATGAAGCGGTCGTTGAAATAGCGGCCCGGATAGCCCAGCTCTTCATATGCCTGCTGGAACAGCGGGTACAGCCGCGCATACACCGCCGCAGCCTTGGCCGGATCGACAGCCCCGGCCAGCATCACGATGCCGTTGTAGCGCGCGGCGTTGTTCACCGCGATGGTCTGCACGCCGCCCTGCTGCGGCCCCTCGGTGATGAAGCGCTGCGGCGCGGGCTGCACCGGCCACTTGCTGGCGGGTGCCTGCTCGCGCGGCAGGTTGTCGACCGTGGCGACGAAGCGCCGCACCACGCCGTCGGGCTGCAGGTAGGCCGCGACGGCCTTGCCGCCCAGCAATTCGGTGAGCGCCTTCATCACGCGCGCATCGGAACTGGCCAGTGCGGGCAGCGCGGCATCGGGCGGGGCCAGCGCCTCGACCGGGTTCTGCGGGCCCTTCGGCTCTTCGGCCTTGGGCGGCTCGGGGGGCGCGTCGGTCGGGGCGACGGCCACGGGCGCGGTCGGCAGCGGCGCCAGTTGCTGCTGCTGGTACCAGCGCCAGCCGAAATAAGCCGCCACCAGCACGACCAGCGCCAGGCCGACGATGGTGCCCATCGGCGCTTCCTTGCGGGGGCGGAATTCGGGGGTGTCGCGGGGGGAGTCGGCGTCGGACATGGGCGGTTTCCTTTTGCGGGATGGCAGTGGGGAGACGAAAGGCAATGGTGCACCAGGATGGCCTGCACGGCCCGCGCGATCGCCACGTTCTCGTAACCCCCTGTGACGCCCCACCCGCGCCGAAGTTCAGTCGCTCACGCTGTCACTCGCCGCCGATGCGCACCACGTGCGCCTCGCGCGGATCGACGCGGCCTGCGTGCAGGTCGGCGATCACGGCCTGCGCATGCGCGAAGCCGCGGCCCTGCGCCAGCGTCATCCAGCGGTTGCCCGGGCGGCTCAGCTCGGCGATGAAGCGGCCCTGCGCGTCGTTGAAGCGGCGGTTGACCTCCTGCGGGCCCCAGTCGACATTGCGCTTGCGGATCTGCACGGGCGCGAAGTAGAGCTTCGGCGTGGGGCCGGGCAGCGCGCTGGTGTCGCCGAGGAATTCAGTCTTCTGCGCCGAGCCCGCATAGCAGTCGTACACCAGCGATTCGCCGAAGTGGTGGTGCACGGTGGCGCGCAGCGCGTCGTGGCCCGCGAAGTCGACGTACAGCGTGGGCACGTCGGCCGCGAGCGTGGCGATCTCGCCGTAGGCCACCGTGCGGTCGTAGCAGCCCAGCGCCTCGACGAAGGCGCGGTTGCCTTCCGACGTGGCGGCGATCAGCTGCAGGCCCTCGCGGCGGCCGAGGCAGAAGGCCGTGCCGAACGCCGTCTTGCTCGAGGCGCTCGACACCACCACCTGCGTCGCGCCGAAGAAGCCGTTGTCTTCGAGGAAGTCGGCCAGCATGAACGAGGTGATGAACAGCGGACGCACCAGCATCTGGTAGTCCTCCAGCGCGGCGACGTAGCCCGCGTCGTGGCTGCAGCGCATGTACTGGTTGTAGGCCGACACCAGTTCGCTGCGGTGCGCCGCGCCGTCGTAGAAGCCGCGCGGCGTCACGCGCACCGGCTGCATGCGCAGGTGGCTCGCAATGGGAAAGTAGCCGTAGAAGCGCTCGCCCACCGCCACGCCTTCGACATTCGACGCCACCACGTCGGCAAAGCCCCAGGCCGGCATGTGGCCCCAGTCGGCGTCGCCGGTGGGAAAGAACTGCCAGTACTTCATCACCGCATCGCCGAAGGCCGCGTAGGTGATGTTGTTGGTGGTGAGCGAGAAGCGCTCGATCTGCATCAGCACCTGGCCCGGCTGCAAACTGCCGGCGTCTTCCGAAGTGACGATGCGGGTGGTCCCGAGTGCGTTCTTGCGCGTTTCGAGGCGGGTTAAAGTGAATGCGTTGTTCATTCGCAAACTGTAGGACGGCCCGCTTCGCCGCGGGTTCGGAAACCCGGTCCATGCCCGCCGCACCCCGCTCCAAGCCCCTGAAACGCCCCACGCAGGCGCGCGGCAAGTTCACCGTGCAGGCCATCTACGACGCCTTTGTTCGGATTTGGCGCACGCAGGGCTGGGAGGGCGTGACCACGCGCGCCGTGGCGCTCGAAACCGGCATCGCCGTCGGCACCTTCTACGACTACTTTCCCGACAAGGAAGCCCTGCTCTCGGGCTACGTGCGCCACTGCGTCGAGGCGCTGCTGGCGCGGCTCGACGAAGAGGTGATTACGCCACCGGACATCGACTGGCGCGAACGCACGCAGCGCCTCGTGCGCCTCACCTGCGACACGCGCATCGACGGCTTGCCCGCCTTCGACCACGAGATGCTGATGCTCGAGCACCGTGTGGCCGAGCCCAAGCACCACCGGCGCGTGTACGACGAGCTGCTCGCGCGCTGGACGCAGGCCTTCGCCGCCTGCCGCGACCTGCAGCCGGCGCCCTCGCCCGCCACCGTGCAGGCACTGCTGACCGCCGCCTGGGGCGGGCGCCGCTACCGGCTGCTGGTGCAGCCCGACACCATCGACGACGCGTGGGTCGACGAGATGGAAGCGATGGTCAGGGCGCGGCTGTTGGCGCGCTGAGCGCCTGCAGCCACGCCAACGTGCCCTGCAGCTCGGCCGGGCGGATCTCGTGCGCGCCCGGGAAGTCCGAGCCCGACAGCGCCAGCGGCAGCCCGCGCGCCAGCTCGCGCGTGGCCTGCGCGGCGCTCGGCGGAATCACGTTGTCGGCGCTGCCATGGCTCACCCACAGCGCCTTGCCCGCGAAGGCCTCGGGCGGCGCGATGTGCGGTACCACCTCGGGCAACAACCGGCTGTGCCACACCAGCGCGGCGCGCAGCTTCTCGGGCTGCGTGAGCAGCAGCGACAGCGACATGATCCCGCCCTGGCTGAAGCCGCCGACCACCACGCGCTCGGGCGGAATGCCCAGCTGCTGCGACGCCGACGCGACCATCTCGCCGATGAGGAAGCGGCTTTCGCGCTCCTGTTCCTCGTCGATGCGGCGCCCGCCGTCGGCCAGCACCTGGAACTCGAACCACGCGTAGGAACCGGGCGACAGCACATACGGCGCGCGCAGGCTCAGCACGTGGAACTGCGGCGGCATCATGCGCGCCAGGCCGAACAGGTCCTGCTCGTTGCTGCCCACGCCGTGCATCAGCACGAGCAGCCAGGGTTCAGGGCCGCCCGAGGGTGCGGGATGGTGCAGGAACTGCAGGGGCAGATGGAGCGATGTCATGGGTCGGAAGTGCCTTGAAAAAAATGACGGACGCCGCGATTCAGCGAAAGCCCTTGGCCAGCGCCCGCGTGACCTCGGCCGAGGACACCTCGCGGCAGCCGGTGGCGTTCTGCCCCGACCACAGCGGAGAAAAGTCGCCGCTGCCCTGCGCCTCGGCCTTGGCGCGCAGCGGCGCGATGCCCGAGGTGGCGAGCGGAAATTCCGGCGCCGGGCCGATGGGCCCCAGCTCGCGCATCACGCGGTTGACGATGCCGCGCGCCGGTCGGCCGGTGAACAGGTTGGTGAGCGCCGTGTGGCGCGCGGCCTCGCTCTTCAGCGCCGCGCGGTGCAGCGCGCTGGTCATGGCCTCGGGCGTCAGCAGGTAGGCCGTGCCGACCTGCACGCCGGCCGCGCCCAGCGCCATGGCCGCGGCCACGCCGTCGGCATCCGCGATGCCGCCCGCCGCGATCACCGGCACCTTCAATGCGCGCACCAGCTGCGGCAGCAACGCGAAGGTGCCGAGCTGCTTCGTCAGGTCGTGCGACAGGAAATGGCCGCGGTGCCCGCCGGCCTCCAGCCCCTGCGCGATGACCGCGTCGACGCCCTTCGCCTCGAGCCACAGCGCCTCGTCGACGGTGGTGGCCGAAACCAGCACCTTCGCGCCCCAGCCGCGCACCTTGGCCAGCAGCGACTCGGGCGGCAGCCCGAAATGGAAGCTCACCACCGGCGGCTTGAACTCGGCCAGCAGGTCGGCCACCTCGGCGCTGAAGGGGTTGCGCCCGGGGCCGGTCGGGATGCCCGCGGGGTCGATGCCGAACTCGGCGTAGTACGGCGCGAGCGCGGCGCGCCAGGCGGCCTCGCGTGCCTCGTCCGGCGTGGGCGGGGTGTGGGCGAAGAAATTGACGTTGAAGGGCTTGTCGGTGCCGGCGCGGATCGCCGCGAGTTCGCTGCGCATCGCATCGGGGCCGAGCATCGCGCACGGCAGCGACCCCAGCGCGCCTTCGTTGCACACCGCGATCGCCATCGCGCTGGCCTGCGCGCCGGCCATCGGCGCCTGGATCAATGGAAGTTCGGTGCCGAGGATCTGTTGCAACGTCGTCATTCGGGGTGCGCTCCTGTGTCCGTGTGTCGAATGCACGGCATTGTCCGGCCAAGCCGTTGAGCGCGGCGCCCGCGGGGTCATCGGGCAGCGGGACAGGTCAGCAGCAGCGGCACGCAGCCCGCCGCAGGCTCACTCCTCGCTGGTCCACTCCACCTGCACGCCCAGGCTGCGCAGGTTTTCCACGAAGCGCGGATGGGCGCGCCGGATCGGCGTCGCGTTGCGGATCTCGGACTTGCCCTCGATGCTCGCGGCCACCATGAACAGCGCGATCGCCACGCGGATGATGTAGGGACTCTCGACCACCGCCGGCGTGAGCGCGTGGCCGCCGAAGGTGATGAGCCGGTGCGGGTCGGACGAGAAGACGTGCGCGCCGAACTTGGACAGTTCGCCGGTCCAGCCCAGCGCGCCGTCGTACACCTTGTTCCAGAACATCGCATTGCCCTGAGCGCGCACGCCCAGCGCAATGAAGATCGGCAGCAGGTCGACCGGGAAGTACGGCCACGGCGCGGCCTCCACCTTGGTGAGCACGTTGCTGGTGAACGGCGTCTGCACCTTCAGCGGGCCGCTGCGGATGGCGCGCGACCAGCCGTCGGCATGCTCGATCTGCACGCCGAACTTGGCAAACGTGCGGTCGATGAGCGGAAAGTTGCCCGGCGCGCTGTTGCGCACCACGACGTCGCCGCCGGTGATCGCGCCCAGCGCCAGGAAGGTGGTGATCTCGTGGAAGTCTTCGTCGAAGCGGAACTCGCCGCCGCCCAGCGCGCCGCCGCCATGCACCGTGAGCCGCGAGGTGCCCATGCCCTCGATGCGCACGCCGATCATGGCCATGAAGCGGCAGAACTCCTGCACGTGCGGCTCCGAGGCCGCGTTGGTGAGCGTCGAGGTGCCGCCCGCGGCGGCCGCGCACAGCACGAAGTTCTCGGTGGTCGTCACCGAGGCGTAGTCGAGCCAGTGGTCGGTGGGCGTGAGCCGGCCGGGGGCATACACCAGCAGCGAGCCCTCGGTGCGCTCCACCTGGCCGCCGAAGCGCTGGAACACCTCCACGTGCGGATCGATCTCGCGCACGCCAAGCGTGCAGCCCTTGACGTTGTCCTCCAGCCGCGCCACGCCGAAGCGCGCCAGCAGCGGCGGCACCAGCATGATCGACGAGCGCATTTCCTCGGGCAGGCGGTGGAGCGCCGCATCGAAGGTGGTGGCGCGGTGGTGCAGTTCGAGCGTGCCGCTCTCGTGGTCCATGCGGACCTCGCTGCCCAGCGTGCGGAAGATGTCGAGGATCTTGCGCACGTCGGTGATGTCGGGCACCCCGTGCAGCCGCAGCGGCTCGCCGGTGAGCAAGGTGGCGCACAGCACCGGCAGCACCGCGTTCTTGTTGGCGGAGGGAATGATGCGGCCGCGAAGGGGCGTACCGCCGTGCACGATGAGGTTGGACATGAAAGGGGGCGAACAGAGGGGCGAAGGCACGAACTGTTCGCGCCGGACGGCGGAACTTTACCGTTGGAAACGACGGGTTTCCGGGGGCTCAGTTGTAAGAATTTGGAAACGCCCGCGGCGCACTGGTGCAGCCGCGGCGTGGCCTGCGAGGCCCCGGGAGGCCCGTCAGGCCTTGCGCTGGAAGCCCGGCGCCTGGTCGACTTCGGTCGGCTTGTAGATCTTGTGCGCCGCCGTCGCGCTGCCCGCGTCGGCCACCACCAGCAGGCGCCACAGCGGCTCGCGCACGGCGCACATGCTTTCGTCGGGCGTGAGCGCGAAGGTCGGCAGCGCCGGGGCGGTGCCCTTCACGACCACCTTGAGCAGCATCGCGCCCTTGGCGTTCGACACCTCGATATCGTAGCCCAGCGCCTTGCTGGTGACGTCTTCCGCGTTGTAGCCATAGCCCTTGAAATGGCCCATGACATAGGCCATGGCGGCGGCCTGAACGGCGTCCGTCGTGGTCGGGCCGGCCGGGGCCGCGTCGGCGTCATCGGCCGCCGGCACGCCGCTACGGGCCTTGGCGGCCGTGATGTCGGCCTCTGTCGGCACCCAGCCGCGCGCACCGCGCACCAGCACGGCGAGCTGTTGTTCAGGTTCCCAGCTCGCAACGTGCCATTCGGCGTCGTCGCGCACGCGGGTCGAGACCTTGGCGCTCTTGTTGCTCTCGAGCTCGGCGATGGCGACGCGGTTGGTCTGCAGCACGGCGCGGAAGCCCTGGCCGGCGTCGAAGGTGCGCTTGAGCAGTGCCAGGCGGTCCTTGGCGCGCTGCGCCTGCTGGGCGCTGCGCACGCCGCCGCCGGGGCGGCGCTGGGCGTCGAGCGATTCCAGGTAGAACCAGCGGCCACCGGCCGCCACGCTCACGTACTCGCCCCAGATGGTGGCGATGACGTTGTCGCCCGTGGCGAGCCAGGCGTGCTCGAACGGCTTGTCGCGTGCGTCGAACACCCCCATCTTGGCGACGATTTCGACCGGCGTGAGGCGCGGTCCGGAGAGCCGCATCTCATCGATGGCGGCGAGCACGGAGGGGTCGACTTCCTTGTCCATTCAGCGGAATTCTGGCGAGTTGGGAGGGGGTGGGAGTATGCCGCATCGGCCGTCGCTCCCCGGTGCCCGGCGCCGCAGCGCGTGTACCCTCCGTGCCTTGAAAGCCCCCGCATGCACGACCTGCTGACCTCCTACTTCTGGCACGGCGACACGCTGCGCAGCCGCAGCGTGAGCGGCATCGTGCATGCGGCCCTGCTCGACGTGCCCGAGCCCCCGGCCCGCCTCGTGGCCGACTGGCAGCGGGAGATCGCCACGAACGTGCCGCTCGAACCCGGTGATGTCGAGCCCATGCCGCTGGCCCGCGCACGCACGCGCTGGCCCGACTACGCGCGGTGCGTGCAGGCGATGTCCGGCTGGCTGGGCACGCTGGGCCTGCCCGCGTCGCTGCTGCCCGCCAGCGACGTCGCCCTGATGGCCTGCCGCGGCGCCCGCTACCACCACGACGGCGCGCAGTACGGCGGCGCGGCGTTCTGCAACCTGTTCCTCAGCGAGGACAAGGGCCTGGACGTGCACTTTCCCGTCACGGGCCAGCGCATTGCGCTCACGCGGGGCACGGCCCTGCTGTTCGACACGGGCCAGCCCCACGCCGTCGTGCCGCGCGGCAGCGACCACGGTTTCGATGCGGCCGACTTCCCGTCTTCGATCGATCGCACGCAGTTGTTCCTGACCTGGGAGCTGTCGATCGAAGACGCGCAGGTGGCGCGCCTGCTCGGCGTCGGCTTCGATGTCGATCCGGTCACTGCGTCACGGCTCGATGAAGAACAGGTCCGGGTGAACGGCGAGCAGGCCGAGGTCTGCGCGAACTCCGGCCGCTGGCTCAGTGGCAAGTAGCGAACGAACGATCAATCGATCAATCGCCCTGGCGGTAGTGAGTCCCCGGCCGCGCCGCCGAATCGATGATGTCCCGCCACGACTTTCCCGCGCTGCGCAGTTGCTCGATCGATGGGCCCAGCGTGTTGCCGTAACGGCTGCGCGACCTGGCTTCGAGGGCCTGCAGCTCGTGCGAGGGCGTCAGCGCGCGGTAATGCAGCTTGAGATCGTCCCGCTGCGCGAAGATCCAGCGCGCCACCTGTTCTTCACTCACACCGTCGGCCAGCATCCGCGCAGCGGCAGGCCCCAGCTCGGCCACGGCCGCTTCGTAGGTCTTGCGTACGTTGAGGTCTGGCATGCGGACTCTGGAGTGGATGTGACGGGCGATTCGGCCCATTGTGCATACGACGAGGGCGCTACAGTGGCTGTCCCCTCATCTCTTTTCGTGCATGCCCGGAGCCCAGACGATGCGCCACATCTTCAACGTGTTCGGCCGCACCCTGCGCGTCGAAATGACCGACGCCCGCTGGCGCAGCCACTGGGTCGGCGCCGACGGAAAACTGGGCCTCGCCCAGCTCGCGATTCCGCCGGACGTGGCGCCAGCCGACCTCGCGCAATACCTCTACGACATCAACCACGAGAACGCGACGCCGACGAACGGCGATGTCTTCGAGATCGGGGCGAAGTGAGCCCAGCGCGGCTATCGCTGCGCGGCCTTCGATGACGACCGAAACGCCAGCCAGGCCACGCCGCCAAACGCCAGCACGAACACCAGCAACGGCCCCACCTCCCGGGCCCTGAAGCCCTGGCTCGCCAAGTTGGCAAGCAAGGTCCACGGCACCAGCGGAAACGCAAGCAGCACCACCACCGCAGGCACATGCGCGTGCAGCGGAAACAGAACCAGCGCAAGGCCGGTCGACAGCAGGCTCGCCACCAGGTACGCGAACAGAAGCTTGAACACCACTTTCATGCGGCCATTCTGACCGCCCTCCTTGCCCGCCCGGGGTGACAGATGACACGGCAATCTGCTACACCTCGCGGTACCCACCCGTGCCCCTGCGCAAGGAGATCCGACCGATGGCCCCAGCCAAGAAGCGCGTCGCCGCGAAGAAGCCCTCGCCCGCAGATACGAAAGTCCCCAGGATGCCGCACGGGGTGCTGACGCCGGCGCTGTCGTCGGGCAGCGTGCGGCTCCACGTGACAGGGCAGATCAAGCTGCTCAACAGCTGGGTCGACCTTCCGCCCGAGATGGCCGCCGCGGGCCACCTGCCGGGCGAAGCCTCCCCCGCCCTCACCGCCGCGCTCGCGGGCACGGCCGACGCGCTGTGCACGCGGCTCTCGCCGGTGTCGACCTTCGGGCTCGCACAGCTGCAGCGCCTGCCGATGGACGTGGAGACCTCGATGGACCCGCGCCTGCAGCTGGCGGTGATGAACCGCCGCGCGGGCAAGCAGAGCATGCCCATCTCGTCCGCCGACGGCGACTCGGTGCCGGTAGTGGCGCGCGTCACCAGCCATGCCGAGTGGGCCGACATTCCCGACGTCGATGCGGGCTCCGACATCGGCACCGCCGACGACGGCACGGTGCTCGTCACGGGCCGCATTCCGCTGGGCAAGGCCGAGGCGATCCGCCAGCATCCGGCCGTGCTCAGCATGAAGGCCTCGCAGCCCGTGCTGCCGGCGCTGAACAACACCATCGCGTCGATGGGCGTGCAGGCCGACAACCCCGCGCTCGCCGGCACGGCCGGCGGTGCCGGCGTGGTGATCGGCGTGGTCGATTCGGGTGGCGACTTCGCGCACCAGAACTTCGTCAAGGCCAACGGCAAGACGCGCCTGCTGGCGCTGTGGCAGCAGGGCGCGCCGGCCAAGGCGAACAGCCCCTACGGCTACGGCCGGCTCTTCGAGGCGGCGGACATCGACAAGGCGCTGAAGAAGTCCGACCCGTACAAGGCGCTGGGCTACGACCCCGGCGCGGGCATGCCGGGCAGCCCTGGTTCGCACGGCACGCACGTCATGGACATTGCCGGCGGCAACGGCCGGGGGTCGCTGCAACCCGGCGTGGCACCCAAGGCCGACCTGATCTTCGTCGAGATGTCGGCCCGCGACATCGCGTGGACCGGGCACAACGCCGTGTTCAGCTCCTTCGGCGATTCGGTGCAGATGCTCGAAGCGGTGAAGTTCATCTTCGACCGCGCGGGCGACAGGCCCTGCGTCGTCAACCTGAGCCTGGGCACCAACGGCGGCCCGCACGACGGCACCTCGCTGGTCGAGCAGGGCTTCGACGCGCTCGTGTCGCAAAAGCCCAACCGCGCGATCGTGCTGGCGGCCGGCAATTCGCAGGAAGACAACACGCACACGGCGGGCACGGTGACCGGCAACGGGCACCTCGACGTGTCGTGGACCCTGGTCAACGGCAAGGGCGGCGAGTTCGAGCTCTGGTACGGCGGCAGCCAACGACTGCGCGCCGAGCTGCTGGGCCCCGACGGCGAGGTGCTCGCGAGCGTGGCGCCGGGCGAAAACTTTCCGCTCGGCGCGGGCAACGGCGAGATCGCCGCGTTCCTCAGCAGCCGCATCACCGACCCGAACAACAAGGACAACGTGATCGGCATCTGGCTCGCACCCAACTGGCCCGACGGCGAGTTCAAGGTGCGGCTGCACGCCCTGGCCGCCGACGACGTGCCGTTCCACGCCTGGCTCGAGCGCCTGGACAGCGGCCAGTCGTACTTCGGCCAGCCGGTGAAGTCGCACCTGCTGGGCTCGCTGTCGACGGGAAAACTGTCGATCGTGGTCGGCGCCTACGACGCCCGCAAGACGGGCGAGCCCGCCGCCAGCTTCTCGAGCGCGGGCCCGACGCGCGACGGCCGGCCCAAGCCCGAGCTCAGCGCCCCCGGCGTGCAGGTGAAGGCCGCGCAGTCGCGCACGAAGGACGGCATGGTGAAGAAGTCGGGCACCAGCATGGCGGCACCAGCGGTGACGGGGCTGGTCGCGCTGATGCTGGCCAAGGCCCACAAAGCGGGCAAGAAGCTGACCATCGCCGACATCCGCGCTAGGCTGAAGGCGGGCGTCAAGCCCGGCGCCGGTCCGGCCGGCTGGGACCCGCAGCGCGGCGACGGCCGGGCCGGCAGCGGCGCGATCTGACGATCCAGCCATGACCCCCACGCCCGGTGCGGTTGTGCCGAACCCGAGCGGGGGGTGTAATCTGTGTTCCCGCCCCCATCTGCCCTCTCATGCCTATCGATTTGCGCTCGCTCAAGAAGCTCGACTTTTCGGCCGCCCCCGCGCCGGTGTCGGGCGAGCGCGTCGTCGTGCTGGTCAAGCTGTGCGAGGGCGCCGAGCGCCCGGACTACATCGCCGCGCGCGCCGACATCTCGCCGGGCCTGTTCTCGGCCGAGATTCCACTCGACAAGCTCCAGCAGCTCGAAGCCGACCCGGCCGTCGAGTCGGTCGAGCTGTCACGCCGGCTGCCCAACATCTCCTGATTCCCCTGACACGCGACCCACCCGGGTCGCTGCCTTCGCGCATGCCATGCCGGCAGGCGCCCGCACACGCGTGCCCCACAACAACCCACCCCAAGGAACACCCATGAAAGTGCTCGACGATGCCGCGCGCGCGGCGGTCCGGTCGGTGATCGCCACCCACCAGGCGCAGCTGGCCGCCCTGCCCGGCTACGTGGCGGCGGAGCCGGGCTTTCCGCTGGTCGACGGCCGGTTCCTGCGCGAGCCCGCCGTGATCGTGCTGGTCGACCGCAAGCGGCCCTTGTCGGAGGTGCCCGTGGCCGAGCGCGCGCCCCGGCAGCTCGGCCCCTACCGCGTCTGCGTGATGCAGGCCGACCCCGCGCGACAGCTGGCCGCCAGCGCGGACTTCGATGACACGGTGAACGCGCTCGCCGAAGCGGCCGTCGGCCTCGTCTACAAGCCGCCTGCAGGCCAGCCCATCGACAAGGTCTACAACGTGAAGCAGCCCTTCCTGTGCCACGTCGGCCCCGATGCGGGGTGGCCGGTGCTGCGGCCCTTTCTCGAAGGCACCACGCGTTCGCTGTCGGTGGCGATGTACGACTTCAACGCCGACCACATCGCCCAGGTCTTCATCGACCTCGTGCGCAACGGCGGCATCGCGGCGGCGCTGAGCTGGGACGACGGCATGACGAAAGAAGAACAGGTCATCCGCAAAAAGCTGCGCAAGCTGCAGCAGGAGGCCGACTTCAGGGCCTGGCTCGTGCAGTGCGGCAAGGGTCGCCGCTTCGCCAGCGCGTACCACGAGAAAGTGGCGGTGCGCGACGGCAAGGCCTTCTGGCTGTCGAGCGGCAACTGGAGCAAGCGCAGCCAGCCCGACATCGACCCCGTGGCCACGCCCGCGCAGGCCAAGGGCATGTTCAGCAAGGGCAACCGCGAGTGGCACGTGATCTGCAACGACGCCGTGCTCTCGAAGGTGTTCGAGAAGTACATCCTGCACGACCTCAAGGCCTCCGAGAAGGAAGAAGCCGACGGCGCGGCCGACGCGGCGCTGGACGTGGCGCCCAAGCTCACGCTGCCCGACGTGTTCGTGCCGCTGGACCACCTGCTGGAACAGGCCGTGGCCTTCGCGGGGCCCGTCGTGCCGGTCGAACCCGCGCGGCTGCCGGCGGTGAAGACCACGGTGAAAGTGCAGCCCGTGCTCACGCCGGACAACTACCTGCCGCACATCAATGCGCTCATCGACAGCGCGCAGACCTCGCTGTACCTGCAGTTCGCCTACATCACCTGGAGCGATGCCGACAAGGACGCGGACTTTCGCGCGCTGCTGCGCAAGCTGGCGCAGCGCAGCACCGAGCCGGACCTCGACCTGCGCATCATCCTGGGCAGCACCAGCGCGGCCGACAACATCCGCAAGCTGGTCGAGGCGGGCTGCAACCAGGACGTGTTCCGCGTCCAGGGCAGCATCCACAACAAGGGCATCATCGTGGACGGCCAGGCGGTGCTCGTGAGCAGCACCAACTGGTCGGGCGATGGCGTGCTGCGCAACCGCGACGCCGGACTGATCATCCACAACGAAGACGTGGCGCAGTACTACCAGCAGGTCTTTCTCGACGACTGGGATTCGCGCGCCAAAAGCCGCGTGGACGACGACCCGCCGGTGACGCTGGCCTCAGCCGGCGCGCCCACGCCGCCGGGCATGGTGCGCATGTCGTGGAGCGACTATCACGGGTGAGGCAACGCCTCGATGAAATCCACCGAGTGCAGCACCCGCCGCAGCTCCGGATCGTCCGAGGCCTGCCACGCCGGCAGCTGCGCCAGGAAGTGCGCAATGAAACGCGCCGCCGCGTGCGACGGCGCCTCCTGTGCGCGGCGCACGATGCCCACGACGTTGCTGTGGAAGCGCTCGCGCAGCTGCAAGGTCACGAGCGCATGGCGCAGGCTCTCGGTTTCCACCAGCGGCCAGGGGCAGAAGGTGAGCATGTCGGTCTTGCGCACGAGGCCCAGCATCATCGACGGCGAATGCGCCAGCTGGATGCGCTGCACGGGCGCGGCCAGGCCGTGCTGGCGGAACAGGTTGTCCAGAAAGCTCGCGCCCTCGCCCGGCGTGAAGTTGAGCACCCAGTCGTCCTGCAGCAGCTCGGCCATCGACTGCGCGCCGGCCCGCGGATGGCCGCGGCGCGCCACCACCGTCATGTCGTAGCGGAACAGCGGCTGCGCCTGCAGCCCCTGCATGGCCTCGTCGGGGCCGATGCGGCCGATCAGCAGGTCCAGGCTGCCTTCGCGCAGCCGCGGGTAGCTGAGCGCCGACAGGCCGTCGAACATCTCGAGCTGCACGTGCGGCAGCTCTTCGCGGAACAGCGACACCACGCGCGGCAGCAGGGTCTGCGTGATCCAGGGCGTGATGGCCACGGTCAGGCGCTGCTGCGCGCCGGTGTCGCGGTGGCGTGAGAGCGTGTCTTCGGCCTGGCGCAGCTGGGCCAGCACGCGCTGCGCATGCTCCAGCAGCTCCAGCCCGGCCGGTGTGAAGGCGATGCCGCCGCCGTGGCGCGTGAACAGCGCCACCTGCGCATGCGCCTCCAGTTCGCGCAGGCCCTGCGTGACCGTGGCCTGGGTGACGCCCAGGGCCCGCGCGGCGGCGCGGATGCTGCCTTCGGAGGCGACGGCGGCGAGATAGCGGAGCTGGTGCAGCTTCATGGCGGCCCATTATCCGCAGCCGTCCGCAGCCGTCCGCAGCGACAGGCGGCGCCCGCCCCCGCATGGCAGCGCCTGTCTGCCCCCGCAGGCAGCGAATTCCTAGACTCGCCGCAAGACAGCAAGGAGACAGATTCCCCCATGACGACCTACACCGTCGACAACGCCGCCGCCCTCGAGAGCGTGCTGCCCGCCGTGCGCGAGGTCGCGCCCGAGATGGTCGGCCTGCGCCACCGCATCCACGCGCACCCCGAGCTGGCCTACGAAGAACATGTCACCAGCGAGCTGGTGGCCACGCGCCTGGCCGAGTGGGGCTACGAAGTGCACCGCGGCCTGGCCGGCACCGGCGTGGTGGGCACGCTGACATGCGGCACGGGCACGCGGCGCCTGGGCCTGCGCGCCGACATGGACGCGCTGCCGATCCAGGAAGCCACCGGCCTGCCCTATGCCAGCCAGGTGCCCGGCAAGATGCACGCCTGCGGCCACGACGGCCACACCAGCATCCTGCTGGCCGCCGCGCGCGTCATCGCGCAGGAGCGCAGCTTCGACGGCACGCTGCACCTGATCTTCCAGCCGGCCGAGGAAGGCCTGGGCGGCGGGCGCCGCATGGTGGAAGAAGGCCTGTTCGAGCGCTTTCCCTGCGACGCCATCTTCGCGCTGCACAACATGCCCGGCTTTCCGGCGGGCAAGTTCGGCTTCAAGGAAGGCTCGTTCATGGCCTCGTCCGACTCGGTCACGATCACGGTGACGGGGCGCGGCGGACACGGCTCGGCGCCGCACCTGTCGGCCGACCCGGTGGTGGCGGCGGCGCACATCGTCGTGGCGCTGCAGACCATCGTGTCGCGCAACGTCGACCCGCGCGAGATGGCGGTGGTGTCGGTGGGCGCGATCCACGGCGGCGACGCGCCCAACGTGATTGCCGACAGCGTGCAGATGCGCCTCACGGTGCGCGCCTACCGGCCCGAGATCCGCGCCATGCTGCGCGAGCGCATCACCGAGCTGGCGCAGGCGCAGGCCGTCACGCTCGGCGTGAAGGCCGAGGTGGACTACCACTGGCGCTACCCCGCGCTCGTCAACGACGAGGAGTCCACCCGCTTCGCACGGCAGGTCGCACGCGACTGGCTGGGCGACGACGGTCTGCTGCCGCCGCTGGCGCCGCTCACGGGCAGCGAAGACTTCTCCTTCATGCTGGAGCGCCGCCCCGGCAGCTACCTGATCGTGGGCAACGGCGAAGGCGAGCACCACCGCACCGGCGGCTGCATGGTCCACAACCCCGGCTACGACTTCAACGACGCGATCCTGCCGATCGCGGCCAGCTACTGGGTGCAGCTGGTGCGGCGCTTCCTGGGCGCGCAGGCCTGAGCGGGCCTCTTCCTTTTCCCACTTCCCCGTACCGGAACCGCGATGACCCGTCTTGCTTCTTCTTCCGTTTCGCGCCGCGTGGCACTGAGCGCGCTCGGCGCCGCCTTCTGTGCCGCAGCCCCCACGTTCGCGCAGGGTACCTACCCCGCCAAGCCCATCAAGCTGCTGGTCGGCTACGCGCCGGGCGGTTCGGTCGACATGGCCGCGCGCGTGGCGGCGGACATCCTGTCGGCCAAGCTCGGCGCGACGGTGGTGGTCGAGAACGTGACCGGCGCCGCGGGCGTGGTCGCGGCGCAGCGCGCGGTGAGCAGCCCGGCCGACGGCTACACGCTGCTGGCCGGCTCCAGCAACGAAATGGCAGCCACGGTGCTGGTGAACCCCGCGCAGCGCTACGACCCGGTGAAAGACCTGACCCCCGTCAGCCTGCTCGCCTTCGCGCCCGTGCTGCTGGTGGCGAGTCCGAAGGTGGGCGTGAAGAACCTCGACGAGTTCATCGCCCTGGCCAAGCGCAACCCCGGCAAGTACAGCTACGGCAGCTCGGGCGTGGGCTCGACGCTGCACTTCGTGGGCGAGCAGATCAAGCAGCGCGCGGGCCTGTTCCTCACGCACATTCCCTACCGCGGCACCGCGCCGCTCACGAGCGACCTGGTCGGCGGCACGCTCGACTTCGCGATCGTGTCGCCCACCGCCGCGGCGCCCTTCCTGCAGGGCGGGCGGATCGTGCCGCTGGGTGTCTCGTCGGCCAAGCGCTTTCCCGGCCTGCCGCAGGTGCCGGCGCTCGGCGAGCATCCGCAGCTGAAGGGCTATGAGCTGAGCGGCTGGTTCGCGCTCGCGGGCCCGAAGGACCTGCCCGCGCCCGTCGTGCAGAGTCTGCGCGCGGCGCTGCAGGCCGGCCTGGCCGACCCGGCGATCCGCCGGCGGCTGGAAGAAGGCGGTTCCATTCCCGCCACGGGCAAGGAAGACCTCGGGCAGATCATGCGCGAGGACACGGCCAAGTACGCGACGCTGGTGAAGTTCGCGAACATGCGCGACTGAGGCCCGCCGGCCCGTCTCAGCGCGGGGCGTCGCCGCCCTGGCGCTCCTCCACCCACCACTTCGCCTGCGCGGCATTCATCGCGCGCGCGTTGACAATCATTTCCTCGATCTGCGCACGCGTGGCCGGTGAATCGACCATCCACGCGGTCTGCACGGCATGCGCGGGCCCGCCTTCGGCGAGCCGGTATTCCAGACAAAAACGAACCTCATTGCTCATCGGTGATCGAACCCTCTCTCTTCGCCACCGATTCTGTCTGACTCAAGTGAAACAGAACGCTTCTTCGATGCGCCGCAGCCACAGGAACCGATGGCGTTTTGAGGCCATTCGTTCACAATGATTGCACCGTTGTTGCAGCGGAAAGGAGTGTGAAATCATGTTCGACTTCTTGTTTCGGCCCACCCACACGGCCTATTTGAAACGTGCCTCGGCACTGCTCGAGGAGGCCCAGATGGCGCGTATCGAACACCAGGCTGCCGCAGAGCATCACAGCGCCCTCGCCCGCATGTACGCGGAACGTGCCCGGCGGCTCGAGAACGAGTTGTACCGGCAACCTCGCGCCGCGGAGCACGGCACCGAGGCAGTGGCGGTCGCGGTGGAAGACCGCCCGCAGCTGTACTCGCTGGATGGCAGCCGCAAGGCGACGACGCACCCGGCCGGCAGCTGACGCCGGCCCGCGCGATCGCCTCGAGGTCGCGCCCGGCGACAAGGGCGCGGCTGCGCCGATGCGGTGATCTGTGGTGATGTAATCCGGCTCCCCGGCCCTCACCGCGAGAACCCCATGCGCTTCATTGCCTGCATCGCCGCCTGCGCGGCCTTGGCCCTGCCCCAAGCCCACGGGCAAACAGCCGCGCCGTACGACGGCCCGCTGTTCGACACCCACCTGCACTACAACCAGGAAGCTTGGGACGGCACCACCGGCCCCTTCCCGCCCACCGAGGCGCTCGCGCGCATGCAGCGCAACCAGGTGAAGGCCATCGTCGCGAACTCGCGGCCCAACGCCGGCACGCAGACCCTGGCCGCCGCGCGCGAGACCCGCGCCGCCGGCGTCACCGTGGTGCCCTTCGTGCGCCTGTACCGCAACCGCGACGACTACAACAACTGGTTCCGCGACGAGACCATCCACGAGATGGTGCTGGCCGAACTGGCGCGCGGCACGGCCAGCGGCCCCTACCGCGGGCTCGGCGAATTCCACCTGTACGAGAGTGCCAACGCCAACGGCCCGGTGGCGAAGAAGCTCATCGCACTGGCCGAAGAGAAAAAGCTCGCGGTGCTCGCGCACGTGGACGATGTGGCCGTCGACCTGCTGATGGCGAACGCGCCGTCGAAGGGCCGTGCGCTGCGCCTCATCTGGGCCCACACCGGCATCGGCGGCACGCCGGTCGAGCGCGTGCAGGCGATGCTGGAGCGCTACCCGCTGCTGATGGGCGAACTCTCGTACCGCCCGGGCCTGACCTGCGAGGGCGGACGCCTGTGCCCCGAGTGGCGCGCGCTGATCCTCAAGCACCCCGACCGCTTCATGGTCGGCTCCGACACCTGGGTCAACCAGCGCTGGAGCGCCTACGACGAGATCATGCGCGGCTACCGCACCTGGCTGGGCGACCTGCCGCCCGCCGTGGCGCAGCGCATCGCCTGGGGCAACGCGGCGGCGCTGTTCGACCTGCGCTGAGGCCCACCCGCGCAGACGGTCTCAGGCGACCTGATCGCGCCGCGCGGCCACCTCGCGCAACCGCTGGTGCGCGGCGCCGTCCCACGCCACCGGCTGCTGGTTCTTCGCGCACAGGTAGTGGTGCGTGAACACGCCCAGGTAAGCGTCCAGCGTCTGCTGCGCGGCCTGCTCGCCGGCCAGGTCCATGCACATCGCCGCCACCTCGCTGGTGCAGAAGTGGTCGTCGCGGCCGGAGTTGCGCAGCTTGTACTGCGTGATCTGCTCAGGCTGCAGGCTCAGCACCGGCAGCCGGTCGAGGTAAGGGCTGCGGCGAAACATCTTGCGGGCCTCGGCCCAGGTCGCATCGAACAGGATGAAGAGCGGGCGCTTCGCGCTGCCGCCACCGGCCGCATCAGGCGACGAAGGAACGCCCAGCACCACGCGCTCGGGCGCCGCGTACTGCCCCGGGAACACCACGTAGGGCTGCCATTGCGGGTCGCTCAGCAGCGCCATCAGCGCGGGATCGGTCTCGGTGCGGGCCCAGCCGAAGGCGAAGGTGTCTGCCACCACGTCGGCCACCAGCCACCCGGTGTTGGTGGGCTTGAGCGGTTCGATGTCCGCCATGAGCAGGCACACCCCCGCGCGCGTGGCCACCGGGGGGCGCACGGCGCACATGCAATGGCTGGGCACCAGGCGGCAGCCCGCACAGCGCTCGCGCTTGAAACCGCCACGGGCAAGAAAAGGCTTGGCGCTGCGCGCTAGGCGCGCGGCGCGAAGGAGGGAGACGGCGTGAGGCATGCACCGATTCTCGGTGGCGTGGCCGTCGCATGGCGGCCCCTGCCCTCACCGACGCTGCCGCGATGCCTCGGGATCAGGGCGTGCGAGCCGGCGTGACCTTGCGGATCAGGTTGTTGAAGGTGTCGGCCACGTACAGATTGCCAGCGGCATCCACCGTCACCCCATAAGGCTGCTTGAACGTGGCTGCCGTGCCGATGCCGTTCTGCGCGCCCAGCACACCAGGCTGGCCGGCGATCGTGGAGACCACGCCCGCCGGCGTGATCTTGCGCAGCAGGCTGTTGCCCGTGTCGGCCACGTAGATGATGCCGTCGCTGTCCACCGCCAGGCCGCCCGGCTGGTGGAAAGATGCCGAGCTGCCGGCCCCGTCGGCCGCCCCGGCCTGGCCCGAGCCCGCCAGCGTCGTGACCACGCCGCCGGGCGTGATCTTGCGGATGCGGTTGTTGCTGCTGTCAGCCACGTAGATGTTCCCGGCCGCGTCGGTCGCGATGCCGTAGGCCTGCCCGAAGGATGCCGCAGTCCCCGTGCCGTCAGCAAAGCCCGCGGTGCCCGAACCGGCCAGCGTGGTGACGTCGCCGGCCGGCGTGATCTTGCGGACAACGGCGCCGATGAATTCGAGCACGTAGATGTTGCCGGCGGCGTCCGTGGCCACCGATGAAGGGGTCTTGAACGTGGCAGAGGTGCCGTGGCCATCGAGCGACCCGATGGCGCCACTGCCCGCGAGCGTGGTCACGTCGGCCGCCGGCGTGATCTTGCGGATGCGGTTGCCGCCGAATTCCGCAGCATAGGCATTGCCCGTGGCGTCCAGCGCAAGACCGGACAGGCCCGAGAACGAGGCTGCCGCGCCGTTGCCGTCTTGCGAAGTGCCGTTGTTGCCACCGCCCGCAAAGGTCGTGACATCGCCAGCGGGCGAGATCTTTCGCACCAGGTTCGTTGCCGTGTCCGACACGAGCAGGCTGCCGCTCTTGTCGAGGACCACGCTGTACGGGAGATAGAACGACGCCGCGCTGCCGTTGCCATTGACCGAGCCGATCGTGCCGGAGCCGGCGAACGTGGACACCTGCGCCTGCACCGTCGAGCACGCGACCGCCACGTCACCGACGTCGGCCGCCGCCTTGCCGCTGCCCTTGCTGACGGTGCAGAACTGCCACAGCGGCTGGGTGCGTACGCTGACCTCGTAGGCCGCACCTTCGACGAGCGCGGTGGTAAAGGTGAACTTGCCATCGGCCGTGAGCTTCAGGTCGTCGCCCGCATTGTTCTGGAGCACCAGGCTGCCGGTGAGGCCAGTGACGGTGCCGCCGACCGTGTGGGTCACGACCACGGGAGGCGCCGGCTCGGGCTGCGGCTGTGCCGGCGCGACGATCGGCAGGAACCCCGCGCCACCGCCGCCTCCCCCACCACCGCCACAGGCCGCCAGCAGCACGATCACACCGGCCATGGCGCTGCAGCGCCCGTAAGAACTCACTCGCTTGGAAAGCATCCGACGCCTTTTTGGAGAAACCCGCTCTCCGGCTGGAGCGCCCAATTGTTTCTGAATGTCTATTTTTGTAATTGCCGTGCGCCGGGACCATCCCCGAAAACAAGTAAATGCGGCGACGCTTGTCCCTGCGGCCGCGCGGTAGCGGGAACGAACGACGCGTCCGGAAAAGATCGGGAATGAGGGCTGCCCTCGGGGCCGTCAGACCAGCCGCAGGTCCTTCACCGCCGCACCGCCGAACACCCGCGCCACCTGCGCACTCGACAGCCCGTACATCCGCTGGAACAACCCGCCCAGCACCGCCCGGTACTCGTTGAGCACCGCGTGGTCGCGGTTCTGGAACAGCGTGGCCTGCGTCAGCGGCTGCTGCTCGCCCACGACGCGCCCGCCCGCCTGCGCGGCCAGGCCGCCGCCGAGCACCCAGTACACGGTGCCGTGCCCGTGGTCGGTGCCACGGTTGCCGTTTTCGCGGAAGGTGCGGCCGAACTCGCTGACGACGACCACCACGGTCTGGCGCCAGGCGGGCTCGCCCATCTCCTGCGCGAAGCCGGCCACGCCGCGGCCCAGTTCTTCGAAACGGTTGGCCAGGTAGCCCTTGGCTGCGCCCTGCCCCACGTGGGTGTCCCAGCCGCCGACGTCGACAAAGCCGATGTCGTAGCGCTCGCGCATCAAGAGCGCCATGCGCCGCGCGACCTGCTCGAAGCCCTTGGGGCTCATGGCGTTGCGGCTGGCGGCGTCCATCTCGGCCTGCATGGCGCGCACCACCTCGTCGCGCACCTGGAAGCCCTCGGCCACGGGCTGCGCGAGCGCGGTGTTGCGGTACATCGACGCAATGATCTGGCTCTGCCGCGCATCGAGGGCCTGCCGCGCCACGCCCGCGAGCGCCATGTTGGCGGCCTTGGCGTCGTCGCCGCGCAGCACGATGGGCAACTGGTCGGTGAAGGCGATGGGCGACACGTCGGCCAGCGGCCCGGCGCCGAGCACGCCGGCCAGCCGGTTGAGAAAGCCCGAGCGGTAGTCGCGCCGCGCGTTGTCGGGGGCCACGCCGAGCTCGATGGCGTCCTGGGTCTCGAAGTGGCTGCGCGTGAGGTCGTCGGTGCCGGCGAAGGCGATGAAGGCCGCCTGCTTGCGCTGATACAGCGGCAGCACGCTCTGCGCGAGCGCGGGGTGCAGGCCCCAGTCGCCGCCGTCCAGCGGCAACGCGCCGTCGGGCGTGCCGGGCCGGGGGATGGCGATGTTGGGCCGCGAGGCGTAATAGAAGTCGCTGTTCGCGGTGGGCACCAGCAAGCTGGTGCTGTCGTAGGCGCCGCGCAGGAACACGACGAGCAGCTTGGTGCCCTCGGCCGCGGGCGCGGCGACCACGCGCGCGGCGGCGCCGGCCAGCGGCGTGGCGGCGATGAGTTGCAGCAGGTGTCGGCGTTGCATGGCGGTCCCTCTTTTCAACGCCGCATCAGCTCGGGCGATGCGAGCAGGAAGGTGTTCCACTCCGGCGGGTTCTTCGCCTGCGCGAGCGCCTGTTGCGTGTCGGCGCTCAGGCCGGGCTGCAGCGCATGCACGGCGCGTGACTCGGCCAGCGGCGGAAACGGCGGCTTCTCGAGGGGGGCCTTGTCGTCGGTGCGGAACAGCACGGCGCCGCCCGTGCCGATGGCGCGCGCAATCTCGAAGCGGGTGTTCATCTGGCCCGCGCTGGCCCAGGCGGCTTCGTTGAGCGGGTAGCCGTCGGGCGTCTCGTGGGCGTACAGGGTCTCGCCCATGCGGTTGATCCAGCCGATCATCGGCGTGGTGTTGAGCACCACGCGCTCGTCGTAGGCCAGCCGCACGCCCGCCACCACGTAGTGCACGGGGTCGCGGAACTTGCGGCCCAGCGAGGCCGCGAACTCGCGCGATTCGAACAGCGTCTGCAAGGTGGCCGCAATGTCGCCGTCGCTGCGCGTGAAGGTGGCGGCCATGCGATCGACCAGCGCGGGCGGCGGCTCGTCGGCCACGAAGTACACGGCGAGCTTGCGCGAGATGAAGCGCGCGGTGGCCGGCGCGCGCGCCAGGCGGTCGAGCGCCTCGTCGGTC
>NZ_BCUS01000033.1 GCF_001591345.1 Variovorax boronicumulans NBRC 103145 | reverse complement strand
GCGGGGCAGGGCGCGCACGCGCCGGTTCGGGCTCGATCGCCGCCAGGGCGTCGGCCCAGGGTTCGGGGCGCGTGCTGCCCTTGTGCTTGCCCTTGCGTTTTTTCTCTTCGGCGCGCCGCGAGGCCGAGCTGCCGCGCGGCGGGTCGCGCTCGATGCCGCGGCCGTGGTAGATGCCCAGGCCCAGGCCCCACAGCACCACACCCAGCAGGCCCCAGCCCTCGGGCGTGACGTGGCCGCCGCGCGTCAGGCTGGTGACTTTCTCTTCGTCGGGTGCGGCGGCGTGGTCCACGGCGATCTGCTGCGACTCGGGCGCGACGACGCCCACCTCGCCGTCGAGCAGCCGCGCGAGCGCGCCCACGGCCGCCTGCACGCCGCCGGCGAAGTCGCCCTCGCGAAAGCGCGGCGCCATCTCGCGGTCGATGATGCGGGCCGCCTGGATGTCGGTCACCGTGCCTTCGAGCCCGGTGCCGACCTCGATGCGCATGCGGCGGTCTTTCTGCGCCACGAGCAGCAGGATGCCGTCGTCGGCGTCGCTGCGGCCCAGCCGCCACTTCGTGAAGACGCGCGTGGCGTAGTTCTCGATGGTGTCCTCGCCCGTGGTCGGCACGATGAGCACGGCGAGCTGGGCCTGGGTGCGGCTCTGGATGTCGGCGATCTGCGCGCGCAGCGCTTCGGCCTCGCCGGCCGGCAGCGCCTGCGCGAGGTCGACCACGCGCGAACTCATCGGCGGCACCGGCACGGGCTTGGCCTGCGCGGCGCGCGGGCCGGCCAGGCACAGCACGAGCAGCAGGCCCAGGCACAGCGACAGCCAGCGGGGCATCGACAGCGGCACGCGCATCGGCGCGTTCATCGGCGCGCGCCCTTGGCCGCCACCACGCCCGCGCCGCGCACCTCCACCCGGCGCTGGTCGACCACCTTGCCGCTGGCGTCCACCAGCTCGATCAGGTGCCGCCCGGGCCACGGCAGCCACTGCGCGCTGTTGCCGCGCGCGTGGAACTTGCCGTCGATGCGCCACTGCACGCCGCGCCCTTCGGATTCGAAGCGCACGCGCTGGCGCTGCGGCGGAATGTCGGGGTCGAGCGCCAGGATCGTGCCGTCGGCCGGCGCCGTGATGCGCGCCGAGGCGGCGTCGCTCGCCATGCCGGTGTCGAGCGCGAACAGCGGCTGCTCAGTGCCCTGCAAGAACCATTCGCTGCGCGCCGCTTCGAGTGGGCTGCCGTCGGCGCCCGGGCCGAAGCTCACGCGCGCCTCGACCAGCCCGGCGGGCGGCGCGGGCGCGCGGCTGGGTTCGCGCGCGTGCAGGAAGCGCATCACCTCGGCCCACACGGGCGCGGCGCCGCTGGTGCCGCTCACGTCCCACATCGAGGCACCGCTGGCGTTGCCGATCCACACGCCGACCGTGTAGCGCTGCGACCAGCCCACGGCCCAGTTGTCGCGCATGTCCTTGCTGGTGCCGGTCTTCACGGCGGTCCAGAAGCGGGTGGACAGGATGCTGTCCAGGCCGAAGGTGCGCGTGCGCGCGTTCGGGTCGGAAAGGATGTCGCTGACGATGAAGGCGGCGCGCGGGTCGAGCAGCGGCGCGGCCTCGGCAGGCTTCGCCTTGCCGGCCGGCGCAGGCGGGCGCGGCGTGAGCGTGGTCGCCCCGAAGCGCCCGCCGTTGGCCATCATGCGGTAGGCATTGGCCAGCGACAGCAGCGACACCTCGGCGCTGCCCAGCGCCAGGCTGTAGCCGTAGTAGTCGCCGCTCTCGCGCAGCGGCAGGCCGGCGGCGCGCAGCTCGCGCGCGAAGGCTTCGGGCGACACCATCACCAGCGTGCGCACGGCCGGCACGTTGAGCGAGGCGGCCAGCGCGGTGCGCGCCGACACCGGGCCCTTGAAGCGGCGGTCGTAGTTCTGCGGAATGTAGAGGCCGCTGGCGGTGCTGATCTGCGCCGACGAGTCCTCGATCAGCGAGGCCGCCGTGATGCGCTTCTCGGCCAGGGCCTGCGCGTACAGCAGCGGCTTGAGCGTGGAGCCGGGCTGGCGCAGCGCGGTCACGCCGTCGACCTCGGCGGCCTGGCTCAGCGGGCCCGAGGAGCCGACCCAGGCCAGCACCTCGCCGCTCGCGTTGTCGAGCACCACGAGCGCGCCGTCTTCCACGTGGCGGTCGCGCAGTTCGCGCAGGTGGCGCTGCAGGCTGTCGAGCGCGTAGCGCTGCAGCGGTGCGCGCAGCGTGGTGCGCACGTTGGTGGGGGCGGTGGCCTTGTCGTTCCCTGCATCGCGCAGTTCACGCAGCACCCGCCGCGCGGCATGCGGCGCGATGCCCTCGTTGGGCTCGAACGCACGCCGCTGCACCACGGCGCTGGTGAACATGTCGAGCGCCTCGCAATCGGTCTTGGCGCCGGGCTCCATCACGCGCAGTACCTCGCAGGCGCGCTGCGCTACCAGCGCGGGGCGGGCGTTGGGCGCGCGCACCAGCGCAGCGGCCACGGCGGCCTCGCGTGCGTCGAGCCCGCTCGGGGCCTTGCTGAAGAGCGTGCGCGAGAGCGCGTCGATGCCGACGATCTCGCCGCGGAAGGGCACCGTGTTCAGGTAGGCCTCGAGGATCTGGTCCTTGCGCCAGCGGCGCTCCAGCTGCGTGGCGGCCACGGTCTGGCCGATCTTCTGCGTGAAGCTGCGCCCGCCCGCCGCGCGGCGCAGGTCGTCGTCGAGCAGGCCTGCCAGCTGCATGGTGATGGTCGAGGCGCCGCGCGTGCGCGTGTTCCACAGGTTGCCCCAGGCGGCGGCCGAGGCGGCGCGCCAGTCGACGCCGCTGTGTTCGTAGAAGCGCTTGTCCTCGCTCAGCAGCATGGCCGCGCGCAGCGCGGGCGACACGTCGGCCAGCGCGGTCCACTGGCCGCGCCGCACCGTGGGGTCGGTGCGCACGCGCTGCAGCAGCTCGCCCTGGCGGTCGAGCACGGCGGTCTCGGAGGAACGGAAGTCGCGCTTCACTTCTTCGAAGCTGGCCAGCGCCCAGGCCGAGGGTGCGGCGGCTGCCGTCAGCAGGACCACGGCCAGGGTGCGCCGGGCGGTGGAAGAAAACGAGAACGCAAGAGGCATCGCAGCAGACGGGGCCGCGGGGCGGCAGGCAAAGCGGAGACGGCCCATTCTCCGCCATGCCTTCCGGGACGCGTCAGGTGCCCACGTACGCCGCGAGATGCTGTCCTGTGAGCGTGGCGCGCTGGGCGACCAGGTCGGCCGGCGTGCCCTCGAAGACCACGCGCCCGCCGTCGTGGCCGGCGCCGGGGCCCAGGTCGATGATCCAGTCGGCGTGCGCCATCACCGCCTGGTGGTGCTCGATGACGATGACCGACTTGCCCGCATCCACCAGCCGGTCGAGCAGGGCCAGCAGCTGCGCCACATCGGCCAGGTGCAGGCCGGTGGTCGGCTCGTCGAGCACGTACACGCCGCCCTTCTCGGCCATGTGCGTGGCCAGCTTGAGCCGCTGGCGCTCGCCGCCCGACAACGTGGTGAGCGGCTGGCCCAGGCTCAGGTAGCCCAGGCCCACGTCGGCCAGCCGTTGCAGGATGGCGTGCGCCGCCGGCGTGCGCGCCGGGCCTTCGCCGAAGAAGGCCGTGGCCTCGGTCACCGGCATCGCCAGCACCTCGCTGATGTCGCGCCCGCCGAAATGGTGTTCGAGCACCGAGGCGTGGAAGCGCTTGCCCTCGCACTCTTCGCAGACGGTGGCCACGCCGGCCATCATCGCCAGGTCGGTGTAGATCACGCCCGCGCCGTTGCAGGTGGGACAGGCGCCCTCGGAGTTGGCGCTGAACAGCGCCGGCTTCACGCCGTTGGCCTTGGCGAAGGCGTTGCGGATCGGGTCGAGCAGGCCGGTGTAGGTGGCCGGGTTGCTGCGCCGCGAGCCGCGGATCGCGCCCTGGTCGACCGCCACCACGCCCGCGCCGGCGGGGATCGAGCCGTGCACCAGCGAGCTCTTGCCCGAGCCCGCCACGCCGGTCACGACCACCAGCACGCCCAGCGGAATGTCGACATCGACATTGCGCAGGTTGTGCGCCTTGGCGCCGCGGATCGGCAGCGCGCCGGTGGGTTGGCGCAGCTTCTTCTTGAGCGCGGCCCGGTCGTCCAGGTGCCGGCCCGTGAGCGTGCCGCTGGTGCGCAGCGCTGCCACGCTGCCCTCGAAGCAGACCGTGCCGCCCGCCGATCCCGCGCCGGGGCCGAGGTCGACGACGTGGTCGGCGATGGCGATGGCCTCGGGCTTGTGCTCCACCACCAGCACCGTGTTGCCCTTGTCGCGCAGCCGCAGCAGCAGCTCGTTCATGCGCTGGATGTCGTGCGGGTGCAGGCCGATGGTCGGTTCGTCGAAGACGTAGGTCACGTCGGTGAGCGAGGAGCCGAGGTGGCGGATCATCTTCACGCGCTGCGCTTCGCCGCCCGAGAGCGTGCCCGAGGGACGGTCCAGGCTGAGGTACCCGAGGCCGATTTCCACGAAGGAATCGAGCGTGTGCGCCAGCTTGGCCAGCAGCGGCGCCACCGAGGGCTCGTTCAGGCCGCCGACCCAGGTGGCGAGGTCGCTGATCTGCATCGCGCAGGCCTCGGCGATGTTGAGCTTCTTGATGCGCGACGAACGCGCCGCCTCGCTCAGCCGCGTGCCCTCGCATTCGGGGCAGGTGGTGAAGGTCACGGCCCGTTCCACGAAGGCGCGGATGTGCGGCTGCATCGCCTCGACGTCCTTGGCCAGGAACGACTTCTGCACCTGCGGGATGAGGCCCTGGTAGGTGAGGTTGATGCCGTCGATCTTGATCTTGGTCGGCTCCTTGTGGAGCAAGGCCTCGAGCTCCTTCTTGGTGAACTTGCGGATCGGCTTGTCGGGGTCGAAGAAGCCGCAGCCGTTGAAGATGCGCCCGTACCAGCCTTCCATGCTGAAGCCCGGGATGGTGAGCGCGCCTTCGTTGAGCGACTTGCTGTCGTCGTAGAACGCGCTCAGGTCGAAGTCGGTGACCGCGCCCCGGCCCTCGCAGCGCGGGCACATGCCGCCGGTGCGGCTGAAGGTCTGCTTCACCGTCTTGCTGGCGCCGCGCTCCACCGTGATGGCGCCGGTGGCCTTCACCGACGGTACGTTGAACGCGAAGGCGCTGGGCGAGCCGATGTGCGGCTTGCCCAGGCGGCTGAACAGAATGCGCAGCATCGCGTTGGCGTCGGTCGCGGTGCCGACGGTGGAGCGCGGGTCGCCGCCCATGCGCTCCTGGTCCACGATGATCGCGGTCGTCAGGCCGTCGAACACGTCGACCTCGGGCCGCGCCAGCGTTGGCATGAAGCCCTGCACGAAGGCGCTGTAGGTCTCGTTGATGAGCCGCTGCGACTCGGCCGCGATGGTGCCGAACACCAGCGAGCTCTTGCCCGAGCCCGAGACGCCCGTGAACACCGTGAGCCGCCGCTTGGGCAGCTCGACGCTGATGTCCTTCAGGTTGTTCACGCGCGCGCCCTGCACGCGGATGAGGTCGTGGTGGTCGGCGGCGTGCCCGCCGTTCGCGTCCTTCGCGCGCGTTGCGCTCTTTGCTTCCTTCTTCGGGGCCTTGCTGCTCATCGGGTCTTTCTCTGGAAGGGACACGGGGCCGCGACGGCGGCGGCGCCCGTGCAGGAGGTCAGGGGGCTGCGGCGCCGGCGGGCCGGCTCAGCGCGTCTGCTGGATGCGGATCAGGTTGCCCGCCGGGTCGCGCACCGCGCAGTCGCGCACCCCGTAGGGCTGGTCGGTGGGCTCCTGCACGATCTCGGTGCTGCGCGCCTGCAGGCGCTCGAAGGTGCCTTCGAGGTCGGGCGTGGCCAGCAGCAGCGAGGCGAAGGTGCCCTTGGCCATCATCTCGGCGATGGTGCGGCGTTCGTCGTCGGTGAGCCCGGGCGTGGCGGCCGGCGGGTACAGCACGATGGAGGTGGCGGGCTGGCCGGCCGGGCCGACCGTGATCCAGTGCATGCCGCCATAGGCGACGTCGTTGCGCACCTCGAAGCCGAGGGTGTCGCGGTAGAAGGCCAGCGAGGCCTGCGGGTCGGTGTGCGGAAGAAAGCTCGAGTGGATGCTGAGGTTCATGGTGACGAGGGGCCGAAGTGTGTACGGGCCGTCATGCTAGGTGCGACTCGGGGTTTCGCGCTTCTCGATTCCTGATCGGGCGCGTCACTTGTTTGGCGACGCACGCCGGCATGCCCGCCGTCGCCTGCGCCGCCTCGCGCCGGTAGACGCCGGGCGACACGCCCACCAGCTCGGTGAAGCGCGTGGTGAAGGTGCCCAGCGAGGCGCAGCCGACCTCGAAGCAGACCTCGGTCACGCTCAGGTCGCCCCGGCGCAGCAGCGCCATCGCGCGCTCGATGCGCCGCGTCATCAGGTAGGCGTAGGGCGACTCGCCATAGGCCAGGCGGAACTGGCGACTGAGGTGGCCGGCCGACATGTTCGCGTCGCGCGCGAGCGCTTCCACGTCCAGCGGCTGCGCGTGCTCGCGGTCGATGCGGTCGCGCACGCGGCGCAGCCGTGCGAGGTCGGACAGGGAGGGCTGGGGCTGCGTGGCGGTCATCGGCGGGATCGTGCCACGTCGCTACGGCGTGCTCAAGCGCAGGCAAAGGTTCCACATCCGGTAACGAACTTCACACAAGCACCTGCATCTGGACACCCGATGCGCACGCGGCGGGGCTTCAATACGGTACGGGCTCGCAGGAGGCGCGCCCGACCGTACAGCCCCACCCAAGGAGAACTCCGCATGACGAAAACACTCGCGCTTCTGCTGGCCGCCTCGGCCATCCTGGCTGGTTGCGTGGTCGCCCCCTACGACCGGGGCCCGCCCCCGCGCGGCCACGGCTACGACCGCGACCGTGACGGCGTGCCCAACCGCTACGACCGCGACCGCGACAACGACGGCGTGCCCAATCGCTACGACCGCCGGCCGAACAACCCCTACCGCTACTGACACCGGGGCCGAAGGCCCCCAAAGAAAAAGACCGCGAGGCGCGCAGCCCCGCGGTCTTTTTTCTTGTGCGCGTGTGGATGTGCTCAGGCAGCGCGACGCGCCATCAGCGCCCACAGGCCGGCCGCGCTCAACAGCGAGCCGCCCGCCAGGTGGAAGCGCCGCTGCGCGCGCGGCGAGGCGAGCAGCCGGCCCGCCGAGCTGGCGAACACCGCATAGAGCGTGGCGTTGAGCGTGGCCAACGCCACGAAGGTCAGGGCCAGCACCCACATCTGATGCGACACGTCGGCGCCCGGGCTGATGAACTGCGGCAGGAAGGCCACGAAGAACACGATGCCCTTGGGGTTCAATGCCGTCACCAGGTAGGTGTTGGCGAACAGGCGCCAGCGCGAGGCCGGTGCCGCCGGCGCGGCGGTCTCGGTGGACGAGATGCCGGCGCGCAGCAGCTTGATGCCCAGGTACAGCAGGTACAGGCCGCCCACCCACTTCACCACCGTGAACCAGAAGGCCGAGGTGGCCAGCAGCGCGCCCAGGCCCAGCAGCGACACCACGAGCGCGGTCGAATCGCCCAGCGCCACGGCGGCCACCAGCGGCACGTTGGCGCGGCGGCCGTGCGACATCGAATAGCTGATCACCGTGAGGATGGTCGGCCCCGGAATGATCAGCAGCAGCGCGGATGCGGCGACGAAGGCGAGCCAGAGTTCGATGGGCATGGGGATGGATGCTCCTGGTGGTGTGGGAAGGGCGGTGCGCCGTTCAGCGCGGGAACGAAGTCTTTTTCATGCGTCCGAGGTCGAAGCAGGTGCGCCGAAACGCAGCGCGGACCGCGCCTTGGCACGCTCGGCCTCGATGACCCGGTCACGCGGCTCGGCTGTGGTCACCAGCGAGTCGATCAGCCGCGTGGCCGTGGCGGCCACCTCGTCCACGGCGCGCTCGAAGGCCTGCTCGTTGGCGCGCGAGGGCACGCTGAAGCCGCTGAGCTTGCGCACGAACTGCAGGGCGGCGGCGCGGATCTCCTGCTCGGTGGCAGGGGGCTCGAAGTTGTAGAGGGTCTTGATGCTGCGGCACATGGCGAATGCTCCGGTCAGGCGCGGCGCAGGGGCCGCGCGGCCAGTCTAGCGAAACAGCGCCTGGTTGCGCAGCACCCGCCGGGCAAAGGCTACTTCAGGCTCAGGACACCCAGCCCCAGCCCGATCACCCCCAGCACGAAGCTCACGAGGCTGATCTGCAGCGGGATGCGGTAGGCGGGATCGGGGTGATCCCAGTGCGCGCGCAGCACCTCGAGCGCGGTGGCCCGGCGGATTTCCATCGCGCAGCCGTGAAAGCCCTGCATGTTGATGCTGCTCTTGGGAATCTGCAGCGCGAGCCGGGTTTCGTAGTCGATCTCGATGCCGTCTTCGGGGAAGCCCGGGTCGCGGCCGATGCCCCGGATCATTCGGCAGCAGCGCTTGCCGGCGTTCGTCTTCAGCACCACCCAGGCGTTGCGCCCGCCCAGCGGCGCGAGCCGCTGGTTGTGCACGCGAATCAGCGAGAAAGCCTCGTAGTCCGCCGGGTTGGTGAACGAGCGTTGTTGCGTGACGTGGAGTCCTGTGACCATGATTTCCTCCCTCTGTGAATGAACGCCGGTGCGCCTGCCGGACAGCCCGTGCAGGCGTCGGTTTCGACGTTAGTTCAGAAGGCGGGAGGTGCCCATTGGCGTTGCCATGGAGAGAACGATTCAATCGTCAACAATGGTGAAGCAGACGGGCGATCCGGTCGCGGCGCGCGCCTGCCCGGGCTCAGTCGCCGTCGTAGAAGAACTCTTCGCGCACGATCTTGCCGTCCTTGACGGTGTACAGCGCCATCTCTTCCATCGTGAAGCGCTGGCCCGTGGGCTTCATGGTCACGTCGAAGCGAAAGCCCACGATGAAGCGGTCGTCGTGCGGCCAGGGGCCGGCCACCTGGAACGAATGCACCTCGTGGTTGGCCACCCACCATTCACCCTTGGCGCGGATGGCCGACAGGCCCACCGACTCGCGCGACATGCCGGGCGGCGCGCTGGCCTCGACGCTGACGGCCTCGGGCGCGTAGAGCGCCTGGGCTTCATCGAATGTCCCTGCTTTGCACAGCGCCACGAGCTTGGCGGCGATTTCCTGGGTGTTCATGCGTTTCTCCAGTGAGTTGGGGGGATGACGGGAGGCGCAGTGTAGGCCCGCGCACCGTGCGTCGTCGACAGATGTTCAACGCGCTGGTTCGTTGAGCGCGCGCAGGCTGTCGACGCCCTCCGGCGAGAGCCACAGCAGTGTGTTCAGGTAGGTCTCGATGCGGTCGACCAGCGCGCTGCGCGGGCCCTCGCGCCATTCGGTGGAGCCATAGAACGCCGCCTGCTCGGCCTCCAACGCCTCGCGACTCGCGTAGGCGCGCACGAGGTGGTAGCTCTCTTCCTCGTGGTCCGACCGGCCGTAGCTCACCACGTCCATGCCCTTGCTGCGCAGCATGGGCACCGCGCGCTCATGCATCGCGCGGTGGAAGTCGTCGAGGGTGCCGGGCTTGAGGCGGTAGGTACGGATTTCGAGCAGGCGCTTCATGGGAATGGACGGCAGCGTTCATGCGGGAATGCGCGGTGCTTCGACGTCGTGCAGCCGCGCGCTGAAGTCGTACTTGTATTCGCAGTCGCCCGCGTAGGCCAGCGCGATTTTTCCGGTCCACGTGATGTCGAAGCGGTCGGTGCCCGCGATGCGGTCGAAGCGGATGCGGTGGTGGGCCGCAGCGTCGTGTCCGAGCAGGTAGATGTGAAAGACGTTGTCTTCCATGTCTTCGGGCGGCGGCAGGTCGATGCTGACCTCGAGCCCGTCGAGTCGCGCCAGGCTGAAGTCCTGCAGTGCGCAGACCGCGAAGCCGCCGCCGTCGCCCCAGGCGGTCGACGACAGCGTGCAGCGGTGGTAGTTGGTCCAGACCCCGGGCGCGTCCCAGTCGGACGGGTAATCGATGTCCTCGTCTTCGGGCTCGTCGATCTCGCGCTCGGCGTCGTAGTCTTCGCTGCGCAGGTGCAGGTCGAACCACACCTCGTTGTTCCTCACGGACGCTGTCCAGCGGAACTCCTTGATGGGATGGCCTTCGGGCCAGGGGTTGCCGGCGAAGTGAATGCGGTTTGGAGGCGTCATGGGGCGGGTGTCGTGCGTGTTCGTTGCGCTGTCGTGTGTGCGGGCATGGGCGCTGTCGTCCGCGACCGCGATGCAGCGCTCCAGCAGGGCGGCCTCGCGCACCTCTTCGGTGGTGTCCACCTGGAACACGTTCTTGCCGCAGTCGCTGCAATACCGGACGCCGGGTGTGGCGGTGGCTTCGAGTGCGTCCCAGGGCTTGGGGCACGAGAGCGATCCGTCGTGCCCGCCTTGCGACGGCGCCTGCGGATCGACCGGTGCGCGGCCGATGCGGATCGACTTCTTCATGGGGGCGGTGGGCGGTGGGTGCCGAGGATGTACTGCGCGACCCATTCCGCCTGCTCCGGTGTGTCGGGCATGTCGACGCCCCGCGAGCGGCTCAGCAGGTGGAAGATGTTCTGGCGCGGAACGCCGAGCCCGTGCAGCAGGCTGCCCGCGATGAGGCCCGTGCGGCCGATGCCTGCGCGGCAGTGGATGGCGATGGCCTTTCCGCTCACCAGCTCGGCGCCCAGTTCGGCAATGAAGGCCGCCGCGTCCCGCTGCGATGCCGGCAGGCCTCGGTCCGGAATCGGGAAATGCCGGAACGCGATGCCATGTTCGGCGCACAGCGCAGGCTCTTCCCGGAGTTCAAGTGCCCTGATTTCCTGCGCCTCGAGCAGGGAGACCACCATGTCCAGCGATGCACGCTGCCAGGACGCCACCTCGGCGCGCAGCAGCTCACCGCCGCGCGGACGTGCCATCAGGCCCAGCCGATGCGGCGGTATGTCGCGGACCCAGTGGATGGTGGTCTCGAACATGGTCTGCGGACCTTACAGCCGATCGATCAGCCGCATCGCCTTCAGGTGAAAACGATCGCCGTCTTGTGCGCGATGCTCAGCCGGGCCGATTCGTACAGCAGCAGCCACGATTCGATTTCCCGGTAGAGGCCTTCGTCCTCGCCTATGCTGTCGCCGAGTCGCGCGGCTTCCTCGTCCGACAGCTCGCCGTCCGAAAGCGTGATGCCGAGCGCGGGCGCCACCAGCACCAGTTCTTCGAGCAGGCGGTACGACGAGCCGAGCATGCCGCCGGGCAGGTCGGTCTCGTCTTCCCCGGCAAAGATCACTTCTTCGAAGTCGACCGGCAGGTAGAAGCCTTCCGCGTCGGAGTGGCACAGCAGGTGGCTTTCGAACATGCCGGCCACGTCTTCGAGCGTCTCGTCTTCCGTAGGATCGGTGTCCTCCGGCAGGGGCGTGGCGATCCAGCCGGGCGTCGTCACGCGGTGCGCGTAGGCGCGGCGCAGGTAGTGGATGAACGAGTAGGGCAGGCCGTCGAGCGGCGCGCGGGATTCGAGTGGCGGCAGCGTGCGAGGCTCCACGTGCGGCGGCAGGCCGGCTTCGGCGAGCTTGCGGTTCGCGGCGGCGAAATCTGCCTCGAAGTGTTCGGCGCTCTCGGGATCGTTTTCGATCAGGTCGGCGAGGATGCCGACGCAAATGGCCAGGCCCATGGGGTTCTCCAGGTTGTGGGTTCGTCGCGATGGTGCCGAGGCGCGGTGAAGGCGGGATGACGGCCCGCCTTCACCATGACCGCGTTACTTCGCCGCCTCCACCTTCACCCGCGCATTCGGCGTCTCGCCGAACATCTCGGGCGCGTACATCGCTTCCACGCGGCTGGGCGGCAGCGCGAAGTCGCCGACGTTGTTCAGGCGCACGGTGTATTCCATCTTCACGACGCCCTTGGGCAGGTACTCGTAGTAGCTGCGGAAGGCCTCGAAGCTGCGCTCCTCGAACGCCGGCCAGCCGGCGCCGCTCTTCTTCTCGCCCTGCGTGGCGATCTGCGAGTCGCGGCCCAGGCCGCTGCCCAGGATGGTGGCGCCGCCCGGGACCGGGTCGGTGATCACGACCCAGGTCATGTCGGTGCTGGCGTTGACCTCGATGCTCACGCGCAGCACGTCGCCGCGCGTGTACTTGCCGGCCACGGCCTGCTCGACCGGCGTGATGGTCTTCTTCAGCGCGTAGCCCGCCGCGAACGGCGCCTTCAGCTGCACGGCGGCCAGCGACTGCAGCGTGAGCCACGGCTTGCCGGTGCCTTGCTGCGTCACCAGCAGCGTGTCGCGCACCGGTGCACCCGTGGGCGATGCGGACCAGGGCAGGAACATCGTGTTGTTGCGCAGGTTGCCCGGCGAGGCGGGCGCGCCGAACATCGTGGTCTGGTTCGGGGCGCCGGTTGCGTCGCTGGCCTTCACGCGCTCCACCTTGCTCCAGTCGACCTGCGCCTTCACCGCGCCCAGCGTGGCGGCGGTGACGCCGGCCACCGGCGTGCTCTCGAACACCTTGCTGAACTTCTCCAGCGCCAGCCCGCCCCACAGGTTGGCGGTGGTGGTGTGCCAGGCGCCGTTCTGCTGGCGGCCGATGAAGCCGTTGGCGAGCTTGCCGATGTCGTCCTTCCAGGCCGGGTCGTCCATCACCGTGAGCAGCAGGCGCGCGGTGTTGACGTCGCCGTTGGTCATGAGCCACCACCAGTAGTCGTCCTGCTCGGTGCTGAAGATGAGCTTGGTGCCCTGGTACGAGAGGCGCGCCTTCAGCACGTTGTTGGCCTCGTCCAGGCGCTGCTGGCGCTGCGGCACGTCGTTCACGCGCTTCAGGATGTTGACCCAGTCGATCACCGCGCTGGTGGGCCACTGGTTCGGCGCGATGGTGATGCTGCCGAGCATGCTGCCCTTGGCCTTGCCGTAGCGTGACAAGGCTTCGAGCGCGGCGAGCTTGCGCACGTCCAGGTCCTTGCGCGGGCTCCAGAACTCGCGCGTGACGCGGCCTTCGACGAACGCGATCAGGCCCGACTCCATCGGTGCGCGCGCGTCGTCGGCGAGCGCGAAGGCCGGGTTGAGCTGCGCCGCTTCGTGCGTGGCCGCGAGCAGGTACGACGTGAGGATGTCGCTGCCGCGGTTGGCTTCGCCGTCGCGCGGCGGGAAGTAGCTGGCCAGGCCGTCGCTGTCGAGGTAGGTGGGCAGCGTGGCCAGCACGCCCTGCCACATCTTCGCGTCGCGCAGGCCGACCGCCTTGCTGGTCTTCTGCTCGAGGCAGCTGAAGGGGTAGTTGGCGAACCAGTCGCGCACGCCCGGCAGGCCTTCGGCCAGCTTGGGCTGCAGCGACATCTTCAGGCCGCCGCGGCCGGGCAGGGCGTCGGCGGGCGGTGCCACGTCGAGCGTGAACGGCCCGTCGACCTGCACCAGCGTGGCCTGCTGCACCGTGAGCGGCACGGCGGGCACGATGCGCTGGCGCACCTTGAGCGCGTCGCGCGCGCCACCGACGGTGTCCTTGGCCTCGATCTCCCACAGGATGGCTTCGGCGCGCGTCTGCGCGAGCTGCGCGGGCGCGGTCACGTTCCAGGCCACCTCGCGCGATTCGCCGGCCGGGATGTCGACGGTCTGCGTCTCGAGCGTGAGCAGCGTGGCGCGCGGCGTGGCTTCCACCTTCATCGGCTTCTGCGTGGTGTTGCGCAAGGTGATCTGCGCGCGGAACTGGTCGTCCTCGCGCACCAGCGGCGGCAGGCCGCTGATGATCTGCAAATCTTGCGTGGCCTGGATGCTGGCCTGGCCGGTGCCGAACAGGCTGGTGCCCGCATCGGCCACGGCCACTATCTTGAAGGTGGTGAGCGCGTCGTTCAGCGGCACGGTCACCACGGCCTGGCCGTTGGCGTCGAGCACGATCTTCGGGTTCCACACGAGCAGGGTGTCGAGCAGTTCGCGCGTCTGGCCCTTGCCGCCGCCGCCGCCCGCGGGCACGGCCTTGCGCCCGTAGTGGCGCCGGCCGACGATTTCCATCTGCGCGGTGGAGGTGCTCACGCCCCAGCTGCGCCGCTGCAGCATCGCGTTGAGCAGGTTCCAGCTGTCGTTGGGCATGAGCTCGAGCAGGGCCTGGTCGACCGCGGCCAGCGCCACTTCGGCGCCGGCGGCCGGCTTGCCGTCGGGCAGCTTGGCGGTGATGGTGACCTGCGCCTTGCTGCGGATCGGGTAGCTGGGCTTGTCGCTGGTCACGGTCACGTCGAGCTGGTGCGCGCGCGTGCCGACGCGGATCTCGGCCATGCCCAGGCGGTAGGCGGGCTTGCTCAGGTCGACCATGGCCGTGGGCGCGACGTATTCCTTGCCCTCGTACCAGAAGGCGGTCCACCACTCGCGCGGCGCCTTGAAACCCCAGGTGAAGAAGCTGTACCACGGCACTTCGCGCAGGCGCCCGCGCAGCGCGAGCACGCTCACGTAGGCGTTCGGGCCCCACTCGGGCTTGACCTGCAGGCTGACCGTCGGGTCCTTGCCGTCCAGCTGCACCACGTGCGTCTCGATGATGCCTTCGCGTTCCACGGCCACCAGCGCGGTCGCAAAGCGGAACGGGCTGCGCACCTGGAACTTGGCGACCTCGCCGGGCTGGTAGCTCTTCTTTTCGGGCAGCACGTCGATGCGGTCGTTGTCCTCGCCGCCGAACCACAGTTCGCCCTGCTTGGTCACGTAGACCGAGCTCACGGCGCTGGCGCTGCGGCCGTCGCTGTCGGTGGCGCTGGCCACCAGCTCGACCTCGCCGGCCTCCTTCAGCTCCGACTCGCACAGCAGCAGGCCGCGCGAATCGCTCTTGCCGGAGCAGACGGTGCCGATGTCCTTGGTCTCGGTCTTGTTGTCGTAGGTGTAGAAGCCGCCCACCATGCGCTTGCGGCTGGTGGTGGTGATGCGGGCCACGGCGCGCACGTTGAGCGTCACGCCGGCCTGGGGCTTGCCCGTGAGGTCGAGCGCGAGCGCCTGGAACTTGAGCTTCTGGCTGGTCGAGACCCAGCCCTCGGTCTTGATGCCGGCGATGACCGACGCGGGCCACAGCGTCTGCGTGCTGCGGATCGTCTGCACCTCGCCGTTCGGGTCGGCGTAGGTGGCTTCGAGCAGCAGCTCGCGCGCCGCCTTCACTTTGGGCACCTTGTCGATCGTGACCTTGCCGGCGCCGTCCTTGTTCAACGTGAGCGGCAGCTTGTCGGCGATCACGCGGGTGTCGTTCACGCTGTTGAGGTCTTCCTCGCCGGCGCTGGTGTCGGCGGCGGTGGCGGCTTCGCTGCCGTCGCCGGCGGCGCGCGGCGGGTTGAAGCTGAAGGCGTCGTAGTCGGAAAAGCTCAGGCCCTTGCTGCGCACCATGGCCGACACGCGCACCGGCAGGTTGGCGGCGCCGCCGCCGGCCACGTAGTTGATCTGCACGTCGGTGGGCACGCTCGTGGCGGCCACCAGCGGCTTCTTCTCGGTGGGCGCGATGCGGCCTTCGAGCACGGGCAGTCGGAATTCCTCGACGCGGAAGATGCCGGTCGAGTAGGTGCGGTTGTTGCCTTCGTCGCTGGTGCCGTCGCCGCTGCGCAGCTCGACCTGGTACACGCCGAGCTTGGCGGCCGGCGGAATGGCAAAGCTGTTCTCGGCGCTCAGGCCGCTGGTGGCGGTCTTGCGCCAGGCCAGCGGCTGGGTGAAGCGCTGGCCGCTGCCCATGTGGGTCACGACCAGCGTGTCGGGCCGGTTCTCGGGCAGGCCGAAGCCCTTGCTGGTCTGGGTGCGCAGCAGGCTCTTCATCGACACCGTCTCGCCGGCGCGCAGCAGCGTGCGGTCGAAGATGGTGTGGGCGATGCCGTCGGGGCGCACGTCCAGGCTGGTGGGCACGTTGAAGCGCCAGGGCTCGATGCCGCGCTGCCAGTCGCTCCAGGTGAAGGCGAGGTCTTCCACGCCCTTGTCGTCCTTGGCGCGCGCGCTCACGAACCAGGCGCTGGTCTCGTACTCGTTCGGGCCGTTGCAGCTGGGTGCATCGGGCGACACGCCGTTGAGCATCACGATGCCGCTGGCGTCGGTGGTGCCGGTGGCCACGGCCTTGCCGTCGCAGCTGGACACGCGCACCTCGGCGCCCGCCACCACCTTGCCCTTGTCGAGCGTGGTGACCCAGGCCATGGAGTTCTCGCGGCCCAGCTTGAAGTGCACGGCCAGGTTGGTGGCCAGCGCGGTGGTGCGCACGTACATCGTGCGCCCGGCGTTGTAGCGCTCGTCGAGCAGGGCTTCGCCGAGTTTCTGCGAAGCGATTTCGAGCACGTGGAAGCCCGGCGTGAGCGGGATGCCGACGACTTCGAAGGGGCGCGGGTCGCCGCTCTCGGCCTTGGGCATGTCCAGGGCCTTCACGCCCGGCTGGCCGCCGAGCAGCGACACCATGCGCGTCTGCACGTGCGAGCGTTCGTTCTTGTCGATCACCGGGGGCAGGGCGCCCTTCACGTCGCGGCGCGCGGTGTCGCGGCTGACCGTGTAGTTGTCGTAGCGGCGCACCTTGCGGTACCACGCGATGATCTCGGCGTCGGTCTTGGGGTTGAGGTCGCTCACCTTGCCGGGCGTGAGCGCCTGCACCATGAGTTGCGGCTCCACGCGGCGCACGGTGACCGGCATCATGGCCGGGGTGCCGGGCTCGGCCAGGCGCTCGATCACGCCGAAGGGCGAGGCCGCGAACTTGGCCAGCGGCGGCATCGCGCCGGTCGCCACCTTCAGCGGAAAGCTGCCGGGCGTGCCCAGCGCGCGGCCCGAGGCGTCCTGGAAGCCGGAAGGCAGCTCGATGCTGAACTGCGTGCTCTCGGCCAGCGGCGGGCCGAAGCTCGCGCTGTTGACCACGTCGTCGTCGTTCTGCGAGCCGCCGCCGCTCTCGAGCGTGGCCTTGATCGTCTTGCCGTCGCCCTTGAGCACGATCTGCGACGCCACCTTGCGCGTCACCGGCGCGTTGAACTGCAGCTGCATCGGGCGCAGCGGCAGGCAGGCGGCCTGCGCGTTCTCGCGCTCGCAGGTGAAGGACACGGCGAAGGGCTCGCGCACCTGGTAGTCGAAACGGCGTTCCACGTTGTTGGCGACGCCCGACGGCGTGGCCACGCCTTTGCCGTAGACGACCTGCACCTTGGCACCCGGCGTGAGCGTGCGGTTGCACTGCATCGTGATGAAGCGCAGCGGGTCTTTCGCGGCTTCCTTCTCACGGTGGAAGGCCTTGAGCAGCTCGGTGCGCGCCTCGCCCTCGAGCAGCTTGGCCGGAATGCGTTCGCCGACGCCGTCGGCCGCGCACCAGACGTTCTGGCGCACGCTGTCGATGGTGGCCGCGCCGTTGAGCTCGAGCACGAACATCTGCTGCTCGTCGATGCGGGCGTAGGTGCCCGGCATGTAGTTGCGCACGAACGGGCCGCCGCTATTGAATTGATAGCGCTCGGGGCCGGTCAGCTCGCCGCCGCCGGCCGGCTTGAAGGTGGGAACGCGGGTGACCGAGCAGCGCACGCCGGGCGGCAGGTCGTTCTCGAAGTCGTAGACCCAGGCCTTGGCGTCGGTCCAGCGGCCGGTGCCCTTGCCGGCCTGCGCGTCGGAGCAGCTCACGGTGAGCGGCGCGGGCGCCTTGGGGTCGCCGAAGTTGACCGCCGCCTGATCGAATTTGGCGACGACCTGGCGCACGCGCGCCACTTCGCCCTGCGGGGTCAGGCTGGTGATCTGAAGTGCATGGCCCGGGCCCGCCGCGAGCGCGCCGGCGGCCAGTAGCAATGTCGGAATGAAACGGTTCACGGAGTTCTCCACCTTGAGGCAGCGCGCAGCGTAGCCGATTTGCATGGCGCTCCGGGAGTGCCAAGCGTCATAGGCCGTCCGTGTTTGAAGCGCGCATTCTGTCGACGTACGCCGGTCTTCTTACAATCGCTGACGTCGTGCGTGCGCTGCGCAGACCGCCACCAAGACCTCGCCGCCGACCGAATGAAACGCTACTGGGAAATAGACGCCTTGCGCGGGCTGATGCTCGTGCTGATGACCGTCACCCACCTGCCCACGCGGCTGACCGATCCACTGGGTCAGCCTTTCGGCTTCGTGTCGGCCGCCGAGGGCTTCGTGCTGCTGTCGGCCTTCGTGGCGGGGCTGGTCTACAGCCGCATCGGCCATGTGCGCGGCGTCGACTCGATGCGCCAGGCTTTCTGGCGGCGCGTGCTCAAGGTCTACCTGTGCCAGGCGGCGATCCTGCTGTTCCTGTTCACCGTGATCGCGGCGCTGGGCGTGCACATCGACCAGCCGGCGGTCAAGAACCTCGTGTCGTACTACCTGGCCGAGCCGCGCGACGGCTTCCTGTTCGGGCTGCTGCTGATCTACGAGCCGCCGCTGCTGGACATTCTGCCGATGTACATCTTCTTCATGCTCATGAGCCCCTGGGTGCTGGCCTTTGCCATGCGCCACGGCTGGACGCTCGTGATGGTGGCCAGCGCCACGGTCTGGGCGATGGCGCAGTTCGGGCTCAGCGAATGGGTCTACGGGCTGGCGGTGCGTTACCTCGGCGTGCCGGTGCCGTTCCACGAGATGGGCGCCTTCAACACCTACGCCTGGCAGTTCCTGTGGTTCGCCGGCCTGTGCCTGGGCGCCAGCCGCAACGCGCCCGAGGCCCGGCCGCTGCGCTTTCCGGCCTGGCTGCTGGTGCTGGCGGCGGGCATCGCGCTCTACGGCTTCTACTGGCGCCACACCGGCATCAACGGCCAGGCGCCGTTCGGCGGCGATGTGGAAATGAACCTGCTGTTCGACAAGTGGCAGCTCGGCCCGCTGCGGATCGTGAACCTGGTGGCGCTGGGCATCCTGGCGGTGCGCTTCGGGCCCTGGCTCATGCGCAAGATCCCGCGCCTGCACTGGCTCGAGGCGATGGGCTCGGCCTCGCTGCCGGTGTTCTGCGCGCACCTCGTGGCGGTGCTGCTGGTGCTGGCCTTCTACGGCGACAACCAGATGGCGCGGCCCTGGTGGGGCGACGGCCTGCTGCTGGCGGCGGTGTTCGCGGGGATGTACTTCGTGGCACGCTTCACGCGCGGCGCCGACGTGCCGCCGCCGGCGGACGATGTGCCTTCGGAGCCTGCGCCGGCGTAGGTGTCTGCAGGGAGCGCCGCTCGTTTTTTTGAGAAGAGGGGGAGGGCGATGATCGATTCCGTGCTTTGGAGACGTGCACTGGCGGCCTGCGTGTTGGCGTGGGGTGCGGCGGCGCAGGCGGTCTTGCCGCAAGCAGCGCTACAGGACGTGCAACGGCGGCTGGATTGCTACGGCGCCGCCAACCCATCGGCCTGCGAAATCACGCTGGCCGACAGCGGCACCCCGTTCGGCCGCGTGTTCCGCGGCTCGGCGCTCATGATGGGCGTGGAGGTCGATACCGCAACCCGCGCCCGCGCGATGGAAGACCTTCGCTCGGCGGCGGAGGAAGGCTATACGCCGGCCTATGAATCTCTCGCGGTCTTTCTCAGGCGCGGTGCCGGTCGAAGCGAAAGCCTGCAATGGCGCTGGCTGGCCGCTGAGCACGGCCACGCCGCTGCGGCGAAACATCTGGGCGGAAGCATCGACTTCGACGGGACAGACCGCCAATCGGCGGCCGACCGGATGTTCCTGTCGTGGGTCCACTGCCACCCGGCCTCCTTCGACAGCGACGGTCCCGTGATGAGCGAATTGAACACGGCGCGCAAGGCCTCACCGGGCACGGACCTGACGCAGGTGATCGCCCAGGTCCACGCGAAACGGCTCAACGAAGCCAAGGCCAAGGCCGAGAACTTCCTGCACGGCTGCGTGCCGGGCGCCTACTACCTGTCCAGCCTCTCGCCCGACGACCAGGCCTGGGTGCGCAAGACCGTGCGCGCGCGCATGGCGCAGACGCTGAAGAACCTCAAGGAGGCGGTGCGCAAGTTCCCCGACCTGGAGCTGCTCACGCTCCCCGAATACCAGGACCTGCTGCCGCCGCCCTGATCAGGGCGCGTTGGAGGGCGAGGCCGGCACCGAAGGCGGCTGTGGCAGGTGCGGCGCCACCACCGACTGCCACAGCCGGTAGCCCTCGTCCGTCAGGTGCAGCCGGTCGCCGCGGAACAGTTCGGGGCGTGGCCGTCCATCCGCGCCGAGCATCGGCGTGTGGATGTCGATGTACTCGCTGTTGGGCAGCAGGTTCAGGTAGGCCGAGATCACGTGGTTGGTCTCGCGGATCTGCGGCATGAGCTGCTCGCGCGACGGGCTGGGCTTGACCGAGATGAAGCTGATGCGCGCGTCGGGCAGCTCGGCGCGCACCGTGTTGGCAAAGCGCGCGAAGCTGTCCAGCACCTGCAGCGGCGTGCGGCCTTCGGCCAGGTCGTTGTCGCCCGCATAGAGCACCACCTGCCGGGGCTTGTAGCGCACCACGAGGTCGCGCGCGAACAGGGCGCAGTCGGCCAGCGTCGAGCCGCCGAAGCCGCGGTTGACGATGCCGCCCGGCACGCGGGAAAAATCCTGCGACAGGCGCGTCCACATGCGCACCGTGGAGCTGCCCACGAACACCACGCCGCCCGGCGCCGGAAAGCGCTCCTGGTCGGCGCGCGCGAAGGCGGCCAGTTCGTTGTGCCAGCGGGCCTTGGCGGCGAGGTAGGCGGAGGCGGTGTCGGCGGCCGTGGCGCCGTCGGCTTCGTAGGGGAAGGCGGCGGCCGCGGTCTGGGCCTGGGCGGTGAAGGTGGCGGTTGCCAGCAGCAGGGCGGCGGTGGCCGCCAGCGCGGATTTCATCGAAGGCATCGGAAAGAGAACGGAAGCGGAGAAATTCAGGACAGGGTCAGAGCGTTTTTTCGATCAGCGGGCCATGGAACAGCACCGGCCCGGTCGGGCCGCCCGCGCTCGGGACGCCGCCCTTGGGCTCCAGGCTGATCGCCAGCGCCGGCACGCGCACATCGGATTCCGAGGCGGCCAGCCGCAGCGCCGGTGCATTGTCCAGCACGCCGAGCGAGCGCGGCGCGCCGCCGGGCGGCAGGGCCCACAGCTGCAGCGACTTGTCGGCGCCTTCGCGGAAGCTGCCCACGCGCTGCAGCACGAGCTGCTTCTTCTTCGGGTCGAAGGTCACGAGCATGGAGGCGGCGGCCTTGTTGTCGGACAGCACGGCCACGTACTGCACGGCGGGCGCGTTGATCAGCTGCTCGCGCAGGTTCAGGCCCACGCCCACGGCCAGCACGGCCACGAGCGCGCCGGCTGCGGCGGCGCCGCGCCACAGCGCAAGGCTGCGCAGCCAGCCGCCGGTCGATGCAGACGCAATGGGCGCGGCGTTGTCGCGCTGCCGCGCGAGGGCCTGTTGCGCCTGCTCGGCGTCGATCAGGTTGCGGATGCGGGTCCAGACGGCCGGGTCGGGCGCGACGGGCTGCTGCAGCTCGGTCATGCCGGCCAGCCGGCCCTGCCAGACCAGCGCGGCGGCGCGCACGGGCGCCTGCTCGCGCGCCAGGGTTTCGAAGCGGCGGCGGGCGCCGCCGCGCAGCGTGCCCAGCGCATGGCTGGCGGCCAGCAGTTCGAGCAGTTCGGGGTGGGCAAGGAGGTTCATGGGGCGGGTCTCGTGGTCAGGCGAAGCGGCCCATGCAGGTGCGCAGCTTCTCGAGCCCGCGCCGGATCCAGGTCTTCACGGTGCCCAGCGGCAGCTTGAGCTGTTCGGCCAGTTCGCCGTGGCTCATCTCGCGCAGGTAGGCCAGGCTGACCACCTCGCGCTGGCGGCCCTCGAGCTGGCTCAGGCACTGGTGCAGCGCCCAGGCCTGCTCGCTCGCATCGGCCATGTCGGCCGGGTTGGGCGTGTCGGATTCGAAGGTGTCTGCCATCAGCTCGTCGAACTCCTGCGTGAGCTGGGCGCGGTCGGCGGTGCGGCGGCGCAGCAGGTCGAGCGAGCGGCTGCGCACGATGAGCCCCAGCCAGGCCAGCGGCGGACTCAGCGAGGCACGGTAGTCGCCGGCCACGCGCCAGATGGTGAGGAAGGACTCCTGCAGCACGTCTTCGGCCCACTCGCGCTGGCGCACCACCCGCATCGCCAGCCCCATGAGGCGGGGCGCGGTGCGGTCGTACAGCTGTCGCAGGGCGGCTTCGTCGCGATGGCCGATCCGGTCGATCAGCGCCATCAGTTCGGCGTCGGGGCTGGGTGCGGTCATCGGCGGATTGTGGGGCATCGGTGCGCATGTCCGAGGTACGGCCCGGCGGTGCGGGCGGATTCAGCGCGACCGGTCTGAATCCAACAGCCCTCGGGCTGCGTACAGGGGGCAGGGGGGCGTCGACATGCAGAACTCCAGACGGCGGCTCTTTCTTTTTCACCACCGATCAGACACCAAGGAAACGACCATGCACATCCGCACCCTGACCGTCCTGGCTTCCACCACCGCAGCGGCGCTTGGCCTGGCCGCCTGTTCCGGCATGGGCGCCAAGCCCATGCCGGTGTTTTCGCAGGCCAGCCTGCCCGACGCCGTGAAGGTGCCCGCCGGCCACCGCGTGGCCATGGAAACCGTGGGCGCGGGCGACATCACCTACGAATGCCGCGCCAAGGCCAACACGCCGGGTGCGCACGAGTGGGTCTTCGTCGGCCCCGACGCCAAGCTGATGGACCGCGCCGGCAAGCAGGTCGGCAAGTACTACGGCCCGCCCGCCACCTGGGAGAACGCAGACGGCTCGAAGGTCACGGCCACGCAGGTGGCGGTGGCGCCGAACGGCACCGGCAACATTCCCCACCAATTGGTGAAGGCCAACCCCGCCACCGGCATGGGCGCCATGCAGGGCGTGAGCTACATCCAGCGCGTCGCCACGCAGGGCGGCGTGGCCCCCGCCGCCGCCTGCGGCGCCACGAACATGGGCCAGAAACAGGTCGTGAAGTACCAGGCCGACTACATCTTCTACCGCGCCAGCTGACGCGTTAAGCGCCCTCATCCCGCCGCCGTTTGGAAACATTCGGCAACGTATACTGCGCCGCAAAACGGAGCGGGACCGCGTGCGCGCGGGGGCGGGAATGAAGCAAATTGCGATCGTGATCGCGCTCTGCGTGGGCGCGTGGTATTTCTTTATCGGCGGCCGCAAGCTCGACGAGGCGATGGCGCGCGACTACTACCGCAAGGAAGCGCACGCCATCTATTCGCGCGATGCGCAAGCGCTGTGCAAGCAGCTCAGCCGCAAGGCTGTGATCGAGAGCAAGGTCACGATGATGGGCCGCACCGTCGAGAGCAGCCACAACCGCGAGGAAGCCTGCGAGGCGGTCGAGAAGACCTTCGAGCTGTTCCGCACCGTGGGCGACCGCATGGGCGGCATCCTCACCATCGAGTACGAGTACCACATCGACGCCGTCGAGGTGGCCACCGACCGCAAGAGCGCCATCGTCACGGGCACCAGCGTGCTCAAGATGGGCGAGGCCGCGCTCCAGTACAAGACCAGTTTCAGCCAGCGCCTGGAGCGCGAGCTCGGCCAGATGCGCCTCGTGCATTCCAGCGACGCCACGGTCGTGCGCATGGGCGGCGCGGGCGCCATGAGCCAGAGCGACTTCTTCCGCAAGTAGCCGCAGCACCCCAGGCCCCGCCATGATCGACCGCGACTCCCTGCCGCCGCCTCCGCCGTTCTGGCACCGCCTCAACAGCTTCTTCGCCTTTCCGCTCCAGCTGCGGCCGCTGGCCTACGGCCTGGTGCTGTCGTTCTGCAGCCTGCTGTTCGAGGCCGTGTTCTTCCTGCCCGATGCGCTGGCCTTCATCGTCATCGAGGTCGGCATCATCCTGGCGGCCAGCCGCTACGGCTTCAAGGTCATTGCGCTGGGCGCGCGCGGCATCCGCGACTCGGCTGATTTCGGACGTGAATCGAGCGACGAGTGGACCTACCTGCCGTGGAAGCTCTTCGCCATCTCGCTGGTGCAGACGATGCTCATCGGCTGGCTCGCCTGGTACGAGCCGGTGCTGGGCACGGTGGGGCTGTTCATCATGTCCTTCACCTTCCCGGCGGCGGTGATCGTGCTGGTGCAGTCGGGCAGCTTCTTCCAGGCCATGAACCCGGGCTACGTGATGGACGCGATGCGCACCATCGGCTGGCCCTATGCGCTGCTGTGCTTCTTCCTGTTCCTGCTGAGCACGGGCGCGCAGGTGGCGATTTCGATGGTGCTGCCGGTGTTCGACGGACGCATCGTGCTGCCGATCGTCAACTTCGCGTTCATCTACTTCGGCTGGGTGATGGCCAGCCTCCTGGGCTACGTGATGTACCAGCACCACGACGCCTTCGGCATCGACCTCGTGCCCGGCGCGGGCGCCGACATCGGCGCGCCGGTCGACCGTCGCACGCCCGCGCAGATCGCCGCGCAGCGCACCGACGCCGAGGTGGCGCAGTGCATCACCGACGGCGACCTGGCCGCCGCACTGGGCATTGCCTACGAGGCGCAGCGCACCGCCGACGCCGACGACCTGGCCGCGCAGCGCCGCTACCACCGCGTGCTGGCGCTCATGCCCGAGAAGAAGGACACGCTGTTCGACCACGCGCGCCGCTTCATTCCGCTGCTGATGCGGCGCGACCTCGCATCGGACGCGCTGAAAGTCTTCAAGGCCTGCCGCGCCATCGACAAGACCTTCGTGCTCGACGACCCGGCGATGGTCATCGCGATGGCGCGCGCCGAATGGCGCGGCGGCGACGCGCACGGCACGCTCGCGCTGCTGTCGGGCTTCGACAAGCGCTTCCGCGGCCACGCGGCGATCCCGCAGGCCTACGAGCTGGCAGCCCGCGCGCTGGTGCAGGGGCTGGGCCGCACGGACATGGCGCAGCCGATCCTCACCACGCTCGAGGCTCGCTACCCCGAGAGCGAGCAGACGCAGGAAGTGCGCTGGCTGCTGCGGCCGGCGGCCTGAGAGAGGGCCGGCCCGCGGATCAGGGCAAAATTCCGCACGCCGCGCCGGCCGGACCTGCGGACCCGCCTCCCATGCCGCCCCTCACGCCCGAACCGTCCCTTCCTGCTCCTTCATCTCCATCGCCGACGCGCTCCCGCCGCCGCGCGCTGGTGGCCTGGGCGGCTGCCGTCGCGCTGGCGCTGCTGCTGATCGCCGTGGCCGGCCAGTGGGCCGCGCGGCGCGAGGCGAACTTCCAGGCCGACTCGATCCGCCGCGCCATGGAAGTGCACGTGCTCGGCCTGCGCGACGCCGCCGGCAAGTACGGCTACCTGCCGTTCACCGCCGGCATGCACCCCGACGTGCTCGCCGTGCTGGCCCATCCGCAGGACCCCGCCGCGCGGCAGCGCGCCAACCACCACATCGAGGAAGTGAACCGCCTCGCGGGCTCCGACGCGCTGTACCTCACCGACCCGCAGGGCCTCACGCTGGCCGCGAGCAACTGGGCCACGCCGCAGAGCTTCGTGGGCGAGTCGTACGCCAACCGGCCGTACTTTCTCGATGCGCGGGCCGGGCGGCGCGGCCTGTTCTACGGCGTGGGCCAGACCACGGGCGAGCCGGGGCTGTTCATGTCGGCGCCGGTGCGCGCCGAGGGCGGCGGCGAGGTGCTGGGCGTGGTCACCGTCAAGGTCAGCCTGCGCCAGCTGCACGACGCCTGGGCCTTCGTGCGCGATCCGATCCTGCTGACCGACGCGCGCGGCATCGTGTTCCTGAGCTCGGTGCCGGGCTGGATGTACCAGGCCACGCGGGCGCTGAGCCCCGCCGACCTGGCGGGCATCGAGCACGACCAGCAGTACGGCGCGCGCACCCGCTTTGCGCCGCTGCCCTGGCGCGTCGAGCACATCGAAGGCGCGCCGGGCTACCTGGTGCGCACCACGGTCGGTGGCAAGGCGCGGCGTTTTCTCGCCGTCGACGAGCCGCTGCCTGACCTGGGCTGGACCCTGACGGTGATGGCCGACCACGCCGAAGTCACCCGCGCGCGCGAGCGCACCTGGATGCTCGGCCTGCTGGGCGCCGGCGTGCTGCTGCTGGGGGCGCTGTACTGGCGGCTGCGCGAGCGCCGCTTCGCCGAGCAGCGCGACGCGCGGCGCGACCTCGAGCTGCGCGTGCGCGAGCGCACCCACGAGCTGGACCAGGCCCACGCCTTCCGCAAGGCGATGGAAGACTCGCTGCTGGTCGGCATGCGCGCGCGCGACCTGCAGGGCCGCATCATCTACGTCAACCCGGCCTTCTGCGAGATGACCGGCTACGGCGCCGACGAGCTGCTGGGGCGGCTGCCGCCGTACCCCTACTGGCACCCCGACGACGTGACGCAGCACTGGTTCCACTACGAGGCCATGATGAGCGGGCAGCCCGCGCGCTCGGGCTTCGAGTCGCGCCTGCGGCACCGCGACGGGCACGAGGTCATCACCATGGTCTACACCGCGCGGCTCATCGACGCCGACGGCCGCCACAGCGGCTGGATGAGCTCGGTGGTCGACATCACCGAGCAGAAGCGCGCCGAGCTGCGCCAGCGCCAGAACGACGAGCAGCTGCAGCACGCGCAGCGCCTGGCCAGCCTGGGCGAGATGGCCTCCACGCTGGCCCACGAACTCAACCAGCCGCTGATGGCGCTGAGCAACTTCGCCAACGCCGCCAAGGCCTTCGCCGCGCAGGGCAACCAGCCGCTCCTGGCCAGCAGCCTCGACGAGACCGTGGCGCAGGCCAAACGCAGCGCCGAGATCGTGCGGCGCATCCGCGGCTTCGTGCGCCAGCGCACCGCCGGCACCGAAGACTGCGCCGTGGCCGCGCTGGTGACCAATGCGCTGGCGCTGCTGCAGGGCGAGATGCGCCAGCGGCAGGTGCGCGCCGAGGTGCGCATTCCGCCCGCGCTGCCGCCGGTGCGCGGCGACCGCGTGCTGCTCGAGCAGGTGCTGCTGAACCTGCTGTCCAACAGCCTGCAGGCGATGCAGCAGGGCACGCCGCCCGAGCGGCGCGTGGTCGAGGTCGAGGCCGAGCTGCGCGAAGGCCGCGTGCACATTCGCATCGCGGACCACGGCCCCGGCATCGACGCCGCGCTGGCCGAGCAGGTCTTTGCGCCCTTCTTCACCACCAAGGCCGGCGGGCTCGGGTTGGGCCTGAACATCTGCCGCACCATCGTGGAGGCCCACCGCGGCCGCTTGTCGTTCGCCGACCGGCCCGGCGGCGGCACGGTCTTCACCCTCGAACTGGAGGCTTCCCCGTGAACGCACCCCTGCTTGCCAACCACCTGTGCGTCGTCGACGACGACGAGGCCGTGCGCCGCTCCCTGGGCCTGCTGCTGCTGTCGCGCGGCCATGCGGTGCAGGCCTTCGCCTCGGGCGAGGCCTTCCTGGCCGGTGCCGACCTGCAGCGCTCGGGCTGCGCCATCCTCGACCTGCGCATGGAGGGCATGAGCGGGCTGCAGGTGTTCGACGCGCTGCGCGCGCAGGACAGCCCGCTGGTCGTGATCTTCCTGTCCGGGCATGGCGACATCCCGATGGCGGTCGAGGCGGTGCAGAACGGCGCCTTCGGCTGGCTGGAGAAGCCCTGCAACGACGAGCGCCTGCTCGACAGCATCGCCAAGGCGTTGCAGAAGGCCGAAGAGGTTGCCGTGCGCCGCCAGGCCCGGCAGGCCGCGCAGGCGCTGTGGGCCAAGCTCACGCCGCGCGAGATGCAGGTCGCCCGGCTCGTGGCCGAAGGCCTGCCCAACAAGCGCATCGCGCAGGAACTCGCGCCGCTGGAGCTGCGCACGGTGGAAACGCACCGGGCGCACATGTTCGCGAAGCTGGGTTTTTCGAGCAGCCTGGAGCTGGATCGCTTCCTGCGCGAGCACGGGTTGTAGTTCTGTTCGGGGCGCGTGCCCAGGCCACCGGGTGCTTCCCTCCGCGAATGTCCCCCGGGGCTTCGCCCCTCCTCCTTGATTTCGCTGCGGGAAGCACCCAGTGTCCTGGGCACAGGGCACGCTGCGGGTGCTCGCCGATCAACGACTGCACTGAACACGCTCACGCCGATGGGGTGCCTTGCGCAGCGAAATCAAGGAGGAGGGCGAAGCCCGGGGGACATTCGCGGAGCAAGGTGCCCCGTCGGCGGGAGCGTCGCCCTGAAGGCGCCCCAACTTCTGGCTAGAACTTAGGGTTTACCCCTGCGTACCGGTACGCAGTCCCGCGGCGGGGGCCCTACGGACGACAGCGTGCCCCCGGCGGACCAGACTCCCCGGCACGGCTTTCCGCGGGCTTCGCGGGGGCTGCAGCCAGAGACAAGGACCCCCCGCATGACCGCCATTGCCAGCAGCAGCACGAGCGCCGGCGCTTCCAGCCCAGACGCGACCCGCGACACCACCCCCTACACCTTCGAGGAAAAGCGCAAGCGCATCTTCGCCATCTTTGCCGCGTCGTCCGGCAACCTGGTGGAGTGGTTCGACTTCTACGTCTACGCCTTCTGCGCGATCTACTTCGCGCCCTCGTTCTTCCCCAAGTCGGACCCGACGGTCCAGCTGCTGAACACCGCCGGCGTGTTCGCCGCCGGCTTCCTGATGCGCCCGATCGGCGGCTGGCTGTTCGGCCGGCTGGCCGACCGCAAGGGCCGCAAGACCTCGATGGTGACTTCGGTCGTCATGATGTGCGTCGGCTCGCTGGTCATTGCCTGCCTGCCCACCTACGCGCAGATCGGCGCCTGGGCGCCCGCGCTGCTGCTGGCCGCGCGCCTGCTGCAGGGCCTGTCGGTCGGCGGCGAATACGGCACCACCGCCACCTACATGAGCGAAGTGGCGATGCGCGGCCAGCGCGGCTTCTTCTCGTCGTTCCAGTACGTCACGCTGATCGGCGGCCAGCTGCTGGCCGTGGTGGCCGTGGTGGTGCTGCAGCAGCTGCTCACCGAGGCCGAGCTCAAGGCCTGGGGCTGGCGCATTCCCTTCGTGCTGGGTGCCCTGGCCGCCGTCGTGGCGCTGATGCTGCGCCGCACGCTCACCGAAACGGCCAGCACCAAGACCCGCGCCGCCAAGGGCGCCGGCAGCGTCGCCGAGCTGTTCAAGCACCACAAGCGCGCCTTCCTCGTCGTGCTGGGCTACACGGCCGGCGGCTCGCTGATCTTCTACACCTTCACCACCTACATGCAGAAGTACCTGGTGAACTCGGCCGGCATGTCGATCAAGACCGCCAGCAACGTGATGACGGCGTGCCTGTTCCTGTACATGTGCATGCAGCCGCTGTTCGGCGCGCTGTCGGACCGCATCGGCCGTCGCAGCAACATGTTGCTGTTCGGCGCCCTGGGCGCGCTGATGACGGTGCCCGTGCTGAGCAACCTGCAAAGCGTGGGCAGCCCGCTGATGGCCGGCGTGCTGATCACGCTGGCGCTGGCGGTGGTGAGCTTCTACACCTCGATCAGCGGCATCGTGAAGGCCGAGATGTTCCCGCCCGAAGTGCGCGCGCTGGGCGTGGGCCTGTCGTACGCGGTGGGCAACGCCATCTTCGGCGGCAGCGCCGAGTACGTGGCGCTGGGCCTGAAGTCGATCGGCCACGAGTCGTATTTCTACTGGTACGTGACGGCGATGATGGGCGTGGCCTTCCTGGTCAGCCTGCTGCTGCCGAAGCAGGCGACGTACCTGCACAACGACAAGTAAGCGCAGCGGCGCTTCGTCAACGAACCCGGCCGCGTGCCGGGTTTTTTACGTGCGCTGCAACGCGCGCGTGACCATGTCGTTGGGCGCCAGCCGCAGCAGGTGCGGCAGCAGGCCCAGGGCGCGATCGCGTTCGCCCGCGTGCAGCAGCCCGTTGGCGCACACCGAGAGCGTGTCGGCCAGCTCGGGATGGTCGGGCGCGGTCTTCAGCAGGATGCGGCAGAGCTTGTCGGCGTCGCCGAACTGGCGGATGCGCGCGAAGCGGCGCGCCAGCCGGGCCATGTCGTCGGGCTTCAGGCGCACGCCCGGTTTGGCCTGGTCGAGGTAGGTCGTGAAGCTGGCGTGCTGCAGCGCGAGCGTGTCGGCATCGGTGGCGGGCAGGCGGAAGATGCGGCGCGCGGCCTGGTGGAAGTCGTCGCTGGCGGGCTGCAGGCGCGCGGTGTGGAACCAGGCGCGCAGCGTGTCGGTGTCGCTGGGGCGCAGGGCGGCGGCGGCGCGCCATTCGGCACACGCGGGCTCGAACTTCATCGCCGCCGACAGCTTGCGCGCGGCGGCCACGTGCTGCTCGAAGCGGTGGTCGTCGGTCACCATTTCCGACTTCACGGTCTCGGGCGTCTTCACGCGGCCCAGCCACATGGCGCCGGCCATCAGCGCCGCGCCCGTCAGCAGGCCGCCCAGGTGGGCCATGTAGGCGATGCCCTGGCCGCCGATCCAGTGCTGCACCAGCTCGTTGACGATCCAGGCCGGCAGCAAGAGCAGGGCGGGCGCCGTGACGTAGTTGAAATAGAAGAACAGCTGGTAGAAAAAGCGGATGCGCCGCAGCCGGTACATCACGGCGTACATGCCCATCAATGCCGAGATCGCGCCCGAGGCACCCAGCCCGTAGCCGCCCTTGCCCGCATAGGCCCAGCCGGCCAGCAGCGCGGAGCCCACGCCGCCCAACAGGTAGAAGCTCAGGTAGGTGCCGCGCCCCAGTGCCAGCTCGACCGAGAAGCCGAACAAAAAGAGGAACAGCATGTTGCCCAGCAGGTGACCCGTGCTGCCGTGCAGGAAGGCGGCGGTGAGCCAGGTCCAGGGCTTGAATTCGGCGTCCTTGCCGTAGTCCTGCGACCAGCGCGCGGTGAACGGCGCGGGCAGCATCGCCTCGTACTGGCGGCGGTCGCGCTGCCATTCGTCGAAGCGCGGGTTCGCGGGCGTCACGACCTGGTCGGCGCGCAGCTTCTTCAGGAAGGGCTGGTCGTTTTGCAGGCCTTCGAGTAGCTGCGGGTAGGCCTCTTCATGGGCCAGCATGCGGCGCGCCAGCTTGCCGCGCTTGGGGTCGGTTTTTTCGAGCCACTCGACGAAGGGCGGCAGCTCCAGCTCGGGCAGCACGCTCTGCACGTAGAACTGCGCCGCGCGCTCGCGGCCGTTCTCTTCGCTGCGCTGCGGCCCCCAGAACACGACCATGTTCAGGAGGATCAGCAGCACCGTCATCCACGGCGGGTTGTGCCAGCTCGGTTTGTTTTCGAGCGGGATGGCGTAGAACATGAAGCGCGGCCCTCGGTGGTGTGGCCGCGAGCTTCAGCCCAGGCGGGCGCGGTGGCGGGCGACCTGTGCCTTCACTTGCACGGGCGCGGTGCCGCCCAGCACGTTGCGGGCGTTGAGCGAGCCGCGCAGGCTCAGCACGTCGTACACGTCCTTCTCGATGTTCGGGTTGAACTGCTGCAGCACGGACAGCGGCAGCTCCGACAGGTCGACCTGGTGCGAGGTGGCGGCCTTCACGGCGTGGGCCACGGTTTCGTGCGCGTCGCGGAAGGGCAGGCCCTTCTTCACGAGGTAGTCGGCCAGGTCGGTGGCGGTGGCGTAGCCGCGCAGCGCGGCGGCCTCCATGGCCTGCGGCTTCACGGTGATGCCGCCGATCATTTCGGCAAAGATGCGCAGGGTGTCCTTGAGCGTGTCGACGGTGTCGAACAGCGGCTCCTTGTCTTCCTGGTTGTCCTTGTTGTAGGCCAGCGGCTGGCCCTTCATGAGCGTGATGAGCGCCATCAGGTGGCCGACCACGCGGCCGGTCTTGCCGCGCGCCAGCTCGGGCACGTCGGGGTTCTTCTTCTGCGGCATGATCGACGAGCCGGTGGTGAAGCGGTCGGCGATGTTGATGAAGCCGAAGTTCTGGCTCATCCAGATGATGAGTTCTTCGCTCAGGCGGCTCACGTGCACCATGCACAGGCTGGCGGCGGCGGTGAACTCGATCGCGAAGTCGCGGTCGCTCACGGCGTCCAGGCTGTTCTGGCAGACGCTGTCCATCTTCAGGGTGCGCGCCACGAGCTCGCGGTCCAGCGGGTAGCTGGTGCCGGCCAGGGCGGCGGCGCCCAGCGGCAGGCGGTTGACGCGCTTGCGCACCTCGCCCATGCGCTCGGCGTCGCGGCTGAACATTTCCACGTAGGCCAGCATGTGGTGGCCGAAGCTCACGGGCTGGGCCACCTGCAGGTGGGTGAAGCCGGGCAGGATCACCTCGACGTTCTTCTCGGCGATGTCGACCAGCGCCTTCTGCAGCTCGACCAGCAGGTCGCCGATGAGGTCGATCTCGCCGCGCAGCCACAGGCGCACGTCGGTGGCGACCTGGTCGTTGCGGCTGCGGCCGGTGTGCAGGCGCTTGCCGGCGTCGCCGACCAGTTGGGTCAGGCGGGCCTCGATGTTCAGGTGCACGTCCTCGAGGTCGAGCTTCCATTCGAAGCTGCCGGCCTCGATTTCGCTGCGGATCTGCGCCATGCCGCGCTCGATGGCGGCGTGGTCCTGCACGCTGATGATGCCCTGGGCCGCGAGCATGCCGGCGTGCGCCAGCGAGCCCTCGATGTCGGCCTGCCACAGGCGCTTGTCGAAGAAGACGCTGGAGGTGTAGCGCTTCACCAGGTCGCTCATCGGTTCGGAGAACAGGGCCGACCAGGCTTCGGATTTCTTGTCGAGTTGGTTTTGGGTCATGGGAGCCGTCCAGGAAGGCAATAATGGGTTGGTCACCCGATGGATCTGATGTCTGCGATGCGCAACCCGGCGATTTTATCGGCCAGCTCCCCCTCCACGTCCGCTTCGTCGCCGGAACGCGCCCGCGCGCCCGTGCGCGGCGGTCCGGCGCTGTTCGACGCCTGCCAGATCGGCGTGGTGCTGCGCACCGTGGTGTTCGTCGAAGCGGTGGTGGCGGTGGCCACGCTGTTCGTGGTCGGCTCCTTCGGCGAATGGCTGGTGCAGGCGGCCACGGTCACCGGCGGCGCGCTGCCCGCCACGCTGCTGTGGCTGGTGGCGGCCTGCGGGCTCAAGAAGCAATTGCGGCGCCTGCCGCCCCCGGGCCAGTACGCCGCCGGCGCCGTACTGGGGGCGGTGGCCTCGCTGTACGGCTGCGGCCTGCTGCGCCTGACCGGCGTGATCGCCAGCGCCCCCTGGCTGGCCAGCGCGCTGGCCGGCGCGCTGTTTGCGGGGCTGGTGATGGCGGCGATGGTGCTGCGCGCGCGCGGCCAGACGCCGGCCGCGACCACGGCCCGGCTCGAGGAGCTGCAGTCGCGCATCCGCCCGCATTTCCTGTTCAACACGCTGAACAGCGCCATCGCGCTGGTGCGCGAGGAGCCGGCCAAGGCCGAGACCATGCTCGAGGACCTGGCCGAGCTGTTCCGCCAGGCGCTCACCGTGCCGGGCGAATCGGGCACGCTCGCCGACGAGATCGCGCTGGCCGAGCGCTACCTGGCCATCGAGCAGGTGCGCTTCGGCGAGCGCCTGCGCATCCGCTGGGACCTCGATGCCGCCGCCAGCGACGCGCGGCTGCCGCCGCTCTTGCTGCAGCCGCTGGTCGAGAACGCCATCAAGCACGGCGTGGAGCCCAGCCCCGAGGGCGGCAAGCTGCGCATCCGCACCGAGCGGCGCGGCGGCATGGTCGTGATCGAGGTGGTCAACAGCCTGCCGCCGCTGCGCTGGGCCGACGAGCCGCTGCCGCGCGGCCACGGCATCGCCCTGGACAACGTGCGCGAGCGGCTGCGGCTGCTGCACGACATGCAGATGCAGTTCAGCGCCGGCATGGACCAGAAGAACTACCGCGTACGCATTGCCATCCCCGCCGAATCATGAGCCTCAAGACCCTGATCGTTGACGACGAAGCCCTGGCCCGCTCGCGCCTGCGCACGCTGCTGCGCGACTGCAGCTCGCCCGCCGCCGAGGTGACGGCCGAGGCCGCGCAGGGCGAAGAGGCGCTGGCCCACCTGGCCGCGATGGACCTCGACCTCGTGCTGCTCGACGTGCACATGCCCGGCGTCGACGGCATCGAGGTGGCGCGCGCGCTGCGCAGCCGGCCCGACGCGCCGGCCGTGGTGTTCGTGACGGCGCACGCCAGCCACGCGGTCACGGCCTTCGAGCTGGAGGCGGTCGACTACCTCACCAAGCCCGTGCGCGCCGAGCGGCTGCAGCAGGCGCTGCAGAAAGTCGAGCGCTTCCTGAAGGAGCGCCGCGCCGCCCAGCCGGCCCCCGAGGCCACGCCCGAGTGCGTGCTGATCCAGGACCGGGGCCGCGCCGAGCGCGTGCCGCTGTCCGAAGTGCTGTACCTCAAGTCCGAATACAAGTACCTCACGGTGCGCACCGCCACGCGCAGCCACATCCTCGACGGCTCGCTGAACGACTTCGAGGAGCGCTACCCGCACCGCTTTTTGCGCGTGCACCGCAACGCGCTGGTGGCGCGCGCGGCGATCCGCGCGCTGGAGCGCTACGACGACGGCGAGGACGCCGAAGGCTGGGCGCTGCGGCTGGACTCGGTGCCCGAGCCCGTGGCGGTGTCGCGCCGCCAGCTGGCCGCGGTGCGCGAGATGCTGAAGGAATCGCGATGACCGACGACACCCCGGCCGGCCCGAAACCGGCGCCTGAACGGCCGGTGGCTGCGGATGAGCCGCCGCCTGCACCCGCACCGGTGCCGGCGCCGCCGGTCGACCCCGTCGAGCCCGCAGCGCCGGTCGAGCCGAGCGCGACCGCCGAAGAGGCGACCTCCGCCCTGCGCAGGCGCTTCGTGCTGCACATGCCGGTCGACGTGCGCAGCGCCTCGCTGGTGGTGCTGGCCGTGCTCGCCAGCGTCTTCGCGTTGCGCTGGGGCCAGGCCGTGTTCGTGCCGCTGATGCTGAGCCTGCTGCTGAACTACGCGCTGTCGCCGCTGGTCGAGCGCCTGCACCGCTGGTACGTGCCGCGCTGGATCGGCGCGGCGGCGATCCTGCTGGGCCTGTTCGGCGGGCTCGGGTGGACGGGCTATTCGCTCTCGGGCAGCGCCTCGCAACTGCTCGACTCGCTGCCGGTCGCCGCGCAGAAGCTCGGCCAGGCCATGCGCCGCGACAAGAACGCCAGCGCCACGCCGCTGGACAGCGTGCAGCAGGCCGCCGCGCAGCTCGAGAAAGCGGCCGAGGAAAACTCCGCGCGCGTCGCTTCGCGCAAGGGCGTGGCGCGCGTCGTGATCGAGCGGCCGGGCTTCAACGTGCGCGACTACCTGCTCAGCGGCACGGTCGGCCTGCTCAACGCCTTGGGGCAGCTCACGCTGGTGGCCTTCCTCACCTACTTCGCGCTGTGTTCGGGCGACACCTTCCGGCGCAAGCTCATCAAGATCACCGGGCCCAGCCTGCAGAAGAAGAAGGTCACGGTGCACGTGCTGGACGACATCACGCGCAACATCGAGCGCTACCTGCTGGTGCAGATCCTGGTGAGCGGGCTGGTGGGGCTGACCACCGGCCTGGCCTTCTGGCTGCTCGGCGTGGAGAACGCGGCCGTGTGGGGAATCATCGCGGCCGTGACCAACCTCATTCCGTACATCGGCTCGGTGATCGTGCTGGTGGCGGCGGGGCTCATGGCCTTCCTTCAGTTCAGCAGCATCGAGATGGCGCTGCTGGTGGGCGGTGTGTCGCTGGCCATCCACACGGTGGTGGGCAACCTGCTGATGCCCTGGCTCACCAGCCGCACCAGCCGCATGAACCCGGTGGCGGTGTTCGTGGGCGTGATCTTCTGGGGCTGGCTGTGGGGCATCTGGGGGCTGCTGCTGGGCATCCCGATCACCATGGTCATCAAGTCGATCTGCGACCGGGTGGAAGACCTGCAGCCGATCGGCGAACTGCTCGGCGAATGAACCGGCCCTTCAGACTCTTCAGGAGGGTGCATCGTCCGATGCTGTAAATTATTGCAAATCAATTCGCAATAATTAAATGCCCGACGTTTCATCCGCTTCCTTGCCACCCGGGGCCGGCGCCCCGGCCCGGCTGCTCTCCATCGACGCGCTGCGCGGCCTCGTGATCCTGTTCATGCTGCTGGACCACGTGCGCGAGACCTTCTACCTGCACCACCAGGTGCCCGACCCCATGCTCGTGGCGCAGACGCCGCCGGCGCTGTTCTTCGGCCGCCTGCTGGCGCACCTGTGCGCGCCGGTGTTCGTGTTCCTGACCGGGCTGTCGGCCTTTCTCTACGGCGCGAAGCAGGCGGACGGCCGCGCGGCGGCGTCCTCGTTCCTGTGGAAGCGGGGCCTGTTCCTCGTGCTGCTGGAGGTCACGGTCGTCAACTTTGCCTGGACCTTCCAGTTCCCGCCGGCCACCGTGTTCCTGCAGGTGATCTGGGTGATCGGGCTGTCGATGCTGGCGTTGTCGGCGCTGGTGTGGCTGCCGCGCCGGGCGCTGGTCGTGTTGGGCGTGGTGCTGGTGGCGGGGCACAACCTGCTCGACGGCGTGCACTTTCCCGTCGGCCATGTGCTGCACGTGCCCTGGGCCGTGCTGCACGACCGGGGCTGGATCGAGGTGTCCGAGGCCCTGAGGCTGCGCACGTCGTACCCGCTGCTGCCGTGGATCGGCGTGATCGCGCTGGGCTATGTCGCCGGGCCGTGGTTCCTGCCCGGCGCCGATGCGCCGCAGCGCCAGCGGCGGCTGCTCGCGTGGGCCGTGGGCCTGCTCGTTGGCTTCGTGGCGCTGCGCGCACTCAATGCCTACGGCGACAAGCCCTGGGCAGCAGGCGACAGCGCGCTGACGACCGTGATGGCCTTCCTCAACGTCACGAAGTACCCGCCGTCGCTGCTGTTCATCGCGCTGACGCTCGGCGTGGGGCTGTGGCTGCTGCGCCTGTTCGAGCGCCGGCAGGGCGCGCCCTGGCTCGCGCCGCTGGCCGTGTTCGGCGCGGCGCCCATGTTCTTCTACGTGCTGCACCTGTACGTGCTCAAGTTCCTCTACCTGGGGGCCGAGGCGGTCTGGGGCCCCAACCAGGGCCGCCTGTTCGGCTTCGACGCCGTCTGGATGGTGTGGCTGGTCACCGGGGTGCTGGCCTTTGCGCTGTATCCGGCGGTGCGCGCCTTCGCCGCCCTGAAGGCGCGGCGCCGCGACATCGCGTGGCTCAAGTACCTGTGAAGGGCCGGCGATGAAGCGGGTCTGCGGCGCGGCCCTCGCCATGCTGGGCACGTCCACCCTCGCGGCCGAAGGTGGGGGCTTCGTCGAGGACACGCGCTGGCACGTGCTCCAGCGCAGCGTGTACGAGCACCGGAGCTACCTGCACGGCGACCGCAGCAACGGCGGGCGCAACGCCACGCTGCCGAAGGCGCGGCGCAGCGACTACGCGCAGGAGTGGGGCTACGGCGTCATGGGCACCGTCGCGTCCGGCTTCACGCCGGGCTGGATCGGCTTCGGCGTGGACGCGCATGCCTCGCTCGCGCGCAGCCTCGACGGCGACGATCTGCGCGTCGGCAAGATCCGCATGCTGCCGGTGGACGGCGCGGGCTACGCGCAGCACGGCATCGCGCGCGGCGGCGTGGCGCTGAAGGCGCGCATCTCCGCCACCGTGCTGACGGTGGGCGAGCAACGCGTGAAGACGCCGGTCTTCAGCGCGTCCGATTCCCGCCTGCTGCCCGAGACCATGCGCGGCTGGCTGCTGACGAGCCGCGAGTTCGACACGCTCACGCTGCAGGCCGGCCGCTTCACCGGGTCGACCGACCGCCATGCGCGCGGCACGAACCACCCGTTGATCGTCAATTACCTCGACCCGAAGTCACCGCGCGGCGACGTGTTCGACTTTGCCGGCGGCACCTGGAAGGGCAGCGCTTCGCTGTCGCTCACGGCCTATGTCGCACGCCTGCAGGACACCTGGCGCACGGGCTACCTGGGCGCCCACTACACGGTGCCGCTGGAAGACAAGCGCGCGTTGTCCTTCGACCTGCACGTGTACCGCAGCAAGGACACGGGCCGTGCGCTGGCCGGCCCGGTGGACAACACCACCGCGAGCCTCATGACCAGCTACGCCCACGGCCCCCACCGCGTGGGCCTGGGCTGGCAGAAGGTCGCGGGCGACACGCCGTTCGACTACGTGACGCGCGGCGCCGTCTGGCTCGGCAATGCAGCGCAGCTGTCCGACTTCAATGCGCCGCATGAGCGGTCGTGGCAGCTGCGCTACGAAGTGGATGCCGCGCGTTGGGGAGCGCCCGGGTTGAGCCTGGGCGCGGCCTACATCCGCGGCAGTGGCATCGACGGCAGCCGGGTGCCGCCGCGCGGAGGCTACGCATGGCTGGGCTACGGGCAGGGCGGCCGGCACTGGGAGCGCGACCTCTGGCTGCGCTACACGGTCCAGCAAGGCAGCGCCAAGGGCCTGGCCTTCCTGCTGCGCTACGGCGAGCACCGCAACAACAAGGCGCAGGCCGAACTCAACACGCGCCAGATTCGCGTCGCGCTGGAGTACCCGATCGGCAACGACTGAGCGGGCGGCGCTGTCAGGGGGCCGTGACGGGCAGCTTCTTCACGAAGGTCACGGCGGGGTCGAGCGGTTGGCCGTCGCGCGTGCGCAGGTCGATTGGCGCTACCGGCTCACCGTTCTCGCGCTCCAGCAGCACCGAATGCGGCTCGCCGGGCGCGAACAGGTTCGCCTCGCCCCAGTGCCGCAGGCCGACCACCACGGGGAACAGGCCGCGGCCCTTGGCCGTCAGCGCGTACTCCTGGTAGAGCGAGCCGTCCGAGGCCGGCACGAGGTCGAACACGCCTTCCTGCACCAGCCACTTCAGCCGGTCGGCCAGGATGTTCTTGGCCACGCCCAGGCTCTGCTGGAACTCGCCGAAGCGCCGCATGCCGTCGAAGGCGTCGCGCACGATCAGCAGCGACCACTGGTCGCCGACGATCTCGAGGGCGCGCGCCATCGGGCAGGCGTCGAACCTCAGACTTTTTCTCCTGGCCATCGTGTGTTTCCTGTGCGTCCCTGGGATGGCGGGATTAGACCGTAGCGTTGGATTGGTTGCAAATTAAAACCGATGCGACTAGCATCCAAGTAGTTTTAATTTGAAACCTGAAATGGCCATGACCCTCCCGACCCCCGCTCCCCACGACATCCCTTCCGGCGGCGACGCCGTGCCCGGCCTGCGCGCCAGCCCCGTGCGCGTGGCCGTCGTGCAGTTCGACCCGCAGGTCGGCGTCGAGAACCTCGCGCGCAACGCCGCCGCGGTGCACGCACAACTCGAAGCGGCGGTGGCCGGCGGCGCGCAGCTCATCGTGTTGCCCGAACTGGCGACCACCGGCTACTGCTTCAACGGCCGCGCCGAGGCCTTCGCCCACGCCGAGCCCGTGCCGCACGGCCCCACGGTGCAGGGCTGGGTCACGTTCGCGGCAAAACACGGCGTGTACCTCGTCGGCTGCCTGGCCGAGCAGGACGGCATGCAGCTGTTCGACACCGCCGTGCTCGTCGGCCCCGAGGGCTACATCGGCCGCTACCGCAAGACGCACCTGTGGAACAACGAGAAGCTGTGGTTCACGCCCGGCAACGAGGGCTACCCGGTGTTCGAGACGAAGATCGGCCGCATCGGCCTGCTCGTGTGCTGGGACATCTGGTTTCCCGAGGTGCCGCGCATCGTGGCGCAGCAGGGCGCCGACATCATTTGCGTGCCCACGGGCTGGGTCTGGACGCCGCCGCCGCTGTACGACGCCAGCGGCGTGTGCATGGCGGCCTACCTGACGATGACGGCCGCGCACGCCAACAACGTCTTCATCGCCACCGCCGACCGCGTGGGCCAGGAGCGCGGCACGGGCTTCATGGGCAACTCGCTGATCGCGGGCACCAACGGCTGGCCGATGGGGCGCATCGCCGGGCCCGAGGAAGAAACCATCCTTTATGCCGATGTCGACCTGGGCGCCGCGCGCTCCGCGCCGATCTGGACGCCGCTCAACGACCTGCACCGCGACCGGCGAACCGATCTGTACGACGCGATGCTGGGCTATCGCGGGGCGGCACCGTTGCCGCGCTGAGGCGCCCGAAGCGCACGATCATCCACGGCCCGAGCAGCGCCCCGAGCCCGACCGAGCTCCACGCCGCGACCCACGCGTAGGTGCTGCCGAAGCCGAACCGCGCCTGCCCCCAGTCGAGCGCCAGCCCGAACACCCACGGGCTGAGCGCGCCCGCGCCGAAGCCCATCACCGAGCGCACCGAGAACGCCACGCCGAGCCGGTGCGGCGCCACCACGTCGGCCAGCGCGGTCGAGTAGACCGAGGAATCGGCGATGGCGAGCAGGTTGTAGAGCGCCGCCATCGCGGCCAGCGCCCACAGCGGCCAGGTCCACATCCAGCCGAAGCTGAACGACAGGCTCAGGCTCGCGAGGGTGGCGATCATCATCACGCGCGCGCGGCCCAGCCGGTCGGAGGCGGCGCCGCCCACCACGCTGCCGAACACGCTCACGAGGTGCGCGAACGCCGCCAGCGCGATCCCCGCGGCCGGCCACGCGGTCGCGCCACCGCGCGACGAGGCCATGAGGTAGGCGGGCAGCCAGGCCCACAGCGCCATGAGTTCCCAGCAGTGGAAGGCGTAGGCCCAGTTGCCGGCCATCGCGGGCCGGTCGCGCACGGTCGCGTTCAGCGCCTGCAGCACGCCTTCGCGCGGCGCATCGGCGACCCGTGGCGCAGGCGGTGCCATGCGCCGCAGCGCGAGCTGGGCCAGCAGCACACCGATCACGGTGCAGCCCGCCGCCACCAGCAGCCCGGTGCGCCAGTGCGCCACCACGCTGAAGCCCGCCACCACCGCGAGCGACAACGCATAGCCCATCGACGCCGCGCCGAGGAAGAGGCCCATCGCGCGCCCGCGCACCGCCGGCCCGGCGTTGAGCGACAGCAGCTGCAGCCCCGGCGTGTACGAGGCGCCCGCGCACAGGCCCGCCAGGCCGTACAGCAGCAGGGCTGAGCGGTGGTCGTGCGCGAAGAGGGCGAAGGCCAGCGAGGCGGCCGCGCCGATCGCGCCGCCCACCGCGAAGATGCGGTGCGGGCCGAAGCGGTCGGCCAGCAGGCCCACGGCGAACAGCGAGCTCATGTAGCCCACATGCCAGGCGCTCTGGATCGAGCCGGCCTGCGCGGCCGTCATCTGCCAGTCGTCCCGCATGAACGGCAGCACGCCCGAGTAGGCCGTGACGATCATCCCCTGCAGCAGGCGGCTCGCGCACAGCAGCGCCAGCCATCCGCGCCGCGGCGCCGCCGGGGTGGGGTCAGCGCAGTGCACGCTGCATCAGCACGGTGTCGACCCACTGGCCGAACTTGAAGCCGACGTGGCGCAGCACGCCGACGCTCTCGAAGCCCAGGCTCGCATGCAGCCGCTGCGAGCCCGCGTTGCCGCTGTGGCCGATGCACGCGACCATCTGCGTGAAGCCGGCCTCGGTGCAGCGGTGGATCACCGCCTGCAGCAGCGCCGTGCCGATGCCGTGGCCGTGCATGTCGGGCGCGACGTAGATCGAGTCTTCCACCGTGTGCCGGTAGGCCGAGCGCGCGCGGTAGGGGCCGGCGTAGGCGTAGCCGGCCACCTCGCCATCCTTCAGCGCCACGAGGTAGGGCAGGCCGCGTTCCTGCACGTCGATGCGGCGCGCCTGCATCTGCGCGACGGGGGGCACTTCTTCTTCGAACGAGCACAGGTCGTGCTGCACGTAGTGGCTGTAGATGGCCTGCACGCGGGCCATGTGGTGGGGCTCGGCATCGGCGATGTCGAGCGTGGCGAGAGCGAGGGTGGGAGAGGACATGACTCGATCTTGACGAGCCAGGATCGATAAGTGAAGCTTGGTCAACCTATGCAACGCATAAGGAATACTTTGGAAAAGAACCTCAACCTCGACCAGCTCGCCACCTTCGCCCTGGTGATCGACACCGGCAGCTTCTCCGCCGCGGCCGACCGGCTCGGCCTGTCGCAGCCGGCCGTGAGCCTGCAGGTGCGCCAGCTCGAACGCCGGCTCGCCGTGCGGCTCATCGAGCGCGTCGGCAAGCGCGCGCGGGCCACGCCGGCCGGTGCGGAATTGCTGCGCCATGTGCCGCAGATCGAGGCGGCGGTCGAGAACGCGATCGACGCGCTGGCCGACCACGCGCGCGGTGTCACGGGCCGCGTGCGGCTGGGCACGGGCGCCACGGCCTGCCTGTACTTCCTGCCCGCGGTGCTGCGCCAGTTGCGCGAGGCGTTCCCGGCGCTGAGCGTGGTGGTGAGCACCGGCAACACCGACGAGCACGTGCGCAAGGTGGAAGACAACAGCATCGACCTCGCACTGGTCACGCTGCCCGCGGCCGGGCGTTCGCTGAGCGTGATGCCGGTGTGCGACGACGAGTTCGTCGCCATCGGCCGCGCCGACCTCGCGCCGCTCAAGGCCCGCGCCACGCCGGCCGACCTGGCGACGCTGCCGCTGGTGCTGTTCGAGCCCGCGGCCAATACGCGCAAGCTGGTCGATCGCTGGTTCGCCGCCGAAGGCCTGCAGCCGCAACCCGTGATGGAGCTGGGCAGCGTCGAGGCGATGAAGGAGATGGTGGCCGCGGGGCTGGGCTACGGCCTGGTGCCCGGCATGTCGATGGCGGGGCGCGGTGCCCATCCGGCGCTGAAGGCCAGCCGCCTGGCCCCGCGCATGCACCGCACGCTGGCGGTGGTGATCCGTCGCGACAAGCCGCTCAACAAGGCGCTGCGCACGGTGCTCGAGGCGATCGTGGCGGCCGGCAGGAAGCCCGGCCGCCGTTGAAGGTACTTACTCCGGAATCGCCGCCAGCGGCGCCGCGCCGCCGCGTGCGCGGCCCAGCGTGCCGACGATGAGCGCGGCGATCAGCACCAGCACGCCGCTGAGCACCATCGTGGGCGAGATGCCGCGGCTGTCGACCATCAGGCCGCCGATCAGCGCGCCGGAGGCGATCGCCACCTGGAAGCCCGTCACCAGCAGGGCCTGGCCGGCTTCCTGCGCGTCGGGCACGGCTTCCATCATCCAGCCGGTGAGCGCCACCGGGATCAGGCCGAAGGCCACGCCCCAGATCACCACCACCACCGCGCCGGCCACCATGCCGGTGCCGATCAGCGTCGACAGCAGCAGCGCCGTGGCGAGCATCAGCGCCGCCAGCAAGGTGGTGCCGCGCACGCTGCGCGCCACCAGGCTGCCGCCCAGGAAGGTGCCGATGAAGCCCACCGCGCCGTAGACCAGCAGCAGCGTCGAGACCGCGTTGGCCTGCAGGCCGAACACCTGCTGCAGCAGCGGCTTCAGGTAGGTGTAGGCCGCGAAGTGGCCGGCGATGAAGAACAGCACGGCGAGCAGGCCGACCTGCGCCATGCGGCGCGTGAGCGGCGTGAGCAGGTCGCGTGCACCGATGGCGCGTTGCGGCGGAATCGCGGGCAGCAGCCACAGCTGCACCAGCAGCACGGCCGCGGCCAGCGCGCCGGTCACGGCGAACGAGGCGCGCCAGCCGAACATCGTGCCCAGCCACGAGCCTGCGGGCACGCCGAGCACCGTGGCGGCCGACACGCCGGCCAGCACCAGCGACATGGCGCGCGCCTTCGAGGCGTCGGGCACCAGCTGCGTGGCGGCGGCGGGCGCGAAGGTCCAGAAGCCGCCCACGGCCAGGCCGAGCATCAGGCGCGCGACCAGCATGGTCGTGAAGTTGGGCGCGAACGCGGCCAGCAGGTTCGAGGCGATCAGCAGCAGCGTGAGCGCGATCAGCACCGTGCGCCGGTCGAGCCGGCCCGACGCGACGATCAGCGCCGGCCCGGCGAAAGCGGCGAGCACACCGGGCATGGTGATCATCAGGCCGGCCGTGCCGTCCGACACGTTCAGGCCGCGCGCGATGTCGGTGAGCAGGCCGATGGGCATGAACTCGGTCGACACCATCGCGAAGGTGCCGACGGCGATGGAGCCGACCGCGAGCCACGCGGAGCGGGTGGGGGCGGCCACGGCGTCGCGCGCGGGCGCCGCCAGGTCGTCGATGCAGGGGTTGCTGCCGGAAGAATTCATCATGGAGATGCAGTCCTTGAACGCATCGGCGATGAAGACGCCAATGCCGGTGAGGGGGCATTGGAGTGTGCGAGCCGGTGGCCTTGCGACCAAGGGGCGGTGGAGCAGTAGACAGTTTCCCTGCGGCGAACAATCGACCCCTTGGGTGACTGCAGCCATCCGGGGATGCGGCGATGGCGTCTTTCGCCATCACCGTCTTTTTGAGTTGCCGGGATTAAGTGTGGGCAGGGCGCAACTGCAGCGCCTGTCCGTCGGCCACGAACGATTCGTCGACCAGCACGCGAAAGGCCGTGCCCTGCACGAACTTCGGCTGCGCGACGGCCGGCGAGAGAAACTCGATGTCGAGCGCGACCGGCGTGCCGCGCGCGAGCAACGTGCCCTGCGGCACGCGCCAGCGCGCCGAGAAGCCTTCGGTGTCGAGCACCAGCGCGCCGCGGTATTCGCCGGGGCCCAGCGGCACGTCCTGCGCCGGCACCGAGGGACGGCGGAAGGTGAGTTCCACGGCCAGGTGCGGCGTGAACTCGGGCAGCGCGTCGAAGCCCGCGGGCGGGGCCTGCTTGGGCGTGCGGCGCGGCAGCTTGCCGATGAGCCACCCGATCACGTTGCCGATGATCGGCACCCACAGCACCATCAGCAGCGTGGCGATGTCGCGCGTGGTGGTGCCGGGCGCCGCGTAGTGCCGCACGACGCCGCCGCCCACGGCCACGCACAGGAGGATCAGGACGATGACGCGTCGACGGAACTGGATTTTGGTCATGAATGCGCGGGGTGAAAGCGGGTCCGGACCATAACCTACGCCGTCATCTGCCCCTTGCCTGCCGCTTGAGCGACCCGCAGCACCGCATCCGCCGGCAGCGCCTGCCAGTCGATCCATTCGCCCACCGCCACATGGTGCGTGGGTGCGGCGGCGCCTTCGACGGTGCCCCACTGCAGCGTGAGCCGGCGCTGGCCGAGCCGCAGCGCGAGCTCGAAGCCCGGCCAGTGCGCGGGCACATGCGGCGTCATCGACAACTGCCTGCCCTTCACGTTCAGGCCCAGCAAGGTCTCGACGGCCGCGCGGTGCAGCCACGCGGCCGATCCGGTGTACCAGCTCCAGCCGCCCCGGCCCACATAGGGCGCGGCGCCGTAGACGTCGCCCGCCATCACATAGGGCTCCAGCTCGTAGACCGGGCCGCGCGCGGGGTGCTGCGAACGGTGGGCCGGACTCAGGCCCTCGAAGCTTTGCCACGCCGCTTCATGGTCGCCCTGCAGCGCCTGCGCCATCAGCGCCCACACGGCACCGTGCGAGTACTGGCCGCCGTTCTCGCGCACGCCCGGCGGGTAGGCCTGGATGTAGCCCGGGTTGGGGGTCGACTGGGCAAACGGCGGCGCCAGCAGCCGCAGCAGGCCGGCCGGTTCGTCGTGCAGGTGCTTGCCGATGGCGGCCATGGCCGGGCCGGTGTGGGCCGCGTCCGAGGCGCCCGACAGCACCGACCAGGCCTGTGCGATCAGGTCGATGCGGCACTCGCTGTTGATCGACGAACCCAGCGGCGCGCCGTTGTCGAAGAAGGCGCGGCGGAACCAGGCGCCGTCCCAGCCGGCGTCGTGCAGCGCGGCGATCCAGCCCGTGCGCGCTTCGGTCCAGCGGGCGGCGCGTTCGTGTTCGCCGCGCGCTTCGGCAAGCGGCGCGAAGCGCTCGACCACGCTGCACAGGAACCACGCGAGCCACACCGATTCGCCGCGGCCCTCGTGGCCGACGCGGTTCATGCCGTCGTTCCAGTCGCCGGTGCCCATCAGCGGCAGGCCGTGCACGCCGGTCTTCAGGCTGCGGTCGATGGCGCGCGCGCCATGGTCGAACACGGTGGCCATGCGGCCGCTGTTCTGCGGCGCGTAGTAGGCGTCTTCGGCGCCCTCGGGAATGCCGGGGCCTTCGATGAAGCCGACCATCTCGTCGAGCAGCGAGGCATCGCCCGTCACCTCGACGTAGTGCGCCGACGCGTACGGCAGCCACAGCAGGTCGTCCGAGAAATGCGTGCGCACGCCGGCGCCGCCGGGCATGTGCCACCAGTGCTGCACGTCGCCTTCGGGGAACTGGCGCGCCGCGTTCACGAGGATCTGCGCGCGCAGGCGCGGCGGATCGGTGAGCGCGAAGGCCATCGCGTCCTGCAGCTGGTCGCGAAAGCCGAAGGCGCCGCCGGCCTGGTAGAAGCCGGCCTTCGACCAGAGCCGGCAGGCCAGCGTCTGGTACACGAGCCAGCGGTTGACCAGCGCATCGAACAGCGGGTCGGGCGTGCGCACCTGCAGGCGGCCCAGCAGCTCGTCCCAGAAGCCGCGCACCTGCGCCAGCGCCTCGGGCACGTCGCGCTGCCGCCAGCGGCGCGCAAGCTCGAGCGCCGTGTCGGCATTGCCCGCGTGGCCCAGCACGAAGCTGAAGCTTGCGGTTTCCCCCGCCGCCACGACGAATTCGCCGCCAATCGCCGCGCAGGCATCGAGCCCGCTGCCCGCGCGCCGTGCCAGCGTGTCGGGCACTTCGACGATGCCGCGGCCGGCGAAGAATTCACTGCGGTCGCAGGTCCATTGCGTGGCCCCGGTGGTCGCGCCCTGCAGGCCGGCGAGCAGCAGGAAAGCCGCGCTGCCGCCGAAGCCCGCGCTCGATTCGCGCTGCTGGCCGAACACGGCCGGCTGGTCTTCGGGCTTCCAGCAATGCACGGTGCGCCGTTCGCCGCGCGCGGCGCCCAGTTGCCACTCGACCATCGCGAGCGCGCGCAGGCGGCGCTGGCCGGCGCCTTCGTTGCGCACGCGCACATGCACCAGCTTGACGGCCTCGTCGCGGTCCGCGAAGAAGGTGGTGTCGAGTGCGAGGCCGCCGTGGCGGCACTCGAAGACCGTGTAGCCCTGGCCATGCCGCACGCGGTGGCGGGTGGTGCCGTCGCCACCGCCGGCGGGCGTGAGCGGCAGCATCTCGCGCGTCGCGATGTCCTGCAGCAGGTAGTGCTCGAAGGCCGGGTCCTGCACCGGGTCGTTCGACCACGGCGTGACCTGGTGCATGCGGCTGTTGCCGGCCCAGGTGTAGCCGGTGCCCCACTCGGACACCTGGAAGCCGAAGGTGGCGTTGGCGATCACGTTGATCCAGGGGCGCGGCGTGCGGCGGTCGGGGCCGACCTCGAAGCGGAACTCGCCGCTCTCGGCGTCGAAGTCGCCGGTGGCTGCGGTGACATTCGACGAGGTGGCCTGCCGCGTCAACAGCGGCGTGCGGTGCTGCACCGGCGCGCTGCTGTCGTCGGCGATCGTCGGGCTGCGTGCCTCGTGCAACGCCGCCACCTGCACTTCGAGCGCACGGCCGTCGGCCGTGAACACCACGCGCGCCAGGCTGGAGAGCGCGGCCTTTTCCGACGGCACCACGTCCTGGTCGCGCAGCAGGTAGAAACCGGCGGTGTCGTTGCGCGGAAAGCTGTTCTGCGTCTGCTGTGCGACGCGCGTGCGCAGCATCTCGATCTCGCGCTGCAGCGGCATGAGGTACGAGTTCGGTTCGCTGTTGAGCACCACGAGGTCGCAGGCCACGCCGCCGAAACCCCACCACGGCTGCGCGCGCAGCAGCGTGTTGATCAGGCCCATGCCGTTCATCGAGTGGATGTAGACCAGCACGATGGGCTTGTCGCCCGAGATGCCGAAGCGCCAGATCTGGCGCAGGTCGATCAGCCCGCGGTCGCTCATCACGCGCGGCGTGGTGTAGGTGAGGATGGTCGTCAGGTCCTGCAGCGCCAGGTTCTGCGCGGGCGCGATGCTCAGGTCGCGCAGCCGCACCTGCGCCAGCGTGGCGGCCATGCGGGTGGCGCGCTCCACGTGCATGGGCTGCAGGTAGCGGTCGATGCAGGGCATCAGCGCCTCGATGCTCTCGTCGGCGGCGGTGGCGAAGCTCAGGCGCGCGGTGGTGCCCGGCGCGATCGACAGGCGCACGCGCAAGCAGGCGATGGGGTCCAGGCCGTTCACCTGCTTGCCCTGGGCCGTGAGCGGTTGCGCATCGAGCGCAGGGTCGGCCAGCGTGCGGTTGCGGCCGATGAAGGCGCGCCGGTCGGTCATGCAGTCGATCGACAGCACGTGGGCATCGACCGAGGCCACGAAGTGCACCGCGGCCACCACCGCATCGCCATGCAGGCGCGGCTTGCGCGACAGCAGCAGCGCGCGCCACGTGGGCTCCCAGCGCGATTCGACGAACAGGTTGGCAAAGGCCGGGTGCGCCTCGTCGGCCTTGGGGTTCGACAGCACCGGCTCGAAGTACGAGATGAGTTCGAGCGTGCGCGTTTCGTCGCCCGAGTTGTGCAGCGTGATGTGGCGCAGCTCGGTGTCGTCCTCGGGGCTGATGAGCACCGTGGTGCGCACCTGCAGCCCGGGGCCGGTCGCATCGAACTGCACCTGGTCGGCCAGGAAGCGGGTGCGGTAGTGCCAGTCGGCGCCGGGCGCGGGCAGGGCGGTGAGCGAGGTGAGCTCGGCTTGCCCTCCGTCTCTTTCGATATCGCGCACGTAGAAGAAAGTGCCGTAGCTGTCGCGCAGCGGATCGTCGCGCCAGCGTGTCACGTTGAACGCGCGCCAGCGGCTCACGCCCGCGCCGTTGGCCCGCAGCGCCACCGTGTAGCGGCCGTTCGACAGCAGGTGCGTGGGCTGGAAGCCCGGCCCCGTCGGATCGACCACGCGCGGCTGGAACAGCGGCGCCAGCTCGGCCTGGCTGGGCTCGGGTGGCGTGCGCGGGTCGGCGCTGCCGATGATCTGGCGCGGCGTGCGCTCGTGCAGCAGCGACTCGTGCGCCTGCACCAGCGCGGCGCTGCCGAACCAGCGGCGCGGCGCGTCGTCGCGCAGCACGTTGCACAGCGCCACCAGCGACATGCCCTGGTGGTGCGCCATGAAGTTGCGCACCACGGTGAAGTCCTGGCCCTCGGCCTGGCGCGAGGTGGTGAAGTCGATCGCGTCGTGAAAACCGAACTCGCCGCGCGCGCCGAGCGATTCGAGCAGCTCGAGGTTGCACACCGCCGCTTCGGGCGCGAACGGTGCGGCCATCAGGCTCGCGTAGGGCGCCACCACGCGGTCGGTCGGCGGCGTGCGCCGCAGCGCCAGGCGCGGTACGCCGAAGGGCGAGTACTGGTACGCCAGCGAATGGTCTTGCGCGAAGTAGGCCGACTCGGACACGCCCCACGGCATGTTCTGCGCACGGCCGAAGGCCTGCTGCTCGGCGATGGCCGCGGCATTGGCCACCTGCAGCAGGCCGTCGGTGGGCTCGGTCATCACGAGGGCCGGCATCAGGTACTCGAACATCGAGCCCGACCACGACTTCAGGCTGGGCTGGAAGCCCACCAGCAGGAACGGCCGGCCCAGCGCCATCCAGTGGCGGCGCGGCACGTCGCCCTTGGCAATCGCCAGGAAGCTCAACAGGCGCGACTCGGAGGCCAGCAGGTCGTAGTAGCTGGCGTCGAGCACGTTCTCTTCGACGCGCAGGCCGATGTGGAACAGGTGGCGCTTGGCGTCGTAGAGGCCGCTGAAATCCATGCCGTCGTGCAGCGCGGCGCAGCGTCGGGCCAGTGCTTCCAGCGCGGGGGCTTCATGACTCTGGCAGCTTTCTTCCGCCGCGAAGGCGCGGCAGGCCTGTGCCACGGCCACGAGGTGGCCCGCGAAGTTGCCGCTGTCCACGCTGGACACATAGTCGGGCGGCAGCGGCTTGAGCGTCTGCGTGTCGTACCAGTTGAACAGGTGGCCGTTGTGCTTGTGCATGCGGTCGACGGTGTCGAGCGTGGCCGTGAGGCGCGCCAGCAGGGCTTCCGTGTCGATCCAGCCGAACTCGCGCGCGCAGCAGGTGGCCAGCAGGTACATGCCGATGTTGGTCGGCGAGGTGCGGTGCGCGAGGGTCGGCTGCGGCTCGAGCTGCAGGTTGTCGGGCGGCAGGTGGTGGTCGTCCAGGCCGACCACGTGCTCGAAGAAGCGCCAGGTGTCGTGCGCCAGCGTCTCGAGGTAGCTGCGTTGCGTGGGCGCGAGCGGGTCTTCGGCGTGTGCGTCGACACGGCTGCCCCACCAGGCCGCGATGGGCGCCAGCGACCACAGCACGAAGAGCAGGGGGCCGAGCACCGGCCAGGCGCTCCAGTTGGCGAGCACGGCCAGCACCAGGCACACCGCGCTGCTGAGGGCCGCGCTGCGCACGAAGGGCTTCAGGCGCTGGCTCGATTGCGCCTGCGCCTGGTCGGCCGTCGTCCACTGCAGCAGGTGCCTGCGGCTCACGACCAGCCGCCAGGTGGCGAGGAAGGCGGCGTCGAGCAGCAGGCGCGTCTGCGCCGCCAGCTGCACGAACTGCCAGGCCGCGCCGGCCAGGGCGCGCAGCAGCTCGACCGCGCCCGCGTCGAAGAAGTGGCGCAGCTCGATGGCGCGGCGTGTCGGCACCAGGCCGGCCAGCGCGCCCAGCAGCGGGCCCAGCGTGAGCGCCGCACCGACGGCGGCCAGCGCCCAGCCCAGCGGCATGGCCTGCGTGAAGATCACCAGCACCAGCAGCGCGAAAGACGCCGGCACCACCAGCGACCGGCGCAGGTTGTCGCTCATCTTCCACAGGCCCAGCGCGTCGATGCCGAAGCGGCGCGCGCGCCACATCAGCGGCAGCAGTTGCCAGTCGCCGCGCACCCAGCGGTGCACGCGCGAGGCGGCCACCCCGGCATGGTGCGGATGGTCTTCGACCAGCACCACATCGCTGACCATCGCGCAGCGCGCGACGCTGCCTTCGAGCAGGTCGTGGCTCAGCACGGCGCTGTCGGGCAGGCGGTCGTTCAGCGTGGCGTGCACCGCGCGCACGTTGAGCAAGCCCTTGCCGGTGAAGGAGCCGCTGCCGAACACGTCCTGGTAGATGTCGGACGCGCCGCTGCCGTACGGGTCGAGGCCGCACTGCCCGGCGAACACCCAGTGGAAGAAGGAGCGCTCGCTGCGCATCGGGAACGGCGTGACGATGCGTGGCTGCAGGATGCCGAAGCCTGCGACCACGCGCCGGCTCGGCATGTCGATCTCGGGCGCGTTCAGCGGATGCGCGGCAATGGACACGAGGTCGCGCAGCGCGCCGGGCGGCAGGCCCGTGTCGCTGTCGAGCGTGAGCACATAGGGCGTGCGGCCGGGCGCGAGCTGCTGGCCCGGTGCGAGCGGCAGAAAGCCGCTGGCGTCGCCGCTGGCCAGCAGGCGCATCAGCATTTCGAGCTTGCCGCGCTTGCGTTCCCAGCCCATCCAGCGCTGCTCGGTCTCGCTCCAGCTGCGCGGACGGTGCAGCAGCAGGAAGCGCGGCGCCGTGCCTTCGGCCGGCGGGTACTTGGCGTTGAGCGCTGCGATGCGTTGCTGGGCGTCATCGAGCAAGGGCGCGTCGTCGGGCATCGCCGCTTGCGAAGCGTCGGCCCAGTCGGTCAGCAGTGCGAACTGCGCGTGCGCCTCGCGGTTGGCGAGCCAGTGCAGTTCGAGCCGGTGCGCGAGTTTGGCGTTGTTCGCGGTCGAACCCAGCATCGTGGGCATGACGACGAGCGCGCGGTGCCGCTCGGGAATGCCGTTCGCGAAATCGAGGCGTGGCAGGGCCTGCACGCGCACCGACTCCGCCATGATGCGTTGCGCCAGCGCAATCAGCGCTTCGGACAGCGGCCACGCGAGCAGCAGCAACGCCGCGACGGTGGTCCAGTCGCCGCGGTGCGGCAGGCCATGCACCACGGCCGCCAGCAGCAGCGCGGTGCCGAGGGCGACGGAGCCCACGTAGACAGGCAGGCGCCAGCCGCGATGGCTGCGCGCGGGGCGCGTGCTTGCGGTGCGTGTGGCCTGGCCCGCCGTTGCGTTCGCCTGCAGCGACGCAATCAGCGCGGGCCGGCCCTGGCCGAAGAGGTAATAGCCCGCAGTGCCGTCGGCGCGGTCGGTCTCGGCACCGGCTTCGTCGGCCGGCGCGCCCGATGCCAGCGTGACCACGGCCTGCGCCACTTCGCGCTCGGGCCGTTCGGTGCTGCGCGCCACCTGCTCCATCGCATGCGTGATCTGCTGGCGCGTGAGTTCGCTCTCGTTCGCAAAGCTCGGCAGTTCGCGCAGCACGCGCAGCGAGCGGCTCACCGGTTCGATGAGGTCGCTCCACTCGACCTGGCCGATCATGCGCAAGGTCGTGATGATGTTGCCGACCGTGAGGTTGGCCGCGGCCTGCGCGTTCTGCGCGTCGCCGATCAGCGCCGGGCCGTTGGGGCAGTGCTGTTCGGTCCAGCGCACCAGCGCGGGCATGTCGTCGCCGTGCTCGACGGGCAGGCGCTGCCACAGCTGCGTGAGGTAGCTGTCCTGCAGGCCGTGGCTCTGCAGTGCGCGGTAGAGCACGTCGAGGTCTTGCACCGAGAGATGCGGCGCCGCGTCCCACGCGGCATGCGCGATCTCGCGCGCGACCTTGTTCTCGGCAATGCGCTCGGCCACGCGGCGCAGGTTTTCGAGCAGCACCACGCGCAGGGTGGTGGGCAGCGCCCACAGCTCGCCGAGCATGAGCTCGTCGATGTCCTGATACGCGTTGAGGAAGGCGGTGAACAACGTCTTGTTGAGCACGCTGTCGGTGTGCGCCACATAGGCCCACGCAATGCCGTACACGCGCGGCAGCCCCGCCAGCGGCGGCGTGACGAGCTTGGGCAGGCGTGCGTAGTAGCTGCGCGGCACGCCGTCATGGATCTGCTGGAGCTGCGCCTCGACGAGGTGGAAGTTGTCGAGCAGCCATTCGGCCGCCGGCGACACATAGCGCCCGCTCGACGAGATCAGAGCGATGTAGTCGAAGGCGGCGCGCAGCGACTCGAGGTTCTCGTCGACACGCGGAAAGAAGGGCGCGCCTTCGCGCGCGCGGTGGTGCTCGTCTTCCACCACCTGGGCACGGGCCAGGCTGTGGCCGTGCTGTTCGAAACGTTGGGCGCCGAAGAGTTCGGCGCGGATCGGGAGGGCTACCGGGTCGTTCGGACCGAGCAGGAGGGTCCGGGCGTAGTGACTGAGCCCTTGGAGGCGGTCGACGACGACAGCGGCGCTCAAGTGACCGCGAACAGGCCGATGCCCAGAACCACGGCCACGCAGGCCATCGTGACAATGCGACCCGCAGCGAGCGCGCGCACACGTTGCATGTGGCTTCGCAGCGAGAACCATCGCCCGTGGGCACGTGCACAGTGGTGCATGTGGGAAGCCAGGGCTTCGAAATCGCTGCCGACGAAATCGATCTGAGAATGGGAAAGGGACTGCGGGACGGACATTGCAACGGGCTCCTGTGAAACGACTTCGAGCTGCCGCGCGATTGCGAGAACTGTGAACGTGTCCCGACCGTACCCTTTTAAATGACCTTACAGGTACCTCATTGCCGACAGCGCACGTAGGAAAGGGCGCACAAGGCGCCCTTTGTTCATGGAGGCTGTGTGCAGGTCAGCCCGTGTTGCGCAGCCCCGCCGCCACCCCGTTGATCGAGATGTGGATGCCGCGCTGCAGCCGCTCGCCGCCGTCGCCCGCGCGGTAGCGCCGCATCAGTTCGACCTGCAGGTGGTGCAGCGGGTCGATGTAGGGGAAGCGGTGGCGCACCGAGCGCTGCATCTCGGCATTGCCCTCGAGCCGCTGCTTGGCGCCCGTGATGAGCGTGAGCGCATCCGAGGTGCGTTGCCACTCGGCCTCGATCATCGAGAACACCTTCTGGCGCAGCTTGCGGTCGGTGACCAGCTCGGCATAGCGCGAGGCCAGCGCGAGGTCGCTCTTGGCCAGCACCATGTCCATGTTCGACAGCAGCGTGCGAAAGAACGGCCACTGCACGTACATGCGCTGCAGCAGCGCCTGGCGCTCCTTCTTGCCCGCGGCGGTGCCGGCGGCGGCCAGGAACTGCTCCACGCCCGAGCCGAAGCCGAACCAGCCCGGCAGCGTGAGGCGGCACTGGCCCCAGCTGAAGCTCCACGGCACGGCGCGCAGGTCGTCGATCTTGTGGCTCGGGTTGCGCGAGGCGGGGCGCGAGCCGATGTTGAGCTCGGCGATCTCGCGGATCGGCGTGGAGCCGAAGAAGTAGTCGCCGAAGCCCGGGGTCTCGTACACTAGCTTGCGGTACGCGGCCATGCTGGCAGTCGAAAGTTCGCCCGCGGCCGAGAGGAAGTTCGCCGGCGCCGACTTGCCCTGCGGCAGCAGCGTGGCTTCGAGCGTGGCGGCCACCAGCGTCTCGAGGTTGCGCCGGCCGATCTCCCGGTTGGCGTACTTCGAGCCGATGACTTCGCCCTGCTCGGTGAGGCGGATCTGGCCGCGCACCGTGCCGGGCGGCTGCGCCAGGATGGCCTGGTAGCTCGGGCCGCCGCCGCGTCCCACCGTGCCGCCGCGGCCGTGGAACATGCGCAGGCGGATCGGGTTCTTTTTCTTCTTGTTCAGCTCGTCGAACAGCGACACCAGCGCGATGCCCGCGCGGTACAGCTCCCAGTTGCTGGTGAAGATGCCGCCGTCCTTGTTGCTGTCGCTGTAGCCGAGCATCACGTCCTGCTCGCCACCCGAGCGCTCGATGAGCGCCTGGATGTTCGGCAGCGCGTAGAAGGCACGCACGATGGGCGCGGCATTGCGCAGGTCTTCGATGGTTTCGAACAGCGGCACCACGATCAGGTCGCAGGTCGCGTTGCTGTCCATCGCGCCGCGCAGCAGGCCCACTTCCTTCTGCAGCAGCAGCGCTTCGAGCAGGTCGCTCACCGTTTCGGTGTGGCTGATGATGTAGTGGCGAATGGCCGCCGCGCCGTAGCGCGCACGCGCGGTGCGCGCGGCCGCGAAGATGGCCAGTTCGCTTCGGGCGAGCGGCGAGTAGTCGGCGTCGGGCACGCGCAGCGGACGCGCGTCGTCGAGCAGCTTGAGCAGCAGCGTCTGCTTGGCCTCTTCGGCCAGCGACGCATACGAGGGCTCGATGCGCGCGGTGGCCAGCAGCTCGGCGATCACGGCCTCGTGCTTGTCGGAGCTTTGGCGCAGGTCGACCGTGGCCAGGTGGAAGCCGAACACCTCCACCGCGCGGATCAGCGGGCGCAGGCGCGGCGCCGCGAGCACGGTGCCGTGCTTCTCGACCAGCGACTCTTCGATGGTGCGCAGCTCGGCCAGGAATTCTTCGGCGTTCGCATACGGGTTCTGCGGCGCGACCGCATGGCGCGCGGCCTCGCCGCCGCTGAGTTCGCGCAGCGTGGCGGCCAGGCGCGCGTACACGCCGGTGAGGGCGCGGCGGTAGGGCTCGTCCTTGCGGTGCTCATTGGTGTCGGGCGAGCGCTCGGCCAGTGCCTGCATCTCGACCGACACGTCGACCAGCGTGGCCGACAGCGACAGCTCGCCGCCCAGGTAGTGCACCTCGGTGAGGTAGTGGCGCAGCGCGAGTTCCGACTGGCGGCTCAGCGCGTACTCGAGCGTTTCGGCCGTGACGTTGGGGTTGCCGTCGCGGTCGCCGCCGATCCACTGGCCCATGCGCAGGAAGGGCGCGACCGAGGGCGTCTGCCCGCCTTGCACCAGCGCCTTCTCGAGGTCGGCGTACACGCGCGGGATTTCGCGCAGGAAGGTGGCCTCGTAGTAGCTCAGCGCGTTCTCGATCTCGTCGGCCACCGTGAGCTTGGAGAAACGCAGGATGCGCGTCTGCCAGATCTGCGTGACGCGGATGCGCACCTGGGTTTCGTTGTCGGCCAGCTCGATGGGCGAGAGCGCGTCTTTTCCGCCCGCATAGGCGTTCTGGCGCAGCTTGATCTCGTCGCGCGTGGTCAGCAGCAGGGCGATGGCGCGCTCGGCGTCGAGGATGCTCTTGCGCTGCACTTCGGTCGGGTGCGCCGTGAGCACGGGCGACACGTAGCTGTGGGCCAGCGAGGCGACGATCTCGTCGGGCTTGATGCCGGCCTTGCGGATGCGGGCCAGGGCGGTCTGCAGGTCGCCGTCGGCCTGCACGCCTTCGCGCTCGGCCTCGGTGCGGCGGCGGATCTGGTGGCGGTCTTCGGCCAGGTTGGCCAGGTGGCTGAAGTAGGTGAAGGCGCGGATCACGCGCACCGTTTCGGCGGCGCTCAGGCCCTTGAGCAGGTTCTTCAGCGCGCGGTCGGCGGCATGGTCGGCGTCGCGTCGGAACGACACCGACAGGGTGCGGATCTTCTCGACCAGCGCGTAGGTTTCGTCGCCCTCCTGCTCCCGGATCACGTCGCCGAGGATTCGGCCCAACAGCCGGATGTCGTCGATCAATGGCTGGTCTTCGGTCTGGCGGCGCTTGGCGGGAGATGCAGGAGTCTTGCTGGCTTTCATTCGATGTTGTTCCTGGGGACTTGAATGGACGCGCCGCCTCCGTTGCTGCGGCGCAACATGCTAGCATTCCAGAGGTCAGAAACCATGTACTTTTTTGGGAGCGATCTTGAGCAACATCGTGATCGCCACGCGCGAAAGCCGGCTGGCCCTGTGGCAGGCCGAACACGTGCAAACGCTTTTGCAAGAACGAGGCCACACGGTCAGCCTGCTGGGCATGACGACCCGTGGTGACCAGATCCTGGACCGCACGCTGAGCAAGGTCGGCGGCAAGGGCCTCTTCGTCAAGGAACTCGAAGCCGCGCTCGAAGACGGGCGCGCCGACATCGCCGTGCATTCGCTCAAGGATGTGCCGATGGAGCTGCCCGAGGGCTTCACGCTGGCCTGCGTGCTGGAGCGCGAAGACCCGCGCGACGCGCTGGTGTCGCCGCGCTACGCCTCGCTCGACGAGCTGCCGCAGGGCGCGGTGGTCGGCACCTCCAGCCTGCGCCGCGTGGTGCTGCTGCGCGCGCAGCGGCCCGACCTGCGCATCGAACCGCTGCGCGGCAACCTCGACACCCGCCTGCGCAAGCTCGACGAAGGCCACTACGACGCCATCGTGCTGGCGGCGGCCGGGCTCAAGCGGCTGGGCCTCGAAGACCGCATCCGCGTCGCCTTCGACCCCGACACCATGCTGCCCGCCGCAGGGCAGGGCGCCCTCGGCATCGAGGTGCGCGCCGACCGCCAGGACCTCATCGACCTGCTGGCGCCGCTCGCCCACAAGGGCGACTGGCTCTCGACCACCGCCGAGCGCGCCGTGAGCCGCGCGATGGGCGGCAGCTGTTCCATGCCGCTCGCGGCCCATGCGCGCCGCCAGCCCGACGGCACGCTGCGCATCGACGCCGCCTGGGGCGACCCGGAAGGCGATGCGCCGCTGGTGCGCGTGCACGCCCAGGCCGAGGCCGGCGACTTCGCGGGGGCCGATGCCCTCGGCCAGCACGCCGCCGGGCTGCTGCGCGACGCCGGTGCCCACTGATCACGGTGGGCGCCGAGCGATGCGCGCGGGGCCTGTCATCGTCACGCGGCCCGCGCACGAAGCGGCCGCGTGGGTTCGCGATTTCCAGTCGGCCGGTCTCGAGGCCGTGGCGCTGCCGCTGATCGCCATTGCGCCTGCGCTCGATGTGGAACCGCTGCGTGCCGCGTGGGCGCGGCTCGCGGACTACGCGGCGCTGATGTTCGTGAGCGCCACCGCCGTCGACCACTTCTTCCAGCACCGGGGCACCTCCACCCTCGCCGGTTGCCGCTTCTGGGCCACCGGCCCCGGCACCGAGCGCGCACTGCTGCGCGCCGGCGTGCCGCCCGCC
>NZ_BCUS01000032.1 GCF_001591345.1 Variovorax boronicumulans NBRC 103145 | reverse complement strand
GTCATCGCCGTCGTGCTCGGCACCGGCCTGGGCGGTGCGTTCTCGCTGTGCATGGTGCTCGCGCTCGACCACCGGCCCGACCCCGCGCAGGCCGGCGCGCTCGCCGGCTTCATGCAGGGCGTGGGCTTCATGATCGCGGCGCTCGCGCCCTTCGTCACCGGCTGGGTGCGCGAGCAGACCGGCGGCTTCACCATGGCCTGGGCCTACCTGGCCGCTGTCACCGTGCTGCTGCTGCCCGCCGTGCTGCGCTTCGACCCGCGCCGCTACGCCAGTGCCACTGCCGGCCTGTTCGGCGCGCAGGCCGCGCCCGCGCCGTCCCCCATCGAGCAGGCCCGCAAGGCCTGAGACAAACGGAGATTCGACCCATGTACAACGAACACTTCATGCAGCGCGCCCTGGCCCTCTCGGCCCGGGCGCTCCAGGAGCCCGGCACCGAGCCCTTCGGCGCCGTCGTCGTCAAGAATGGCGAGGTGGTGGGCGAGGGCTTCAACCACTCCGTCGCACACCACGACCCCACCTCGCACGGCGAGGTCGAGGCCATTCGCGATGCCTGCCGCCGGCTGGGCACCGTCGACCTGTCGGGCTGCGAGCTCTACACCTCGTGCGAGCCCTGCGCCATGTGCGTGGCGGCCATGCACATCGCGGGCATCGGCCAGCTGTACTACGCGGCCACGCTCGCGCAGTCGGGTGAAGCCTTCCAAGGCGTGACCGTGGCGGCACGCCACCCCATCGACGTCGACGTGTTGCGCACCGAAGCCGGCGCACCGCTGGCCGCGCGTGCGCAGCCGGCCGAGCAGAAGATGGACGCCGAAGCCGTGCGCATCCTCTCGGCGTGGGCTGAGCCGCGACGCGGCGACTGAAGCGCTACGCGGCCGCAGCGTCGCCGCGCGTGGCTGCTTCGAACTCGGCGCGGTTGAGCAGGCCGAAATACAGCACGTCGTACCACTGCAGCCCCAGCGGATATTCCGTGGCGCGGCTGCGCGTGCTGTCGCAGTCGTCGTCGAAGCGCAGCCCGAAGAACGCATCGAGCGGGGCCGCCTGCTTTTTCGCACCCGCCTCGCGCAGCAGTTGCGCCGCCGCCGCGATGTCTTGCGGCAGCGCATCGAGCGCGGCGCCGGCCTGCTGGCAGCGCGCGAGCTCCTTCTCGACACAGGCCCGCAGCGGGGCTTCTTCCGATTCGTACATCGTGTCGAGCTCGACCGTCTCCAGCAGCAGGTGCTCGTTGCGGTGGGCTTCGAGAAAAGCCAGGGTCTCGTCCAGCCAGCCCGGCAGCTGCGTCGAGCCCGTCGCGGGTGTGGCCGCTGCGGGCGCGACAGCTGCAGGCGGTGCCTTCGGTGCGGCCGACGGCGAGAACCAGCCCTTGAGCCGGTCGACGAACGACGTGGCCTTCGGCGCGGCCACGACGGGCGGGGCAGCAGGCGCGGGCGCAGGCACCGGCGCCTGCGCCGCCAGGTACCGCATGATGTCGATGAGCCGCTTCACCCGCGCAAAGCCCGGCTCGAAGCGGCCGCTGATCGCGTACAGCCGGACCTTCTCATCCCCCTCGTCGCTGTCGAGGCCGTCGGAGATCAGCGACGCGCACAGCTGCGGATCGCCCGACATCAGCAGCCGGTACATGAACGGAATGTCGTAGTTCCATTCGGAGATGCCCGAGATGGTTTCGGGTCGGTCCGTGTACGCCGTGGGCCGGTTGGTGAGGCTGTAGAGGTAGGAGCGATTGGCCATTGGATTGATGAAGTGTGAACGGCGGCTGCACTCTGAGTGCGCCGCGGTGAACCAACAAAAAATGAAGAAGAGCCACCCCTCGCGAAGCGGCCTTCGGCCTGGTCGACAGATTCTGCCTTCGCCAGATTTACACTCCGCCCATGCAAGGAAAGCAAGGCAACGGCGACGTTCAGAGAGGCCTGCAGCCCGTGGTGGAGCTGCGGTCTGAAGGCGCGTCGTACCTGTATTCCGTGCGCGCGCCGCGCTCCAAGGGCGTGATCCCGCCCAGCTCGTACAGCCACACCGGCTTTGCCAGCGTGGCCGATTGCCTGCGCGACATTGCACGCGCGCTCGGCGGTAACTTCAGCCGCATCTACGTGCGCCTCGAAGGCCACTGCGTCGGCGAGCGCGACATTGCCGAGCTGCGCAAGGCGCCCGACATCGTCGCGGCCGAACTGCAGGCCCTGTGCCGCGCGGTGATCGCCGAGCAGCAGAAGCCGCCACAGCAGCAACAGGAACAGCCCAGCGAAGTCACCGCCACGCCGCGTTGCTAGTGGCGCGAAGCGGGGTGCCGTTCGCTCACTGCGGCACGTTCACGATGGTCGCCTGCATCATCGCCACCACCTTGTAGTCGGTGTCGCCCGCCTTCGCGAAGGCACGCACTTCGCCCGTGCACACCGCGAGCAGCTTGCCCGAACTCTGCACCCGGCCCACCGCCAGGAAGCGCTCGCCCAGCGCGGGCCGCATGAAGTTGATCTTGAACTCCGCCGTCACCACGTCGCAGCCCTGCGGCGCCTTCGTGAGCCCCGCGTAGCCGCAGGCGCTGTCGACGATGCTCGTCACCGCGCCCGCATGCACATAGCCGCGCTGCTGCGACAGCGCTCTTGCAAACGGCATCTCGATGTGCACCTCGCCGTCGCCCACATGCACCAGCCGCGCGCCGAGCGTGGCCATCAGGCCCTGTGCGTTGAAGCTGTCGGAGATGCGGGTGTGGAGGTCGGTCATGGCTGGCAAGCGAAAAGAAGCAGAAGAAAAAGGGCGCCCATGAGGGCGCCCCGAGGGGGGCACTGCATTCTGCCGCGCGGCGCTATGTCCCGCGCCAGCGCCTCAGTCCCACGCCGGCGACAGCCCTTGCGGATCGGTCAGCCGCTCGCCCCGGTCGAGCGTGGCGATCTGCGCCATCTCGGCCTCGGTCAGCGTCAGTTGCTGCGCCTTCAGGTTGCTCTCGAGGTTCGCGCGCTTCGTCGACGACGGGATCACCGCGTAGCCCAGCTGCATCGCCCAGGCCAGCACCACCTGCGCGGGCGTGGCGCCGTGCGCCGCGGCAATGGCGCCGATCACCGGGTCGTTCAGCACCTTGCCGTAGGCCAGCGTCATGTACGAGGTGATGCGGATGCCCTGGCTCTGCGCGAAGGCCGCCACCTTGCGGTTCTGCAGGTAGGGGTGCAGCTCGATCTGGTTCGTGGCGATGGCCGGCGCGCCCACGGCGGCAATGGCCTCCTGCATCAGCGCGATGTTGAAGTTCGACACGCCGATCTGCTTCGTGAGCCCCAGCGCCTTGGCCTCGGCCAGCGCGCCCATGAACTCCGCCACCGGCACCGTGTTGCCGGGCGAGGGCCAGTGGATCAGCGTCAGGTCCACATGGTCTGTGCGCAGCTTGGCGAGGCTGTCTTTCAGGCTGGGCACCAGCTTGCTCTTCGCGTAGTGGTCGGTCCAGATCTTGGTGGTGATGAAAAGCTCGCTGCGGGCCACGCCGCTTTCGGCAATGGCCTGGCCCACCTCGGCTTCGTTGCCGTAGATCTGCGCCGTGTCGATCGTGCGGTAGCCCAGGTCGAGGCCGTTCTTCACCGAGTCGATCACCACCTGGCCCTGCAGGCGGAAGGTGCCGAGGCCGAAGGCGGGAATGGGGGTGTGGTTGTTCGTGGTCATGGCGTGTGTGTTCCTTGTGTTCAAAGAAAGAAAAAGAGGAGAAGAGGAAAGCTCAGTGCCCGACCGGCACCGGCCCCGAGGCGCGCACCGGAATGCCGGCACGGCGGTCGAGCGAGCCGCTCCACTGCGTGAGGGCGAGCGACACCAGCACGACGAGTGCGCCGATCCAGGGCGTGTGCATCAGCCCGAGGTGCGTCACGATCAGGCCGCCGGCCCAGGCCGCGCCGGCAATGCCCAGGTTGAAGGCCGCGATGTTCAGGCCCGAGGCCACGTCCACCGCCTGCGGCGTGAAGCGCTCGGCCTGCTTCACCACGTACACCTGCAGCCCCGGCACGTTGCCGAACGCCACCGCGCCCCACATCAGCACCGCCACCAGCGCCAGCCACTTGTGCGGCGCCGCGAAGTTGAAGACCAGCAGCACGGCCGCCAGCAGCGCAAAGATGATCTTCAGCGCCGGAATCGGGCCCATGCGGTCGGCCAGCTTGCCGCCCCAGATGTTGCCCACCGCCACCGAGATGCCGTACACCAGCATCACCCAGCCCACCGCGCCGGCGCTGAAGCCCGACACGTCGGTGAGGATCGGCGCCAGGAACGTGAACGGAATGAACGAGCCGCCGTAGCCGATGGCCGTCTTGGCGTATACCAGCAGCAGGCGCGGCTCGGCCAGCACCTTGGCTTGTTGCGCCAGCGAGGCCGGCGGCGTGTGGCGGATGTTGCCCGGCACGAAGATCCAGCTGCCCACGAAGGCGATCACGCCCAACGCCGACACCGCCAGGAAAGTCTCGCGCCAGCCGAAGTGCTGCCCGATGAACGTGCCCAGCGGCACGCCCGTGACCAGCGCCACCGTGAGGCCCGTGAACATGATCGCGATGGCGCTCGCCGCCTTTTCCTTCGGCACCAGGCCGGTGGCAATGGTCGAGCCGATCGAGAAGAACACCCCGTGCGCCAGCCCCGTGAGCACGCGGGCGGCAATCAGCGATTCATAGCTGGGCGCCTGCCACGCCAGCAGGTTGCCGACCGTGAACAGCGCCATCAGCCCGAGCAGCAGCGCCTTGCGCGGCAGCTTGCCCGTGAGGGCCGTGAGCACCGGCGCGCCGATGGCAACGCCCAGCGCATAGAGGCTGACCAAAAGGCCCGCCGAGGGAAGGCCGATGCCGAGGTCGGCCGCGACGGTGGGAATGAGGCCAACGATGACGAACTCGGTCGTTCCGATGGCGAAGGCGCTGAGGGTCAGCGCGAGTAAGGCGATTGGCATGAGAGCACTCCTTCTGGGATGGGAGGAGTGTCTTGCGGATACCTTTGCAGAAAAATAGTGATCTAAGAAGAAGATATTTGACTGTCAGTCAAATATAAAAGACTATGAATTAGGAAAAACTTAAAACGTCTTTTTCAAGACTTCGGGTGGCTCTTCGAATTAGTCGATGAAAAACGTAGTCAACTTCTCTGTCTGGAAGTTCATCGATCTTTTGCCCAATCCCCGTTAGAAATTTTTTCTTCTTTTCTATTGAAAGAAAATCGTAGTTGGGGATGTACCAATGACTTTCTTTGTCCGTTCTTTTGGATTCGTAGAAGGCCTTCAGCAATCTCTTGGGGTTCGGCGGCTTGGCTATTTTAAATCGATTGAAGAGTAGCTCAATAGTGTTGTCCACTCTTCTTAAGATGCTCAGATCGTTGATTTGCGAGTAATAAAAGACCCAGCCAAATCTTTGATTTTTATAGATGCATCCAGTTATTTTTAAGTTTAGATTCCATCTAAATCTTACTAGCGCTGCTTCTTGTTCTTTTGCATTTTTTGCATTTCTAAGTCGATGCTTGTACTCTGAAAATGCGTCGACCAAAGATCCTTCGAAGTTTATGACGCTACTTTTTCGCACCGAAACCTTGTGGGGTTTGATCGCGTAACCCAAAAACTCGAGCCCGTCCGAAATTTTCCCTATTTTTGTTTTCGATCCAATGGAGTCGATCGGATGAGGGTTTAATTTACTTGTTCGAAGGATAGAGTTTATTTTTGCAAATATTTCCCGAGGATTGGAGTCTGTCAGTACTATTAGGTCATCGACAAATCGGAAAAAAACCGGAGCAACCTCCTTAATCTTGCTGTCCACATCCATCATAAATATCTCCGCCAAGACATTTGAAATGGATAAGCCCTGGGCAACTCCTTGCTCTACTTTTGATGCGCCCTTTATGTTTGATTCCGAGACGGTTGGACTTTCCAGTGCTGCTATAAAAAGTGTCCGAAATTCCTCAAGTCTTATTCTCTTTCTTATTTTGGAGATCAGTAATTTGTGATTGATGGATGGATAAAAATCCTTGAGATCAATCTTTATGAAGTGAGTATGGTCCCCCCCGTCAACTGCCTTCTTGAGTTTTTCAATTTTGTCTTGTGGGAGGGAGGGTTTTGACTCGGGAAACACCTCAAAAAGATATTCGCATAACAACTTCAGCGTAAGCCGATCGCGAATTGTTGGTATCGAAAGTTGCCTAGGAGATTTGCCTAGGCCCTTTGAAATTAATTTTTCTTTGTATTTTGTAAATCGATACTCTCCCGAAAGAACTTTTCGAGAGATTAATGCAATTTCCCTTGCATTGTTGCCATCAAAATTTTGCGAGTCCACGCGGTCAAGGCCGATCGTTTTCGTGCCAACAATCTTTGTGTCATAGACGGCCTTGATCTTGATTTCGGAAAACGTCTTTCGAAATGCGCGGGCGGCGTTCGGCTTAGACAAGTTTTCTCCAAAATGCTGCAAAAGGAAGCAGATAGAGCAGTAAAAATCCCCCCATTCGAGCTATGCACAAGGAAAAAAACAAAAAATAATCAATCTTTGTTGGTTTGTGAGAGCTGAGAATGGAGGAATTAAAAATTCTAAAATGCCGGTAGTCGTATGGGGTGTGATTTTCGCATTCCAGAAGAAGCTTGGAATAAAGTTCGGGCTTTTTGTCTGCTGGAATTGTTCCAGAATTTAGCTCTTCGTACAGGCGCTTTAGTGAGATGTGATTTGCGCGCATCTGCAATGCTCTGCCTCTGTAGTCTCTACTTGCAACGAGTAATGAAATTCCCAATAGTGCTATTGAAAGGATTGTGGTGTAGATGTCCGTATTTGGTCCTGCAAATTTTTCGTATCTCAAGGCCACAACTGCTGCTGCAGAGGAAACTATTGCGTACCAAACTAATAATATTTGGGAATGAAGGTCGTTGTTCTTGAGGCGAACTTCTGCTGCGATGCGAGATTTGTAAGTAAACCAAATATCGTGATTCATGAGGTGGAGGAGCGAGAGTTTGAAAGTTATGTTAATCGCCCTTTTCAGGACCAGAGGCTTTCGCCTCAACGGGAGGCCCGTTTGTCATCAGATTCGCCGTCTGGGACAGCTTTAGACCCGCCCCTCCGGTTCATATTGTTACATGTCTGCGGTTGGTTTGTCAGTCAGACAGATAGGTGCAATCACTAGGTGGTTGCTGAAGGGACGTGGCGATGAGTGCTTTTGTGATGGGCCGCAGTCACTAGATATACTTTCGCGTCGCACGAGATTGCGATCGGGTTTGGAAGCCCGCTAAAACCCCTGCGACGAAAGCCGCAGGACCCGCACATGGTCTGCGGCTTTTTCGTTCGCGCTGCTTTTTTAGGCGGCTCGGACGGGAGGGCGCGAGTCCTGCCGGTTTCTCTACAAGGGGTTTTCCGGTCTTCCAACCCGTTCGAGCTGCCGCCATCGTTTGGAAGCGGGGGCGTCGGTTGTAGCAAACCAAAATCCCTCCGGAGGCCGCACATGGCTGAATCTGCACCCGTCCCCGCGCAACCGAGCGCTCGCCCCACTTTCTCGTCATCAGACCTCGACGACCTTGCGGTCCAAGCCTGCGACGACGCCGACAACCTCAACGCCGTAATGCGCGCCTACACCGCCCTAGAAAAGCTCGTAGACACCAGCGCCCTGAACGACAGCGAAGAGCTCGCCCCCACCCGCACTGAACTGAGCGCCTTGTTGCGCCTGCTCAACGAGGCATTGATGACACGCATCGCCACCGTCAACGCAACAGCAGGCGCCGTACGCGATGCGCTGCAAGCACAACCCTCGCTCAAGCCGGCGTAGCCCACAGCGGCCAGCGTGAAGCCTCTGCATCACGCCCGGCCCGCAACCCTCAAGCCGCCTTCGTCTCCGGCAACACCGCCGTCAACGCAAAGTCCACCAGCATCAGCCAGGTCTCTTCGAGCCCGGTGATGTTGTGGTGGTCCGAGTTCGACACGGTCTGCACGCTCACGGGCGTGGGCCAGGCGGCGATGAGTTTTTCGGAGCGTTCGTGGGGCACCACGTCGTCCTTCGCGGCGAGCAGCACCTGGGTCTTGGCGGCGACTTCCTTGCTGTGCTCGATGGAGTTGAAGCGGTGCCGCAGCAACAGCGACAGCGGCACGAGCGGAAAGCGCTTCTTGGCGACTTCGAGCAGCGAGTCGTAGGGGGTGATGAGCTGCAGGCTCGCAAACTCCTGCCGCGCCACGAGCTGGATGGCCACGCCGGTGCCCAGGCTGCGGCCCACCACGTGCAGGCGCGCCTGCGGAAAGGCGCGGCGCAGGTGGCTGGCGAACTGGGCGGCGTCGGCCACGGAGGCAATTTCCGAAGGCGCGCCCTGCGAGTCGGCCACGCCCCGGTAGTTGAGTGCCGCAAAGCCGAAGCCCTCGGGCAGCCAGTGCAGCATCTGCGCGGTGGCGCGCACGTCTTCGCCGCGACCGGCGAAGTAGATGAACAGGTCCTGCAGCGCGTCTTCGCCCTGCGGGTGGTACACGTAGCCGCGCACCATGCCGCCGGGCACGGGGTGCGAGTAGGTCGAAAAATCGTCCGACAGATGCACCACGGGCAGCTTGCGGGCGTTGAAAAGAATGTGGCCCTGTCGCGTGGCGAGCAGGGTCCAGTAGGCGGCCAGGCTGCCAATGGCGGCGGCCGAGGCCGACAGGGCAATGCGGGCAATCTTGGCTTGGGTGTTCTTCTGCAAATCAGGGCTCCCGGGAAAGTGGCGGCGGTGCATTGCAAGGGCAGGGCCCGGCCGATGCACAACGCGCAAGGGGCGTAGTTTCACCGCGTTCGCGAGGCGGTGCGTTGCGAGGTGTATGGCCGTGGCGCGCGGCGCGTCGGCCGGGGGCTGAAGATAATCCCCGCATGATCGCCATCGACTGCTACTACAGCCTTTCCTCGCCCTGGGCCTACCTCGGCGGCCCGCAACTGCAAGACATCGTGCGCCGCCACCATGTGCAGCTCACGCTCAAGCCCTACGACTTCCAGGCGGTGGTGCCGCAGACCGGCGGCATTCCGCTGAAGACGCGCCCCGAGCCACGCCGCACGTACCACGCGCTGGAACTGTCGCGCTGGCGCGATTACCTCGGCATGCCGATGAACCTGGAGCCCGCGCACTACCCGAAGGGCGCGCCGACCGACCCGAACTGGAACAAGTACCCCGGCTGGATGGTGATCGCCGCCCAGCTGCAGGGCCTCGACGCGCAGCCGCTGTCGCACGCGCTGCTGCGCGCGCTGTGGGCCGAGGAGCGCGACACGGCGCAGGCCGCGGTGCGCATCGCCGTCGCCGATGAAAACGGCTACGACGGCGCGGCGCTGCAGGCGCTGGAGCAGTCGGCCGAGGTGCTGGCGGTGTACCGCGCCAACAGCGCCGACGCGGTGGAAGCGGGGGTGTTCGGCGCGCCCACGTTCATCCTGAACGGCGAGCGCTTCTGGGGACAAGACCGGCTGGCGTTTCTCGACCGGGCGCTCGACAAGCTGCGCGCCGGCGATTGAGCGACAACCTCTCTTTTTTCTTCTCTCAGAGGAACGAGCGCGGCAGCAGCGCGGGCACGAGCGTGCGGTGCAGCCGCTCGCGCCACCAGCGCAGCGCCTGGCCCTGCGCGCCGGTCTTCCATGCGAGCCAGAAGGCTTCGGGTGCACGCGGTTCCTCGGTCGGCAGTTCGACCAGCGTGCCGCGCGCCAGCTCGTCGGTGATGCAGGCGCGCGGCAAGAAGCCGTGGCCCAGCCCGGCGACCTGGCAGGCGACCTTGGCGGCCATCGACGGCACGGTGATGCGCGGCTGGCCGGCCATGAGGCCCACGGTGCGGTCCGACAGGGTGCGCGCGGTGTCGCCGACCACGATGGCGTTGCAGTCGATGAGGTCGCCGCGCTGCACGGGGCGCTTCAGCCGCGTGAGCGGGTGGGTGGGCGCGACGCAGAAGGCGAACTCGAGGCTGCCCACGGCCACGGCCTGGTGGCCGCCGCCGGCCGGGCCTTCGCCCGCGGCCACGACGATGTCGGCGCGGCCCTCGCGCAGCGCTTCCCAGCTGCCGGTGAGCGCCTCGCAGCCGATGCGCAGCCGCGTGCCGCAGCGCAGGTCTTCGAAGGCGCGGATGTCGTCCATGAAGGCCTGCGTGGGAATGAGCGAGTCGTGCACCAGCCGCAGCTCTGATTCATAGCCGGTGGCAATCTGCCGCATGCGCGATTCGAGGTCGCTCGCGGCGCCGAGCAGCCAGCGGCCTTCCTTGAGCATTTCTTCGCCGGCGGCGGTGAGGGTCACGCGCGGGCCGTTGCGCTCGAACAGCAGCATGCCCAGCTGCTCTTCGAGCTTGCCCACGGCGTAGGAGATGGTGGAGGGCACCTTGTTCAGCCGCGCGGCGGCGGCGGCAAAGGAGCCGTGGCGCGCAATGGCGTCGACGACCTCGATGGCTTCCAGGGTGAGCTTGAGCACGGGGCGTTCCTCGCAGCAAAAAGGAATGATCGAAAACTTCGATCATTGATGGTGAAAAGTTTCGTCGATAGAGGCCTGCGTGCACCGGATGATTCAGCCCACGCCAAGGAGATTCCCTCCGAAAGCGATTGTGAACCGAATCGAATATCCACGCACCCAACTTTGCCGAAGGAGCCTTTCATGACCGTCCAAGCCACCCCCACCGCCGGCGCCAAGCTGCTCACCCCCACCGACCACACGCTGGTGATGATCGACTTCCAGTCGCAGATGGCCTTTGCCACGCATTCGATCGACGCCGTGAACCTGCGCAACAACGCCGCGCTGGTGGCGCAGGCGGCGGCTGGCTTCAAGGTGTCGACCATCCTCACGACGGTGGCCGAGAAGAGCTTTTCGGGCCCGATGTTCAGCGAGATCACCGACGCCTTCCCCGGCCAGAAGATGCTGGACCGCACCTCGATGAACACCTGGGAAGACGCCGCCGTGATCGAGCGCGTGAACGCCATCGGCAAGCCGCGCATCGTGCTGGCCGGCCTGTGGACCAGCGTGTGCATCGTGGGCCCGGCGCTGTCGGCGCTGGACCAGGGCTTCGAGGTGTACGTGATTGCCGACGCCTGCGGCGACGTGTCCACCGAGGCGCACAACCGCGCCATGGAGCGCATGGTGCAGGCCGGCGCGCAGCCGATGACCTCGCTGCAGTACCTGCTCGAGCTGCAGCGCGACTGGGCGCGTGGCGACACCTACGAGTTGACGACCGGTATTGCGAAGAAGGTGGGCGGCGCCTACGGTCTGGGCGTGACGTACGCCAAGACGATGTTCGGCGCCCACGAGGGTTGAGCGCAGAGCACCCGCAAGGCCGACCGACCATGAAGACCTATGTCGTTTCCCTCGCGCTCGGCCTGCTGGTCGGCGTGATCTACGCGCTCTTCCAGGTGCGCTCGCCGGCGCCGCCGGTGATCGCCCTGGTGGGCCTCTTGGGCATCCTGCTCGGCGAGCAGATCCCGCCGCTGGTGCGGCAGGTGTTCGACCGGCCGGCCGCCACCTCGTGGCTGCATGACCAGGTCAAGCCGCACGTGTTCGGCGAGCTGCCGACCTGCGCGCAGCCCGGGGCGGTGAAGTCTGCCGCCACCGGCAGCCGCCCGTCCGAGCGGAGCGACGCATGAACGCCCCCGACCCGCAACGCCGCCACTTCCTGGGCGCCCTCGGCGCCTTTGCAGCCACCTCCCTCGCACCCGCATCCACCATGGCCACCACCCAGACCCCCGACCTCATCCTGCGCAACGGCCGCTTCACCACGCTGGACCGTGCCAACCCCACGGCCGACGCGGTGGCCATCAAGGACGGCCGCTTCACCCGCGTGGGCCGCGCCGAAGACGTGCTGCCGCTGGCCGGCAGCCAGACCCGCGTGATCGACCTGCAAGGCCAGCGCGTGCTGCCGGGCCTCATCGACAACCACCTGCACATCATTCGCGGCGGGCTGAACTACAACATGGAGCTGCGCTGGGACGGCGTGAAGAGCCTGGCCGATGCCATGGGCATGCTCAAGCGCCAGGTGGCGATCACGCCCGCGCCGCAGTGGGTGCGCGTGGTGGGCGGCTTCACCGAGCACCAGTTCGTCGAGAAGCGCCTGCCGACCCTGGCCGAGCTGAACGCGGTGGCGCCCGACACGCCGGTGTTCATCCTGCATCTGTACGACCGCGCGCTGCTCAACGGCGCCGCGCTGCGCGCCGTGGGCTACACCAAGGACACGCCCGCGCCGCCCGGCGGCGAGATCGTGCGCGACAGCGCCGGCAACCCCACGGGCCTGCTGCTGGCCAAGCCGAACGCGGCCATCCTCTACGCCACGCTGGCCAAGGGGCCGAAGCTGCCCTTCGACTACCAGCTCAATTCCACGCGCCACTTCATGCGCGAGCTCAACCGCCTGGGCGTGACCGGCGCCATCGACGCGGGCGGCGGCAACCAGAACTACCCCGACGACTACGAAGTGATCCAGAAGCTGCACGACGACGGGCAGCTCACGATCCGCCTGGCCTACAACCTCTTCACGCAGAAGCCCAAGGCCGAGAAGGACGACTTCCTGAACTGGACCGCGAACTCCAGGTACAAGCAGGGCGACGATTACTTCCGCCACAACGGCGCGGGCGAGATGCTGGTGTTCTCGGCGGCCGACTTCGAAGACTTCCGCCAGCCGCGCCCCGACATGGCGCCCGAGATGGAAGGCGACCTCGAAGGCGTGGTGCGCATCCTGGCGCAGAACCGCTGGCCCTGGCGCATGCACGCGACCTACGACGAAACCATCAGCCGTTCGCTCGACGTGTTCGAGAAGGTCAACAAGGACACGCCGCTGGCCGGCCTGAACTGGTTTTTCGACCATGCCGAGACGATTTCCGAGAAGTCGATGGACCGCATTGCCGCGCTCGGCGGCGGCGTGGCGGTGCAGCACCGCATGGCCTACCAGGGCGAGTATTTCGTGGAGCGCTACGGCCCCGGCGCGGCCGAGGCCACGCCGCCGGTCAAGAAGATGCTGGAGCGCGGCCTGAAGGTGTCGGCCGGCACCGACGCGACGCGCGTGGCCTCGTACAACCCGTGGGTGTCGCTGTCGTGGCTGGTCACGGGCAAGACGGTGGGCGGCATGCAGCTGTACCCGCAGCGCAACTGCCTGGACCGCGAGGCCGCGCTGCGCATGTGGACCGAGAACGTCACCTGGTTCTCGAACGAAGAGGGCAAGAAGGGCCGCATCCAGGAAGGCCAGCTGGCCGACCTGGTGGTGCCCGACCGCGACTTCTTCGCCTGCGCCGAATCGGAGATTGCCGACACCACGGCGCTGCTCACGATGGTGGGCGGCAAGGTGGTCTACGGCGCCGGCCCGTTCGCCGCGCACGACGAAGGCGGCCTGCCGCCCGCCATGCCCGACTGGTCGCCCGCGCGTACCTTCGGCGGCTATGCCGGCTGGGCCGACACGGCAGAGGGCGCGCCGCTGCAGAAGGTGATGCGCAACGCCGCGATGTCGTGCGCCTGCGCCAACGACTGCAACGTGCACGGCCACAGCCACGCGACGGCCTGGAGCAGCAAGCTGCCCATTGCCGACCTGAAGAGCTTCTGGGGCGCGCTGGGTTGCGCCTGCTGGGCGGTGTGATGAAGGCCATGCACTGGACCCTTTCGCCCGCCGTGCGCTGGATCGCCTTGCTGCTGCTGTGCGCGGCCTACCTGCAGGGCGGCCTGAACAAGGTGCTGGACTTCAACGCCGCCATCGCCGAGATGAACCACTTCGGCCTGGCGCCGGCCGGCCCGCTGGCCGTGGCGGTGATCGTGCTGGAGCTGGGCGCGGCGGCGCTCATCCTCACCGGCTTCTGGCGCTGGCTCGGCGCGCTCGCGCTGGGCGGCTTCACGCTCATGGCGACCTTCGTCGCGCTGCGTTTCTGGGAGATGCCGCTGGGGCAGGAGCGCTTCATGGCGGCCAACGCCTTCTTCGAACACCTGGGCCTGGTCGGCGGCTTCCTGCTCGTCGCCTGGCTCGACCTCAAGGAGCGCCACGATGACTGAGCCCCAAGCCAAAGCCGCCGGCGCCTTCGCGCCGCTGCGCCAGCCGGTCTTCGCCGTGCTGTGGGCCGCCACGGTGCTGGGCAACATCGGCAGCTTCATGCGCGACGTGGCCAGTTCGTGGCTGGTGACCGACCTGTCCGCCAGCCCGACGGCCGTGGCGCTGATCCAGACGGCGGCGACGCTGCCGATCTTTTTGCTGGCGATTCCGGCGGGGGTGCTGTCGGACATCCTCGACCGCCGTCGCTTCCTGATCTTTGTGCAGGTGCTGCTGGCCGCGGTGAGCGGCACGCTGCTGGTGCTGTCGCACGCGGGCACGCTCACGGTCGAGTACCTGATTGCGCTGACCTTCGTGGGCGGCATCGGCGCGGCGCTCATGGGGCCGACCTGGCAGTCGATCGTGCCGGAGCTGGTGCCGCGCAGCGAGCTCAAGGGCGCGGTGGCGCTGAACTCGCTGGGCATCAACATCGCGCGCTCCATCGGGCCGGCGGCGGGCGGGCTGATCCTGGCGAGCTTCGGCGCGGCCGCCACCTACGGGCTGGACGTGCTGAGCTACGTGTTCGTGATCGCGGCGCTGTTGTGGTGGAAGCGCCCGGCGGCGGTGGACAGCGGGCTGTCCGAGAACTTCTTCGGCGCCTTCCGCGCGGGCCTGCGCTATACGCGGGCCAGCAAGGAGCTGCACGTGGTGCTGCTGCGCGCGGCGGTGTTCTTTTTGTTCGCCAGCTCGGTGTGGGCGCTGCTGCCGCTGGTGGCGCGCCAGATGCTCGGCGGCACGGCGAGCTTCTACGGCATCCTGCTCGGCGCGGTGGGCGCGGGCGCCATCGGCGGCGCGCTGGTGATGCCGCGGCTGCGTGCCCGGCTCGATGCCGACGGCATGCTGCTGCTGGCCTCGCTGCTCACGGCCGCGGTGATGGGCGCCCTGGTGTTCGCGCCGCCGCAATGGCTGGCGGTGCCGATGCTGGGCGTGCTCGGCTTGGGCTGGATCATTGCGCTGACCACGCTCAACGGCGTGGCGCAGTCGATCCTGCCGAACTGGGTGCGCGGGCGCGGGCTGGCCGTGTACCTCACGGTGTTCAACGGCGCCATGGCCGCGGGCAGCCTGGGCTGGGGCCTGGTCGCGCAGCAGATCGGCGTGCCGGCCACGCTGGTGGCGGGCGCCGTGGGGCTGGTGGTGATGGGGCTGGTGTTCCACCGCGTGCGGCTGCCCGCCGGCGAGGCCGACCTGCAGGCCTCGAACCACTGGCCCGAGCCGCTGCTGGCCGAGCCGGTGGCGCACGACCGCGGGCCCGTGATGATCCAGGTCGAGTACCGCATCCGCAAGGAAGACCGGCCGGCGTTCCTCGATGCGATGAAGCGCCTGTCGCTCGAGCGCCGCCGCGACGGCGCCTACGCCTGGGGCGTGCACGAGCACACGGCCGACGCCGAGCGCGTGATGGAGTGGTTCCTCGTGGAATCGTGGGCCGAGCACCTGCGCCAGCACCACCGCGTGTCGCACGCCGATGCCGACCTGCAGGCCGAGGCGCTGCGCTTTCACATCGGCCCGGGTAAGCCCGAGGTGCATCACTTCCTGGCGCTCTGAGCGGCGCGGATTCTTCTTTCCCTTTCCCTTTCACCCTTTCGTCCATCTCAAGGAAAAACCATGACCACACTGACCCTTCGCGACGGCACCGAGCTCTATTACAAGGACTGGGGCAGCGGCCAGCCCATCGTCTTCAGCCACGGTTGGCCGCTGAGCGCCGACATGTGGGACGCCCAGATGCTGTTCTTCGCCGAGCGCGGCTACCGCGTCATCGCGTTCGACCGCCGCGGCTTCGGCCGCTCCAGCCAGCCCTGGACCGGCTACGACTACGACACCTTCGCCGACGACATCGCCGAGCTGATCGAAACGCTCGACCTGAAAAACGTGATCCTGGCGGGCTTCTCGATGGGCGGCGGCGACGTCACGCGCTACATCGCCCGCAAGGGCAGCGCGCGCGTGGCCAAGCTGGCGCTCATCAGCGCGGTGACGCCGCTCTTCATGAAGACGCCCGACCATCCCGTGGGCCCCGAGGCGTCGCTGTTCGCGGGCATCCGCGCCGGGCTGGCCGCCGACCGGGCGCAGTTCATCGACGACTTCAGCACGCTGTTCTACGGCACCAACCGCCCGGGCGCGAAGGTGTCGCAGGGCGTGTTCAAGCAGACGCTGCAGATCGCGCTGCAGGCCTCGATCAAGGCCACCATCGACTGCGTGACGGCGTTCTCCGAGACCGACTTCCGCCCCGACATGGCGAAGATCGACGTGCCCACGCTCGTGATCCACGGCGACGACGACCAGGTCGTGCCCTTCGAGGCCACCGGCAAGCTGGCGGCCGAAATGATCAAGGGCAGCCAGCTCAAGCTGTACGCCGGCGCGCCGCACGCCACCTGCACCACGCACGCGGCGCAGGTCAACGCCGACCTGCTGGCGTTCATCCAGGGCTGAGGCCGGGTGTGTCGAAAGGGCCGAGCCCTGCGGCCCTTTCGGCGCGAAGGGCGGCGCCGGTGGCGATAATCCGGCGATGCGAATCCGCTTTACCAAGATGCAGGGAGCCGGCAACGATTTCGTCGTGCTCGACGAAACGCGCGGCACGCTGGGCCTCACGGCCGCGCAGTACCGCTTCCTGGCCGACCGCCATTTCGGCGTCGGCGCCGACCAGATCCTCACGGTGCGCCCGTCGCCCGCTGCAGGCATCGACTTCCAGTACGTGATCCACAACGCCGACGGCGGCGAGGTGGAGCAGTGCGGCAACGGGGCGCGCTGCTTCATGCGCTTCGTGAGCGAGCACGGCCTGACCGAGAAGAAAGACGTGCGCGTGCAGACGCTGGCCGGCGTGATCGAACCCCGCATGGGCGACGACGGCCGCGTGACGGTCGACATGGGCGCCCCGGTCTTCGAGCCGGCGCGCGTGCCCTTCGATACGGCCGGGCTCGATCCGCAGCACGAAGGCGCGTGGCAGACCTGGCACCTGGCGCTGGGCACCCGGGCCGGCAGCGCTATCGTTTCGGTAGCGGTGCTGTCCATGGGCAACCCGCACGCGGTGCAGGTGGTCGACAACGTCGACACCGCGCCCGTGGCCGAGCAGGGCCCGCAGATCGAGCACCACCCGCGTTTTCCGCAGCGCGTGAACGCCGGCTTCATGCAGGTGGTCGACCGCACGAACATCAAGCTGCGGGTGTTCGAGCGCGGCGCCGGCGAAACGCTGGCCTGCGGCACGGGCGCCTGCGCGGCGGTGGTGGCGGGCATCCGCCTGGGGCTGCTGGATTCCCGTGTCGACGTGCAGACGCACGGCGGCATTCTCACGATCGAGTGGCAGGGCGACGGCCGGCCGGTGCTCATGACAGGACCGGCCACGACGGTGTTCGAGGGCGAGATCGACGTGCCCGACATTTCGGAACAGCCATGACCCAATTCACCCACGACAACAACGCCATGAACCCGATCACCGAAGACGACATCGCGAACTACCTGTCGAACACCCCCGACTTCTTCGAGCGCCACGCCCAGCTGCTGGCGCAGGTGCAGCTCACCAGCCCGCACGGCAACCGCGCCGTGAGCCTGCAGGAGCGCCAGGCCGAGATGCTGCGCGAGAAGATCAAGGCGCTGGAGCACCGCCTGATGGACATGGTGCGCCACGGCACCGAAAACGTCGTCATCGCCGACCGCCTGCAGCGCTGGACCAAGGGCCTCCTGACCACGCGCGACCCGCGCAGCCTGCCGTACCGCATCGCGGTCGACCTGCAGTCGCTGTTCCTGGTGCCGCAAACGGCCATCAAGGTGTGGGACTGCGGCACCGAGTACCTCAACGAAGCCTATGCCCAGTGGGTGAGCGACGACGTGAAGGCGCTGGCCACCTCGCTCACCTCGCCTTATTGCGGGCTCAACGCGGGCTTCGAGGCGGCCAACTGGCTGCCCGAGCCGCAGGGTGCCGCGTCGATCGCGCTGATTCCGCTGCGCCCCGACGCCGAGTCGCCGGCCTTCGGCCTGCTGGTGCTGGCCTCGCCGGACGCGCAGCGCTTCAACGCCGAAATGGGCACGGACTTTCTCGAGCGCATCGCCGAGCTGTCGTCGGGCGCGCTGTCGCGGCTGCGCCCTTGAGCCGTTCCGCGCGAAGCGGGTGGCGCCGCCGGCCTTGGCTGACCGGCCTGTGCGTGGTCCTGCTGGCCGGCGTGCTGACGTATGCCGCCATCGCGGGCGTGATCTGGCAGCGTGCCGAGGCCGCACTGGCCGGCCCGATGCCGCGCGCGGCCGACGTGGCGCTGGTGTTGGGCAACCGCGCCTACCTCGACGGCAAGCCGAACCCCTGCCTCACGGGCCGGGTCGACCAGGGCATCGTGCTGGCGCGCGCCGGTCGGGTGCAGACGCTGGTGTTCTCGGGCGGCGTCGACGTGGAAGACGGCCGCATCGAAGCCGAGGTGATGCGCGACCACGCCACGGCCGAGGGCTACACGGGGCCGATGGTGCTGGAGTCGGTGTCGTCGTCCACGCGCGCCAACCTGTCGCTGTCGCGCACGCTGCTGGAAGCCAACGGCGTGCGCAGCGTGATCATCGTGTCGGAGCCCTACCACCTGTGGCGCATCGAGCGCCTGGTGCGTGCCAGCGGCTTCGACCAGGCCTTCGACGTGCAGTACGCCGCCGCGCCCACCTCGTGCTGGCGCCGCTGGGGCATGCTGTTCAAGGGCGCATTGCGTGAGCCGGCCGCCATCGTGAACAATGCGTCGCTCGGTTATCTGTTCTAGCTAGCGCGGCCCCGCGCGGCGCACGGAGCACGACGACACCATGGAATGGATCGACAAATACCTCGAACACGTGCGCGTGGAGCGTCGGCTCGCGCCGCGCACGGTCGAGCTGTATGCCTTCCACCTGCGCGCGCTGACCGACCACGCCGCCGAGGCCAACCTGCCGCTGGACCGCGTGCAGACGGCCCACATCCGCCGCTGGATGGCGCAGCTGCACAGCGCCGGGCGCGAGCCGCGCGGCATTGCGCTGGTGCTGTCGTGCTGGCGCAGTTTTTACCGCTGGCTCGGCCATGAAGGGCTGATCGGCTTCAACCCGGTGCAGGACGTGCATGCGCCCAAGGCGGGCCGGCCGCTGCCGAAGGCGCTGGGCGTGGACGACGCGGTGCGCCTGGCCGAGCTGTACGACCCCGAGGCCGACCCCCGGACCGAAGCGCGCGACGGCGCCATCGTTGAAATGCTCTACGGCTGCGGCCTGCGCGTGAGCGAGCTCACCGGGCTCGACGCCCAGGCCAGCGCCACGGCGCTCGGCTGGGTCGATCTCGATGCCATGGAAGCCCACGTGCTCGGCAAGGGCAGCAAGCGGCGCAGCGTGCCCGTGGGCAGCAAGGCGGCCGAGGCGCTGCGCGACTGGCTCGCGGTGCGCGGCGAGCGCCAGGAGTCGGCGCTGTTCGTCAGTGCGCGCGGTGCGCGCATGTCGTCGCAGGCGGTGTGGAAGCTGCTGCGCGAGCGCAGCCTGAAGGCGGGCCTGGCCGCGCCGGTGCATCCGCACATGCTGCGCCACTCGTTCGCGAGCCACGTGCTGCAGTCGAGCAGCGACCTGCGTGCGGTGCAGGAGCTGCTGGGCCATGCCAACATCGCGACCACGCAGGTCTACACGCGGCTGGATTTCCAGCACCTGGCCAAGGTCTACGACGCGGCGCATCCGCGCGCCAAGGCCCGGCCGGACAAGGACGGCAAGTAGCCACCACACCCGTCGCCTGCATCGTTTTCTTTCGTCTTTCATTTCTTCTTTCATTCATCTCCCATGAAAACCCTCCGCCTCAAGCCGGGCAAGGAGCGCTCGCTCCAACGCCGCCATCCCTGGGTCTTCGAATCCGCCATTGCGCGCGGCGGCGCGGACTCGGGGGAAACAGTGCGCGTGGAGTCGCACGACGGCCACTTTCTCGCGTGGGCGGCCTTCGGCCCCACCTCCAAGATCCGGGCGCGGGCCTGGAGCTTTGACGAGAAGCAGCGCATCGACGCTGCTTTTTTTTCCACGGTCTGCGCGCGCGCGGTGCATGCGCGCAGCCTTTTCGACCTGCAGAGCGACGGCGTGCGGCTGGTGCACGGCGAGGCCGACGGCCTGCCGGGGCTGATCGTCGACCGCTACGGCGACACGCTGGTGGCGCAGTTCCTGTCGGCCGGCGTGGAGCGCTGGAAAGACGTGCTGGCCGATGCGCTGCTCAAGGCCACGGGGCTCACCAAACTGTATGAGCGCTCCGACGCCAGCGGCCGCGAGCGCGAGGGCCTGAAGCCGGTCACGGGCTGGCTGCGCGGCGAGGGCCCCACCCAGATCACCATCCGCGAGCACGGCTGGCAGCTGTCGCTGGACATCGCCACCGGCCACAAGACCGGCTTCTATCTTGACCAGCGCGACAGCCGCCAGCGCTTTGCCGAGCTGGCGCAGCACCGGCGCTTTCGGCGCGTGCTCAACTGCTTCTGCTACACGGGCGGCTTCACCGTGGCCGCGCTCGCGGGCCTGAAGGCGGCCGGGGCGCTCGAGGGCGCCTCGCTGGTGTCGGTCGATTCGTCGCAGCCCGCGCTCGAGCGGGCGCGCGCGCACCTGGCGCTCAACGGCTTCGAAGGGCAGGGCATCGCCACGGAGTTTCTCGACGCCAACGTGAACACGGTGCTGCGCGAGTTCATCGACCAGGGCCGTACCTTCGACGCCATCGTGCTCGACCCGCCGAAGTTCGCGCCCACGGTGGCGCACGCCGAGCGCGCGGCGCGTGCCTATAAAGACATCAACCGCCTGGCGCTCAAGCTGTTGGAGCCGGGCGGCGTGCTGCTCACCTTTTCCTGCTCGGGCGGCATCAGCGCCGACCTGTTCCACAAGATCGTGGCCTCGGCGGGGCTGGACGCCGGCGTGGACGGTTACATCGCCGAGCGCCTGGGCGCCGCGCCCGACCACCCGATGACCATCGAGTTCCCGGAAGGGGAGTACCTGAAGGGGCTGGTGGTGGTGAGAAAGCCCCTGTGAACGAGGGCTTGACCCCGTCGGCAACGCAACTCAGTGGCATTGGCTAAACTGCCCGCCAATCCCCCGCCTTTTTCTGTTTTCCGTTTCCGGAGCACTTTTCCATGGCCCTCATTCCCGCGACCATCCTGACCGGCTTTCTCGGCTCGGGCAAAACCACGCTGCTCAAGCGCATCCTGACCGAGGCCCATGGCCAGAAGATCGCGGTCATCGAGAACGAGTTCGGCGAGGAGAACATCGACAGCGACATCCTCGTGACCGAGTCGAAGGAGCAGATCGTGCAGATGAGCAACGGCTGCGTCTGCTGCACCATCCGCGAAGACCTGCGCGAAGCGCTGCAGCTGCTGGCCGCCAAGAAGCGCCAGGGCCTGCTCGACTTCGACCGCGTGGTGATCGAGACCACCGGCCTGGCCGATCCCGGCCCGGTGGCGCAGACCTTCTTCATGGACGACGAGATCGCCGAGAGCTACCTGCTCGACTCGATCCTCACGCTGGTCGACGCCAAGCACGCGCCGCAGCAGCTCAACGACCGCCAGGAAGCGCGCCGCCAGGTGGGCTTTGCCGACCAGATCTTCATCAGCAAGAGCGAGCTGGTGTCGGCCGAAGAGACCGATGCGCTCATTCACCGCCTGAAGCACATGAACCCGCGCGCGCCGCAGCAGAAGGCGCACTTCGGCGACGTGCCGCTGAAGGACATCTTCGACCTGCGCGGCTTCAACCTGAACGCCAAGCTGGACATCGACCCCGACTTCCTGAAGGAAGACGACCACGACCATCACGACCATGACCACGCGCATGGCGAGGCGTGCGACCACCCCTCGCACAAGCACGAGGGCCACGGCCACCATCACCACACGGACGACGACGTGAAGAGCTTCGTCTACAAGGCCGACCGCGCCTTCGACCCGGCCAAGCTCGAAGACTTCCTGGGCGCCATCGTGAACATCTACGGCCCGCGCATGCTGCGCTACAAGGGCGTGCTGAACATGAAGGGCACCGAGCGCAAGGTGATCTTCCAGGGCGTGCACCAGCTCATGGGCAGCGACCTGGGCCCGGAGTGGGGCAAGGACGAGGCGCGCCAGAGCCGCATGGTGTTCATCGGCATCGAGCTGCCGCGCGAGATCCTGGAGCAGGGGCTGGAGCAGTGCCTGGTCTGAGCACGCCCGCCTGAGGCGAACAAACAAATAAAAACGGCGCTGGCCTTGCGGTCAGCGCCGTTTTTCATGGGGCGGGCCGTGCCTACTTGCCGAAGTTCCCCATCGGCTTGCCCAGGAGCTTGAGCTGGCCTTCGCTGAACTCGACCTGGCTGACCAGGTCGTCGCCGGTGCGCTTCACGTAGCCGTTGGCTTCGCCCTGTTCGATCAGGCCCGCGAGCATCTCAGGCGGCGGCGTGCGGCCGCTCTCGGCGCCGGTTTCGGCCAGCTTCTCGATCCACTTCACGGGCACGCGCGCGTTGGCCTTGAGCACGCCGCGCTTGAGCACCAGCGCGTTGCCGGGCAGTTGCAGGTCTTCGTCGGTCACGCCGGCGAGGGCCACTGAGTAGCTGAGCTCGGCGCTGTGGCCGCCGATTTCGACCAGCATGCGGTCCAGGCCGGCTTCGGGGCTGTGCTTGGCCATGGCCTTGAGGTCGGGCGCGAGCTGCTCGATGAGCGCCTGCATCGCGTCCTTCTGGGCCTTGCTGCGCTGGCCGCAGCCGGCACCGGCGGTCGACTGCAGCCAGGCGTCGGCCAGCTTCTTGTAGCCGGCCGCCTGGATGCGGCGCGCGCTGCTGGCGATCTCGAACTTGTCGATGGCGGTCTCGTTGACCTTGCCCTTGCCCTTGAAGGCGCCTTCGGAGGCGTACAGGCCGTCCTTGATGGTGGCTTCGCCGGTCAGGTCGATGCTTTGCAGCAGCACCTTGATCGCCTTGGCGGGGGCGGCCTCGGTGCCTGCGCCCAGGCCCAGGCCCTTGGGCGCGTTCAGCTCGAAGCTGTCGAGGCGGCCTTCGGACTTGCCGGTGGCGAGCATCCAGCCGGCGCTGCCGTCCATGTCGGCCTTGGCGGTGAACTTGCCCATCTTCAGCTGCACGCCCTTGGAGGCGGTGCTGACGTCCAGGCCGGGCATCGTCATGTCATAGCGCACGTGGGTGCGGGCCGCGTTCATGTCCAGGCGGGCTTGTGCACCTTGCCAGGCGAAATCGCCCTTGCCTTCTTCGGCCAGCTTGGCGGGCGCGACAGTGAAGTCGCTGGTGAAGCCGCCGCCGAAGCCGACCTTGGTGCGCGCGGTCAGCGGCTTGGCCTTGCCGAACAGCTTCTCGGCCTCGGCCTGCGCCTTGGCGTCGAGCACCAGTTCGCTGTCGATGACGGCCGCGGCCAGCGCGGCGCCGGCGATCGGGCCGTGGCGGATGGTGTCGCGGATGGTGATGCGCACGGGCTTGGGCGGGGTGGCCGCGGCGTCGCTGTCGTCTTCAGCGGGTTCTTCTTCATCGCCTTCGGTCGCGGCTTCGGCGACGTCGGTCGTGGCGGCGGCAGGGGCGGTGGCGGCTTCGGCTTCGGCCGGGCAACCCAGTTCGAGCGTCACGGTGCTCACGGCGCCGAGGAAGTTGCGTTCGTAGCTGCGCTCGATCACGCGCACCAGCGCGGTCTGCTTGGGCAGTTCGCCCAGGGCGACGTCGTAGCTCGATTTGATTTGCGTGCCGGCCCACCAGGTGCTGCCGCCGTAGGCGACGGCGATGGCCGCGGCCAGGACTCCCAATACTGCTTTTTTGCTCAAGATTATTTTCCGATCGGTTGTTTGAAGGGCCGCCGCGGTGTCTCCCCGACCCGCGGCGTGCCTGCGCCACCCCCTGCGGTGGCGCCGGGCGATGCTAACGGAGCAGGGCAGTGCGTCACCCGATGGCCTTGCGTTTCGAGTTCTCTATACAATCGCGCGCCTGTTCCGGGAGCCATGCTTCGTCCACAGGGGCGAGATATGACTTACGGCACGGGGCGCCAAGGGTTTTTGGCGGGCTTTCGGGGGTATAACCCCGGGGTTCACCACTTGAGGACGCCCCCGACAACGTGAGCCGACGCGGCCTGACACCCGCAACGGTTCCCTTGGGAGGAGACACCCAGTGAAAGCGCGTTCCAGTTCGTACAAGGAGCCAGTCACCGTGAAGAAACCCGCCGCCAAGGCCACGCCAGCCACCAAGCCCGCCGCAAAGAAGGCGACGGCTGTGAAGGCTGTACCCGCGACGAAGAAGGTTTCTGCCACCGCTGCTGCTGCCTCTGCCGCGAAAGAGAAAAGCGCTGCCAAGAAGCCTGCGGCAACCCCGGCCAAGACCGGGACCGCGGCTGCCAAGAAGTCCGCCAAGCCCGTAACCAAGTCCGCGGGCGCGGCGCCTACGTCATCCCAACCGGTCGGCCGTCCTGCGGCCGCCCTTTCTGCTCCCCCGACCCCCATGAAAAAAACGGCTGCCGCCTCTTCTTCCGCCCCGGCGACACCCTCGATCCCCGCTACGCCCGCTCCCGCTGCGCGTGGTGGCCGCGTGTCCCGGCTGTCGCAACTGACCGTGCCCTCGATGCCGCAATCCGTGGCCTCGACCGCCGCCAAATCCAGCTTCTCGCAGGCGCCTTCCACCGCGCTGGTGCCGCCGCCGCCCCTGGCCGTCAAGAAAGACCCGAAGCTGGCCAACAACTGGAAGACCAAGACGCCCGCCGAGCTGAGCGACGCCGAGGTCATCGCGATGCCCGACGACGAGTACATGAACGACAAGCAGATGGCGTTCTTCCGCCTGAAGCTCGAAGAACTCAAGCGCGGCATCCTCGAGAACGCCGGTGAGACCACCGAGCACCTGCGCGAAGACACCGTGGTCGTGCCCGACCCGGCCGACCGCGCCACCATCGAGGAAGAGCACGCGCTCGAACTGCGCACGCGCGACCGCGAACGCAAGCTGCTCAAGAAGATCGAGCAGTCGATCCAGCGCATCGACGCCGGCGACTACGGCTACTGCGACGAGACCGGCGAGCCCATCGGCGTCGGCCGCCTGCTGGCCCGCCCGACCGCCACGCTCTCGCTCGAAGCGCAGCAGCGCCGCGAGCTGAAGCAGAAAATGTTCGGGGATTGAACGGCTGCACGGTAGAACGGAACCCGCGCTTTCGATAACCTTCTCTGAATGCCAAAGGAAGAGTCAGGCCGCCTTTTCTCGAAGGTGGCCAAGTTCGTTCGAAATCCCCTGAAAGACTGGTCGGAGCTGGACACGCCGTCCTCCGACTCGTCGCTGCCCGAGCAGACCTACAGCCGCGAGATGCTGAAGGAAATGATCGAGCGGCGCCAGCGCAACGACTTCGTGCGCCGCCGCGAGTTCGACATGCTGCGCAAGTTGCGCCAGCGCGAGGCGGCGGCCCATGCCTTCGAGGCGACGGTCACGCCGTCGTCGTTCAATCTCAACAGCACTTCCGAAAAATCCGAAGGCCGCGCACTCACGCTCAAGAAGATCGACGAGATCGAAGAGCAGATGTCGCAGCAGTGGTGGAAGGGCCGCGGGCCGAACGGCGAGACGCTGGTCAATCCGCCGCCCGACGCGGGCGCTGAAACGCTGCCGCCGGTTGACAGCGGCGGCGACCAATTGCCGGCCGAGCCAGGCACCCCGGCCGCTTCCGCGCCCGTGGCCGCTGCGCCCGAGGTCGCCGCAGCCGCCGTCCCCGCGCCCCAGCCGTCCCGGCTCGCGCATGACGGCGCGCTAGAAGAAGCGGTGATCCGCTTCGCGCACGGCGACGACACCGGCGCCGAAGCCATCCTGCTGCAGGCACTGGCCGCCGAAAGTGCGTTCTCTGCCGACGACGCGACCGCAGCCGTCACGCTGGAGCGCGACGACGCTCGCTGGCGCGCGCTGTTCGACCTGTACCGCGCCACCGGCGACGCCGCCAAGTTCGCGGCCGCCCGCATGCGCTACGCGCAGCGCATGAAGCGCATGGGGCCCGACTGGGTTTCGCTCGACGAACTCGCGCGCAGCGTGAAGGCCGTCACCGCCAGCGAAGACGCCGAGGCGGCCTCCGACACCACCGGCGCCGCCGACTGGGCCAGTCCCGCGCACCTGACGCGCGAGGGGCTCATGGAGCTCACGCGCGCTCTCTCGCAGGCCGGCATGGTCTGGACGCTCGACTGGCGCGCGCTCACCGAGATCGATCCGCCGGCCGCCGCGCCGCTGCGCATCCTGTTTGCGCACTGGTCCGATTCGCCGGTGCAGCTGCGCTTCTTCGGCGCCTCGCAGCTCATGGCCGTGCTGGCCGCGGCCACGCCCAACAACGAGCGCCATCCCGACGACGCCTGGTGGCAGCTGCGCCTGGCGGCGCTGCGCATGATGCATCTGCCCGACGACTTCGAGCTGGTGGCGCTCAACTACTGCATCACCTACGAGGTGTCGCCGCCGTCCTGGCAGGACCCGAAGGGCGAGTGCACCTCGCTGGCCGCGCCGCCAGCGAGCCGGCCGAGCTCGGTGTGGTCGCTGTTGTCGGTCGGGGGAGATTCCGAGAGCTTCCCGTCCACCGACAGCGGCTTTGCCGCGCTGGCGGGCGACCTGCGCGGCGATTCGCTGTCGTGCTGGCAGCGCCTGGACCACGACCTGCGCCATACGACGGCGCCGGTGATCTCGTGCGCGGCCCTGCTGCGCATGGACCTGACGGCGGCCGGCACGCTGCTGAGCTGGGTCCGCGAGCGCGATGCGAACGGCGAGCGGGTGCAGTTCGTCGACGCCCACCGGCTGATTGCCGCGCTGTTCGGGCTGATCGGCATCACCGACCACGCCACGGTCGCGGTCCGCAAGAACTGACCCCGTAACAGGGGTTCCACGGCCCCTGCGGGGCCGTGTTTTCCGCCAGCAGTTTGTCCGACCGCAAGGGTTGCATTGGCGGGGCCCATCCCCAGATGGCTGCGATGGAACAGTTTCACGGCACCACCATCGTGAGCGTGCGCCGCAAGACCCCCCAAGGCGATCAGGTCGCCATCGGCGGGGACGGGCAGGTCACTCTCGGCAACATCGTCATCAAGGGCACGGCGCGCAAGGTGCGGCGGCTCTATCACGGCAAGGTCCTGGCGGGTTTCGCCGGTGCCACGGCCGATGCCTTCACGCTCTTCGAGCGCTTCGAGGCCAAGCTCGAGAAGCACCAGGGCCACCTGACCCGCGCGGCGGTCGAGCTCACCAAGGACTGGCGCACCGACCGCGTGCTGCGCAAGCTCGAAGCCATGCTGGCCGTGGCCGACGCCACGACTTCGCTCATCATCACCGGCAATGGCGACGTGTTGGAGCCTGAAGACGGCGTGATCGCCATCGGTTCGGGCGGCGCCTACGCCCAGTCGGCGGCCAAGGCGCTGATCGACAACACCGAGCTCTCGGCCGAGCAGATCGTGCGCAAATCGCTGGCGATCGCCGGAGAAATCTGCATTTACACGAACATGAACCACACGGTGGAAGCGCTCTGACCATGTCCATGACCCCCCAGGAAATCGTCTCCGAGCTGGACAACCACATCGTCGGCCAGCCCGCCGCCAAGCGCGCCGTGGCCATCGCGCTGCGCAACCGCTGGCGCCGCCAGAAGGTCGACGAAAAGCTGCGCCACGAGATCACGCCCAAGAACATCCTCATGATCGGCCCGACGGGTGTCGGCAAGACCGAGATCGCCCGCCGCCTGGCCCGCCTGGCCGACGCGCCGTTCATCAAGGTCGAGGCCACCAAGTTCACCGAGGTGGGCTACGTGGGCAAGGACGTCGACTCGATCATTCGCGACCTGGCCGAGATCGCCGTCAAGCAGACGCGCGAATCCGAAAGCGTGAAGGTGCGCGCCCGCGCCGAAGACGCGGCCGAGGAGCGCATCCTCGATGCGCTGCTGCCTCCGGCGCGTGGTGTCGACGGCGCGGCGCCCGCACTCGACAGCCCCAACCCGACGCGCCAGGCCTTCCGCAAGAAGCTGCGCGAGCACCAGCTCGACGACAAGGAAATCGAGCTCGACCTCGCCGAAACGCGCGCGCCGCTGGAGATCATGGGCCCCGCCGGCATGGAGGAAATGACCGAGCAACTGCGCGGCATGTTCGGCCAGCTCGGTGGCGGCAAGCGCAAGACGCGCAAGCTCAAGATCGCCGAGGCGATGCGCCTCTTGATCGACGAAGAGGCCGCCAAGCTGGTCAACGAGGACGAGATCCGCGCGCAGGCCATCGCCAACGCCGAGCAGAACGGCATCGTGTTCATCGACGAGATCGACAAGGTCGCCACGCGCAGCGAAGCGCAGGGCTCCGACGTCTCGCGCCAGGGCGTGCAGCGCGACCTGCTGCCACTCGTGGAGGGCACGGCCGTGTCGACCAAGTACGGCGTGGTGCGCACGGACCACATGCTGTTCATCGCGAGCGGCGCGTTCCACCTGAGCAAGCCGAGCGACCTCATTCCCGAGCTGCAGGGGCGCTTTCCGATCCGCGTCGAGCTGCAGTCGCTCTCGGTGTCGGACTTCGAGAGCATCCTCACGCAGACGCGCGCGTCGCTCGTGAAGCAGTACCAGGCGCTGCTGGCCACCGAAGGCGTGACGCTCGACTTCGCGCCCGACGGCATCACGCGGCTGGCGGCCATCGCCTTCGAGGTGAACGAGCGCACCGAGAATATCGGCGCGCGCCGTTTGTCGACCGTGATGGAGCGCCTGCTCGATGAGGTAAGCTTCGATGCCACCCGCATCGAGGGCCAGACGGTCTGCATCGATGCCGCTTATGTCGACGAGCGCCTCGCGGCACTAAGTCACGACGAAGACCTTTCGCGCTTCATCCTCTGAAGCCGCCTCCCTCGGCCCCTGTAACGGGGTCGTCCTTCACGCATCACTTTCACTGCGTGAGCTAAGTACTTCATTTTCAACACAATTCGCCGATTTCCAGGTTTGGAAATCGGCGCTAAGTCGTTGATTCCATTACAAAAAATACCCCCGGGCCCCAGTTGCGTCGCAAGTGTTTCCTGCTACAGTGGAAAAAAGTGCAGTTAAGTGGGAAAAAGTGCGGGCAACGCCCCTTCCGGGTGTCGCGGCACCTCCCACCACAGGGGTTTCGTGGTCGTGTTTCAAGGCGCTTCATCGCTCAGTCTGGATGCCAAGGGGCGGCTCTCCGTGCCGACCCGGCATCGCGACGTCCTGAGCGCCACGGCAGGCGGCCAGCTCACGATCACCAAGCATCCGCACGGATGCCTGATGGTGTTCCCCCGTCCCGAATGGGAAAAATTCCGCGAACGCATTGCTGCGCTGCCGATGTCGGCGCAGTGGTGGAAGCGCGTCTTCCTCGGTAACGCGATGGACGTCGAGATGGACGGCACCGGCCGCGTGCTGGTGTCGCCCGAGCTGCGCGCCGCCACCGGCATCAACCGCGAGACGCTGTTGCTGGGCATGGGCAACCACTTCGAACTCTGGGACAAGGCGACCTACGAGGCCAAGGAGGCCGAGGCCACCCAGGGCGAGATGCCGGATGTGTTTCAGGACTTCGCGTTCTGAGGAGCCCCGTGAACACCCCCCTGACCCACACGACCGTCTTGTTGAACGAGGCGGTGGAAGCCCTTCTTTCCGGCAGCGCGGCAGCCACGGGCACGTACGTGGACGCCACCTTCGGCCGCGGAGGACATGCGCGCGCCATCCTCGCGCGGCTGGCGCCGGAAGGCAGGCTCATCGCATTCGACAAGGATGCAGAAGCGGTGGCCGAAGCAGCGCGCATCTCGGATGCGCGTTTTTCTATCCGCCACCAGGGATTCCGCTCACTGGGCGAATTGCCCGACGCCAGCGTCAACGGCTTGCTGATGGACCTGGGCGTGAGTTCGCCGCAGATCGACAACCCGGTGCGCGGCTTCAGTTTCCGTTTCGACGGTCCGCTCGACATGCGCATGGACACCACGCGCGGCGAGAGCGTGGCCGAATGGCTGGCAACGGCCGAACTTCAACAAATTGCAGAGGTGATCCGTGACTATGGCGAAGAACGGTTTGCTGTTCAGATTGCAAAGGCGATTGTTGCTCGCAGACAAGAACGGGGCGCAATTTCAACCACCACCGAACTGGCCGAGCTCGTGGCTGGCACGGTCAAAACCCGCGAGCAGGGCCAGAACCCTGCAACGCGCACATTTCAGGCTTTTCGGATTTTCATCAACGCCGAGCTTGAGGAGCTGCAACAAGCGCTAGAAGCCAGCCTGTCGGTGCTCGCGCCCGGCGGCCGGCTCGCGGTGATCAGCTTCCATTCGCTCGAAGACCGCATCGTCAAGCAGTTCATCGCCAAGCACTCGAAGGAGGTCTACGACCGCCGCGCGCCCTTCGCTGCGCCCAAGGTGATGAAGCTGCACGCGCTCGAGCGCATCAAGCCGTCCGAAGAAGAAGTGCGCGGCAACCCGCGCTCGCGCAGCGCCATCCTCCGGGTGGCCGAACGCACGGAGGCCGGGTAGCCATGGCGCGCATCAACCTGCTTCTTTTGCTGGCCGTCATTGCGACGGCTTTGTACCTTGTGCACACCCAGTACCAGTCGCGCCAGCTCTACACGGAGTTCGACCGCGCGCTGCAGGAGACGCGCAAGCTCGAAACCGAGCATGACCGCCTGCAGGTCGAGAAGCGCGCCCAGGCCACGCCGCTGCGCGTGGAGAAGCTGGCCAAGGAACAGCTGCAGATGCGCACGGCCTCGCCGGCCATCACGCAGTACGTGCGCCCCGACGGCTCGGTGATCCCGGCCGTGGCGCCGCTGCCGCCCACCACGCCGCCCAAGCCCGGCACCACCGCGAGGCCCGCCCGATGAGCCGCGGCAACCGCAGCGTGCGCTACACCACCAGCCCCTTGCTCGCGAGCAAGACGCCGGTGTGGCGCAGCAAGTTCATCGTCGCCGGCATCGCCTTCGGCTTCGTCATGCTGGCGGGACGGGCCGCGTACGTGCAGGTCTTCAACAACAGCTTCTTCCAGCGCCAGGGCGAAGTGCGCTTCGCCCGCACGCTGGAGCTGCCGGCCAACCGCGGGCGCATCCTCGACCGCAACGGGCTCATCCTGGCCTCCAGCGTGGTGGCGCCCAGCATCTGGGCCATTCCCGAAGACGTGGAGCGCGACGACCCCGAGGTGCGCGCCAAGCTCAAGCAGGTGGCCAAGCTGCTCGGCATGCCGCAGAAGGACTTCGACAAGAAGCTCGAAGACGAAGACAAGACCTTCGTCTGGATCAAGCGCCAGGTCGACGAGCCCATCGCCAAGCAGATCGCCGCGCTCAACCTCAAGGGCATCTACCAGCGCAAGGAATACAAGCGCCAGTACCCCGAGGGCGAGGCCGCGGCGCACGTGGTGGGTTTCACCAACGTGGAAGACAACGGCCAGGAAGGCATCGAGCTGGCGTTCAACAAGGAACTGGCCGGCAAGGCCGGTTCGCGCCGCGTCATCAAGGACCGGCTGGGCCGCGTGGTCGAGGGCGTGGGCGAGCAGGTGCCGCCGGTCGAGGGCCGCGACATCCAGCTCAGCGTCGACAGCAAGGTGCAGTTCTTCGCCTACCAGAAGCTGCGCGACGCCGTCACCGCGCGCCGCGCCAAGGCCGGCAGCGTGGTGGTGCTCGACAGCACCACCGGCGAGGTGCTGGCGCTGGCCAACTACCCGAGCTACGTGCCCGACAAGCGCCAGAACCTCACCGGCGAGCAGCTGCGCAACCGCGCGCTCACCGACACCTTCGAGCCCGGCTCGACCATGAAGCCCATCACCGTGGCGATGGCGCTGGAGGCCGGCCGCGTCAAGCCCTCGACCATCATCGACACCGCGCCCGGGCGTTACCAGCTGGGCGGCTTCACCATCAGCGACACCCACAACTACGGGGCGCTGACGGTGGAGGGCGTGATCCAGAAGTCGAGCAACGTGGGCGCGCTCAAGATCGCCCAGAAGATGACGCCCCACGAAATGTGGGACACCTACACCGCGCTGGGCTACGGCCAGAAGCCGCAGATCCAGTTCCCCGGCGCCGTGACGGGCCGGCTGCGTCCGTGGAAGACCTGGAAGCCGGTCGAGCAGGCCACCATGGCCTACGGCTACGGCCTGTCGGCGTCGCTGTTCCAGATGGCGCATTCGTACACCTCGTTCGCGCACGACGGCTCCATCATCCCGGTCACCATCCTGAAGAACACCGAGCCGCCGGTCGGCGTGCGGGTGTTCTCGCCGTCCAACGCGCTCGCGGTGCGCAAGATGCTGCAGATGGCCGCCGGCCCGGGCGGCACCGGCACGCGCGCGCAAACGGTGGGCTACTCGGTCGGCGGCAAGTCGGGCACGGCCCACAAGCAGGTCGGCAAGGGCTACGCCAGCAACAAGTACCGCGCCTGGTTCACCGGCATGGCGCCCATCGAGAAGCCGCGCATCATCGTCGCGGTGATGATCGACGAGCCGACCGACGGCCAGTATTTCGGCGGCCTCGCCGCGGCGCCGGTGTTCAGCGAAGTCGTGCAGCAGACCCTGCGCATGATGAACGTCCCGCCCGATCTGGCGGTCAAACCCCTCGTGCAGACGCAAGACGTCCCCGAGAGCTTCTGACATGCTGACACTCACTTCCCCCACCACCGCCGCGTTCTGGCTCAAGGAGCGCGTGCAGGGCGCACTGCAGGCCGACAGCCGCGCGGTCGTCCCGGGCGATGCCTTCATTGCCTGGCCCGGCGCCGCCACCGACGGCCGCCAGCACGTGGCGGCCGCACTGGCGCAGGGCGCCGTGGCCTGCCTGGTCGAGCACGAGGGCGTGGACGCCTTCGGTTTCGACGGCGACGAGCGCATCGTGAGCTACCCCGGCCTGAAGGCCGCCACCGGCCCGATCGCCGCCGCCTTCTACGACAACCCCTCGGCCCAGCTCGACCTGCTGGCCGTGACCGGCACCAACGGCAAGACCTCCACCGCGTGGTGGCTGGCCGAATCGCTGTCCACGCTGCGCGCGGCCGGCGGCGTGCGCGCCATGCGCCCCGACGGCACCACCGAGCGCGGCGCCCCGTCGCCCTGCGCCGTGGTGGGGACGCTGGGCATCGGCGTGCCGCCCGAACTCACCTACACCGGTCTGACCACGCCCGACCCGGTGATGCTGCAGCGCGCGCTGCGCGGCTTCGTCACCGAGGGCTTCGGCGCCTGCGCCATCGAGGCCTCGTCGATCGGCATTGCCGAGCGCCGGCTCGATGGCTGCCGCATCGCGGTCGCCGTGTTCACCAATTTCACGCAGGACCACCTCGACTACCACGGCAGCATGGACGCCTACTGGCAGGCCAAGGCCGAGCTGTTCCGCTGGCCCGGCCTGCGCGCCGCGGTGATCAACATCGACGACATGCACGGCGCCAGCCTGTGCGCCAACCTGCTGGACGCCGGCATCGGCGCGCTCGACGTCTGGACCGTCTCGGCCGGCGGCAAGCCCGCGCGGCTGGTGGCGCGCGACATCGGCTACGACGCCCAGGGCCTGCAGTTCACCGTGGCCGAGCACGGCAGCACGGCGCCGGCCGAGCGGCTCGCGACCGGGCTCATCGGCCAGTACAACGTGGCCAACCTGCTCGGCGTGCTCGGCACCCTGCGCGCGCTGGGCCTCACGCTCGCCCAGGCCGTGGCCGCCTGCGCCCACCTCAGCAGCGTGCCGGGCCGCATGGACCGCGTGCAGCCGACCGAGGGTGCGCCGCTGGCCGTGGTCGACTACGCCCACACGCCCGACGCGCTCGACAAGGCCCTCGCGGGCCTGCGCCCGCTGGCCAAGCAACGCGGCGGCGCGCTCTGGTGCGTGTTCGGCTGCGGCGGCAACCGCGACCCGATCAAGCGCCCGCTGATGGCGGCCGTCGCCGAGCGGCAGGCCGACCATGTGGTGCTCACCAGCGACAACCCGCGCAACGAGAACCCCGACGCGATCATCAGCCAGGCGCTGCGCGGCTTCACGCGCGTCGAGGCGGCCCGCGTGCAGGTCGACCGTGCGCGCGCCATCGCCGAAACCATCGCCCAGGCCGCGCCGCAAGACGTGGTGCTGATCGCCGGCAAGGGCCACGAGGAGTGGCAGGAGATCGCCGGCCAGCGCCTGCCGTTCTCCGACAAGACCCACGCGCTCGACGCGCTCGCAAAGCGGGGTGCCGCATGACCGCCATGGCCACGCCTATCTCTACACCGCTCAACCTCACGCTGGCGCAGGCGCAGCAATGGGTGCCGGGGTCGCGCCTCGTGGGCGACCCGGCCACCGTGATCGCCCGCGTCCACACCGACACCCGCACCCTGGCCGCTGGCGACCTGTTCGTTGCGCTCAAGGGTGAGCGCTTCGACGCCAACGACTTCCTGGCCGATGCGAAGAAGCAGGGCGCCGTCGCCGCCATTGCGCACGGCGGCCTTGAAGCCGCAGGCCTCGCAGGCCTCGAGGTGCCCGATTCGCTCATCGCGCTCGGTGCGCTGGGCGCCGGCTGGCGCGCGCAGTTCAACCTGCCGCTGATCGCCGTCACCGGCAGCAACGGCAAGACCACGGTCACGCAGATGATCGCGGCCGTGCTCGCCGCCTTCCGCGCCGACCGCGCGCTGGCCACGGCCGGCAACTTCAACAACGAGATCGGCGTGCCGCTCACGCTGATGCGCCTGCGCGCGCAGCACCAGCTGGCGGTGCTCGAGCTGGGCATGAACCATCCGGGCGAGATCGCGCGGCTGGCCGCCATGTCGCGCCCGACCATCGCGCTGGTCAACAACGCGCAGCGCGAGCACCAGGAGTTCATGGCCAGCGTCGAGGCGGTCGCCATCGAGAACGCCGCCGTGTTCGCCGAACTGCCCGACGACGGCACGGCCGTGTTCCCGTACGGCGACACCTTCACCTCGCTGTGGACCGACCTGGCGCGCCAGAGCGGTTCGCGCCGCTGCCTGACTTTCGGCGAGCACGCCGACGCCGACATCTCGCTCGACAGCGCCGAATGGCAGCAGGGCGCCTGGAGCGTTCGCGTGCGCACGCCGCTGGGCGCCTTCGAGGCGCGCCTGCACATCGCGGGCCGTCACAACGTGGGCAACGCGCTCGCCGCCACCGCCTGCGCGCTGGCGGCCGGCGTGTCGCTCGACACCATCGCCGCGGGCCTGTCGGCCTTCGAGCCGGTCAAGGGCCGTTCGCGCGCCAGCGAGGTCGTGCTGCCCGGCGGGCACGCGCTCACGCTGGTCGACGACAGCTACAACGCCAACCCCGATTCCGTGATTGCCGCCATCGACGTGCTCACCGGCCTGCCCGCGCCGCGTCTGCTGGTGCTCGGCGAGATGGGCGAGGTCGGCGACCGCTCGCCGGAGTTCCACGCCGAGGTCGGCGCCTGGGCGCGCCAGCGCGGGCTCGACGCCGTCTACACGCTGGGCGGCGAGACCGTGCATGCGGCGACGGCTTTCAACAACAACGATGGTGTCGATGGACGCCATTTCGACGATTTCGACACGCTCCGCGCGGCGGTGCTCGCCCGCCTGCCGCAGCTGGGCAGCGTGCTGGTCAAGGGGTCGCGCTTCATGAAGATGGAGCGCGTGGTGCAGGCGATCGAAGCACAACAACAAAAGGAGGCCGGTCATGACGCATGAGCCGCGCAACACACCATGCTGATGTCCCTGGCCCAATGGCTGCAGACGCTGTCGCCCGAGTTCGGGTTCTTGCGCGTTTTCAACTACCTCACGTTCCGCGCGCTCATGGCCGCGCTGACCGCGCTCGTGGTCGGCCTCGTGGCCGGCCCGTACGTCATTCGTCGCCTCGCCGCGCTCAAGATCGGCCAGCCGATCCGCGGCTACGGCATGGAAACGCACCTGACCAAGAGCGGCACGCCCACCATGGGCGGCGTGCTGGTGCTGTTCGCCATCGCCTTCGCCACCTTGCTGTGGTTCGACCTCTCGAACCGCTTCGTGTGGATCGTGCTGTGGGTCACGATGGGCTTCGGCGCCATCGGTTGGGTGGACGACTGGCGCAAGGTGGTGCGCAAGGACCCCGAAGGCATGCGCTCGCGCGAGAAGTATTTCTGGCAATCGCTGGTCGGCCTGCTCGCGGGCTTCTACCTGCTGTTCAGCATTTCCGAGAGCTCCAACTGGCGCGTGCTCGAGCTGTTCTACGCCTGGGTGCGCTCGGGCTTCGACCTCGACTTTCCGCCCAAGATCAACCTGTTGGTGCCGTTCTTCAAGGAAGTCAGCTACCCGCTGGGCGGCATCGGCTTCGTGATCCTCACGTACCTCGTGATCGTGGGCGCGAGCAACGCAGTGAACCTCACCGACGGCCTGGACGGCCTGGCGATCATGCCGGTGGTGATGGTGGGCTCGGCGCTGGGCGTGTTCGCCTACGTCACCGGCAGCGCGGTGTACTCCAAGTACCTGCTGTTCCCCAACATCCCGGGCTCGGGCGAGCTGCTGGTGTTCTGCTCGGCCATGGCCGGCGCGGGGCTCGCGTTCCTCTGGTTCAACACCCATCCGGCGCAGGTCTTCATGGGCGACGTGGGCGCGCTGGCACTGGGCGGCGCGCTGGGCACCATCGCGGTCATCGTGCGCCAGGAGATCGTGTTCTTCATCATGGGTGGCATCTTCGTGGTCGAGGCGATCTCGGTGATGGCCCAGGTCACGTACTTCAAGTACACGAAGAAGCGCTTCGGCGAAGGCCGGCGCGTGCTCAAGATGGCGCCGCTGCACCACCACTTCGAGAAGAGCGGCTGGCGCGAGACGCAGGTCGTGGTGCGCTTCTGGATCATCACGATGCTGCTGTGCCTCATCGGCCTGTCGACGCTGAAGCTGCGGTAACAACACAACCATGCGGCACCTGAAAGACCTCCCCGTTCTCATCCTCGGCCTCGGCGCGTCCGGGCTGGCGATGGCGCGCTGGTGCGCGCGCCACGGCGCGGTCGTGACCGTGGCCGACACGCGCGAGGCGCCCGCCTCGCTCGCGACACTGCAGGCCGAGCTGCCTGACGCCACCTTCATCGGCGGGCCGTTCACGGCCGCGTTGGTCGAAGGCACGCCGATCCGCGCCGTGTACCGCTCGCCGGGCCTGTCGCCCGCGACGCTGGCGCCGGTCGTCGATGCCGCCAAGGCCGTGGGCCTCGTGGTCGGCGGCGAGCTGGACCTGTTCGCGCGCGCGCTGCTCGACCTGCAGACGGTCGAGGTGCCGGTGGTGGAAGCCGAGGCGGAAGTGCCGGTTGAAACCGCCGTGGTCGAGCCTGTCGTTGAAACGCCGGCCCAGGCCGAACTGGCCTTGAGCGAAGAAGCCCCTGTGGCGGACGCTGCGGTGGTCGAGACGCCGGAAGTGCCTGCGCCGGAGGCTGCTGCGGTTGTCGAAGGCGAGCCCGAAGCGGCCGCGCCCGTCGAAGCTGTTGAGGCGACCGAGGCGGTTGCACCCACGGAGGCCGTGGCCGCTGAGTCGACCGAAGCCGCACTGCCAGTCGATGCGCCTGCCGCAGAAGCCGAGCCTGTTCCCGTCGAACCGACCGAAGCCGCTGAAGCCACCCCGCCCGCCATGGCCGAAGCCATGCCGCGCGATGCATCGCTGAGCGTGCCGGTGACGCCGCCCACCGAAGACGTCGTCGCCGAAGGCGCCACGACGGAAGACGCCACCACGGAAGACGGCGCAGTACCAGCCGCCACCGACACGCCTGCCGTGTCGCCCGCACCCGCCGCCACCGGCTCCCGGCTCCCGACCCCCGGCAAGCCCTACGTGCCCACCGCGGCGCGCGAGGCCGCCGAGTTCGTCGCCAAGATCGCCGAGCTGTCCGCCACCAACCCGGCGTCGGCCGCGGTCGAGGAAGAGGCCACGCCGCAACTCGAACTCGTGCCCGAACCCGAGCCCGAAGCGCCCAAGGGCTACACGCCCGCCGTGCTCGCCATCACCGGCACCAACGGCAAGACCACCGTCACCTCGCTCACCGGCCAGCTGGTCGAGCGCGCGGGCAAGACCGTGGCCGTGGCCGGCAACATCGGCCCCACGCTGCTCGACACGCTGGCCGGGCACCTCGACGCCGGCACGCTGCCCGACGTGTGGGTGCTCGAACTCTCGAGCTTCCAGCTCGACGGCGTGCAGGGCTTCGAGCCCACGGCCGCGACCGTGCTCAACCTCACGCAGGACCACCTCGACTGGCATGGCGACATGCCGGCGTATGCGGCTGCCAAGGCGCGCATCTTCGGCGCCAAGGGTCTGTTGATCCTGAACCGCGACGACGCCGGCGTGATGGCCATGCTGCCGCCGCCGGTCAAGGTGCGGCTGCAGCGTCCGCAGATCCGCACCCACGTCACCTTCGGCGGCGCGATGCCGCTGCGCCCGGGCGACTACGGCATCGAGCGCATCAACGGCGTGGCCTGGCTGGTGCGCGCGCTGGAAGCCGACGAAACGCAAAAGCGCAAGCGCGGCGCGGTGGTGGAAGAAGAGCTCTTCTTCCAGCGCCTGATGCCCGCCGACGCGCTGCGCATCCGCGGCCGCCACAACGCCATGAACGCGCTGGCCGCACTCGCGCTCGCCAGCGCCGCCGACTGCCCGCTGGGCCCGATGCTGTACGGCCTGCGCGAGTACCGCGGCGAGCCGCACCGCGTCGAGCCGATCGCCATCGTGGACGAGGTCGAGTTCTTCGACGACAGCAAGGGCACCAACGTCGGCGCCACCGTGGCCGCACTGAGCGGCCTCGGCGAGGAGCGCCGCGTGGTCGTGATCCTCGGCGGCGAAGGCAAGGGCCAGGACTTCGAGCCGCTGGCCGACCCCGTGCGCCAGTACGCGCGCGCCGTCGTGCTGATCGGCCGCGACGCCCCGCTGATCGAGGCCGCGCTGGCCTCCACGGGCGTCTCGCTGAAGCACGCGGGCTCGATGGAAGAGGCGGTGAAGCTCGCTGCCGCGCGCGCCCATCCCGGCGATGCCGTGCTGCTGTCACCGGCCTGTGCGAGCTTCGACATGTTCAAGGACTACGCGCACCGCGCCGAGGTGTTCTGCGAGGCCGTCGAGGCTTACGCCGACAGCCCGCGCGAGGCCGTGGGTGGCGACGACGCGGTGGTGTCGTACGTGCCCGGCGCGTCGCTGTCCACCGCCGGATCGATGGAGGACCCGATTTGAACTCCGCAGCCGCAGGCCAGGAAACCAGCACCGGCAGCCGTTTCGGCGGCTGGTTCCGGCGCGCCCGCAGCGGCATGGATTCGCTGCCCGTGCACCTGCCCGTGCGGCTGGGCGGTGCCGGTGTCGCGCAGACCAAGGCCACGCCGATGCGCGTGCTGGGCTTCGACCAGGCGCTGGTCTGGGTCACGGTCGCGCTGATGACCTGGGGCCTGATCATGGTGTATTCGGCCTCGATCGCGCTGCCCGACAACCCGCGCTTCGCGCGCGCCGGCTACAGCGCCTCGTACTTCCTCACGCGGCACGCGGCTTCGCTGGTCATCGCCTTCATCGCCGCGCTGCTGACCTTCCAGGTCCCGATGAAGACCTGGGAGCGCGCCGCGCCCTGGCTCTTCGTGGCTTCGCTGCTGCTGCTGGTGGCGGTGCTCATTCCGCACATCGGCATCAACGTGAACGGCGCGCGCCGCTGGCTGCCGATGGGCTTCATGCGCTTCCAGCCATCGGAGCTGGCCAAGTTCGCGATGGTGCTCTATGCCGCCAGCTACATGGTGCGCAAGATGGAGATCAAGGAACGGTTCTTCCGCGCCGTGCTGCCGATGGGCATCGCGGTGGTGGTGGTCGGCATGCTGGTGATGGCCGAGCCCGACATGGGCGCCTTCATGGTGATCGCCGTGATCGCCATGGGCATCCTGTTCCTGGGCGGCGTGAACGCGCGCATGTTCTTCGTGATCGCGACGCTGGTGGTGGTGGCCTTCGGCTCCATCGTGGCGAGCAGCCCGTGGCGCCGCGAGCGCATCTTTGCGTACCTCGATCCGTGGAGCGAAGAGCACGCGCTGGGCAAGGGCTACCAGCTGTCGCACTCGCTGATCGCCATCGGGCGCGGCGAGGTCTTCGGCGTGGGCCTGGGCGGCAGCGTCGAGAAGCTGCACTGGCTGCCCGAGGCGCACACCGACTTCCTGCTGGCCGTGATCGGTGAAGAGTTCGGCCTCATCGGCGTGCTGCTGATCATCGGCCTGTTCCTGTGGCTCACGCGCCGCATCATGCACATCGGCCGCCAGGCGATCGCGCTGGACCGCGTGTTCTCGGGCCTCGTGGCCCAGGGCGTGGGCGTGTGGATCGGCTTCCAGGCCTTCATCAACATGGGCGTGAACCTGGGCGCACTGCCGACCAAGGGCCTGACCTTGCCGCTGATGAGCTTCGGCGGCTCGGCGATCCTGATGAACCTCGTGGCGCTCGCCGTCGTGCTGCGCATCGATTACGAGAACCGCGTGCTCATGCGGGGAGGTCGCGTATGACCGGCCGTACGGCACTCGTCATGGCGGGCGGCACGGGCGGCCACATCTTCCCGGGTCTCGCAGTGGCCGAGGCCCTGCGCGAGCGCGGCTGGCGCGTGCACTGGCTGGGCGCGCCCGGCAGCATGGAAGAAAAGCTCGTGCCCCCGCGCGGCTTCGCCTTCGAGCCGGTGCAGTTCGGCGGGGTGCGCGGCAAGGGTCCGCTCACGCTGTTCCTGTTGCCGCTGAAGCTGCTGCGCGCCTTCTGGCAGAGCCTGGCCGTGGTGCGCCGCGTGAAGCCCGACGTACTGGTGGGCCTGGGCGGCTACATCACCTTCCCGGGCGGGATGATGGGCGTGCTGATGGGCAAGCCGCTGGTGCTGCACGAACAGAACTCGGTCGCCGGCCTCGCCAACAAGGTGCTGGCGGGCGTGGCCGACCGCGTGTTCACGGCCTTCCCGAACGTGCTGAAGAAGGCGCAGTGGGTGGGCAATCCGCTGCGCGCGGCGTTCACGTCGCAGCCCGATCCGGCCACGCGCTTCGCGGGCCGCACGGGGCCGCTCAAATTGCTGGTGGTCGGCGGCAGCCTGGGCGCGCGTGCGCTCAACGCCGTCGTGCCGCAGGCGCTGGCGCGCATCGCGCCCGCCGAACGCCCGCAGGTGCTGCACCAGAGCGGCGCCAAGCAGATCGACGAACTGCGCGCCAACTATGCGGCGGCCGGCGTCGAGGGCGAACTCACGCCCTTCATCGACGACACCGCGCAGGCGTACGCCGAGGCCGACCTCATCGTCGCGCGCGCGGGCGCCAGCACCGTCACCGAAATCGCGGCCGTCGGCGCAGCAGCGCTGTTCGTGCCTTTCCCCTCGGCGGTCGACGACCACCAGACCACCAACGCGCGCTTCCTCGTGGACGCGGGCGGCGGCTGGCTGGTGCAACAGACCGACCTCACCCCTGAATTGCTGGCTGATTTGCTACAGAAAACCGAACGCGCGACCTTGATCGACCGGGCCACCAAGGCCAAGACCCTGCAGAAGACCGAAGCAGTGGACGCGGTTGTCCGCGCCTGCGAGGAGCTTGCGAAATGAAGCACGCGATCCGTCACATCCACTTCGTCGGCGTCGGGGGCTCCGGCATGAGCGGCATCGCCGAGGTGCTGCTGAACCTGGGCTACAGGATCACCGGCTCCGACCTGTCCGACAGCGCCACGCTGCGCCGCCTTGCGGGCCTGGGCATCGGCACCTTCGTGGGCCATGCCGCCGCGCACATCGACGGCGCCGACGCGGTCGTCACCTCCACCGCCGTGCAGTCGGACAACCCCGAGGTGCTGGCCGCGCGCGAAAAGCGCATTCCGGTCGTGCCGCGCGCGCTCATGCTCGCGGAGCTGATGCGCCTGAAGCAGGGCATCGCCATCGCCGGCACGCACGGCAAGACCACCACCACCAGCCTGGCTGCCAGCGTGCTCGAGGCCGCCGGGCTCGACCCGACCTTCGTGATCGGCGGGCGCCTGAACAGCGCCGGCGCCAACGCGCAGCTGGGCAGCGGCGACTACATCGTGGTCGAGGCCGACGAGTCGGACGCCTCGTTCCTGAACCTGCTGCCCGTGATGGCGGTGGTCACGAACATCGACGCCGACCACATGGAGACCTACGGGCACGACTTTGCGAAGCTGAAGAAGGCCTTCGTCGATTTCCTGCACCGCATGCCGTTCTACGGCGTGGCCATCCTGTGCACCGACGATCCGGCGGTGCGCGAGATCGTGGCCGACGTGACCTGCCCGGTCACCAGCTACGGCTTCGGCGAGGACGCCCAGGTGCGCGCCATCGACGTGCGCGCCGTCGGCGGCCAGATGCATTTCACCGCGCAGCGCCGCAACGGCGTGACGCTGCCCGACCTGCCCATCGTGCTGAACCTGCCGGGCGAGCACAACGTGCGCAACGCGCTGTCGGTGATCGCCATGGCGGTCGAGCTCGGCATTGCCGACGAAGCGGTGCAGCGCGGCCTCGCCGGCTTCAAGGGCGTGGGCCGCCGCTTCCAGAGCTACGGCGACGTGGCCGTGCCGAACGACACGGCAGGCGGCACCTTCACCGTCATCGACGACTACGGGCATCACCCGGTCGAGATGGCGGCCACCATCGCGGCCGCGCGCGGCGCCTTTCCGGGGCGCCGGCTGGTGCTGGCCTTCCAGCCGCACCGCTACACCCGCACGCGCGACTGCTTCGAGGACTTCGTGAAGGTCATCGGCACGGCCGACTCGGTCTTGCTGGGCGAGGTCTATGCCGCGGGCGAGGCGCCCATCGTGGCCGCCGACGGCCGCACGCTGGCGCGCGCGCTGCGCGTGGCCGGCAAGGTCGAGCCGGTGTTCGTGGACGACATCGTCGCCATGCCGCAGGCCATCCTGGACAACGCCCGCGCGGGCGATGTGGTGCTGTGCATGGGCGCGGGCTCCATCGGCGCGGTGCCGGGCAAGGTGGTCGAACTCGGCACGCCGCCCGCACCCTCATCAACAACTTCAGAGCGCACTGTGCGCAAGGGGAGGGCCGCGTGAGCCTTCAGGATCCACAACTTTTCGGCAAGGTGGCCGTGCTGTTCGGCGGCAGTTCCGCCGAACGCGAGGTGTCGTTGATGTCCGGCGCCGGCGTGCTGCAGGCCCTGCGTTCGCGCGGCGTCGACGCGCACGCCTTCGACCCGTCGGAGCGCGAGCTGACCGACCTGAAGCGCGAAGGCTTCGCGCGCTGCTTCGTCGCGCTGCATGGTCGCCACGGCGAAGACGGCACGGTGCAGGGCGCGCTCGAGCTGCTCGGCATTCCCTACACCGGCTCGGGCGTGATGGCCTCGAGCGTGGCCATGGACAAGGTCATGACCAAGCGCATCTGGCAGGCCGACGGTCTGCCCACGCCCAAGTACGTGCGCCTGGCCTTCGACCAGCAAAGCCGCGAGCAGATCATGGTCGTGCCCGACGTGCTCGGCCTGCCGCTGATCGTGAAGCCGCCGCGCGAGGGCTCGTCCATCGGCGTGACCAAGGTCGAGGGCTACTCGCAGATGCAGGACGCCGTGGCGCTGTCGGCGAAGTTCGATGCCGACGTGCTGTGCGAGGAGTTCATCGACGGCGAGGAAGTCACCTGCGCCGTGCTCGGCCAGGGGCTCGATGCACGCGCGCTGCCGGTGGTGCGCATCGCCGCGCCCGAGGGCGCCTACGACTACCAGAACAAGTACTTCACCGACGACGTGAAGTACCAGTGCCCGAGCGGCCTGCCCGAGGCCGAGGAACGCGAGATCCAGCGCATCACGCTGGCCGCGTACCACACGCTCGGCTGCCGCGGCTGGGGCCGCGCCGACGTGATGATCCGCGCCAGCGACCGCAAGCCCTTCCTGCTCGAGATGAACACCTCGCCCGGCATGACCAGCCATTCGCTGGTGCCGATGTCGGCGCGCGCGGCGGGCATTCCCTACGAAGAGCTGTGCGTGCGCGTGCTCGCGTCCGCATCGCTGGATGCCAAGGGAGGCGCGAACTAAGCCATGGCCGACAGCATCCCCGCTCCCTTCGACGTCAAGCTGATGAACATCGTCGCGAACGTTGCGTTCGTGCTGGTGGCGCTCATGCTGCTGGCGGCGAGCGCGTGGTGGGTGCTGCGCCAGCCTTTCTTCCCGATCTCGGGCATCAAGGTGGACGGCGAGGTCACGCACAACAACGCGGTCACGCTGCGCGCCAACGTGGCGCCGCAGCTCAAGGGCAACTTCTTCACCATCGACCTGGCGCGTGCGCGCACCGCCTTCGAGACGGTGCCGTGGGTGCGCAGCGCGGTGGTGCGGCGCGAGTTCCCGAACAAGCTGCGCGTGACGCTGACCGAGCAGGTGCCGGTGGCGGTGTGGGGCGACGAGGCCGGCTCCAAGCTGATCAACGGCTTCGGCGACGTGTTCGAGGCCAACGTGGCCGAAGTCGACGCCGACCTGCCGCGCCTGGACGGACCGATCGAGCAGGCCGGGCAGGTGCTGGGCATGTACCGCGTGCTCGCGCCGATGTTCGAGCCCTACGACTTCGACATCGCCGAGCTGCGGCTGTCCAGCCGCGGCAGCTGGAAGGTGCTGCTGGACAGCGGGGCCGAGATCGAGCTCGGCCGAGGCCAGAGCGACGAGGTGTCGGCGCGCCTGCAGCGGTTCCTGAAGACCGTGACGCAGGTCGCGGGCCAGTACCGCCGCACGGTGGCCGACGTCGAACGCGCCGATCTGCGCCACAACGACGCGTATGCCCTGCGGCTGCGCGGCGTCACCACGGTCTCGCCCGAGGCCCCAAGAAAAATCAAGTAGCGAATACCGAGGACATCTACATGCCCAAAGAATACAAAGACCTGGTCGTAGGCCTGGACATCGGAACCGCCAAGGTGATGGTGGTCGTGGCCGAGGTGCTGCAAGGCGGCGAGCTCAAGCTGGCCGGCCTGGGCATCGCGCCCAGCAACGGCCTCAAGCGCGGCGTCGTGGTGAACATCGACGCCACCGTGCAGAGCATCCAGCAGGCGCTGAAAGAAGCCGAGCTGATGGCCGACTGCAAGATCAGCCGCGTCTACACCGGCATCACCGGCAGCCACATCCGCGGCATCAATTCGAGCGGCATGGTGGCGGTGAAGGACAAGGAAGTCACGCCCGCCGACGTGGCCCGCGTGGTCGAGACGGCGCGCGCCATCAACATCTCGAGCGACCAGCGCCTGTTGCTGGTGGAGCCGCAGGAGTTCGTGATCGACGGCCAGGACGTGAAGGAGCCGATCGGCATGAGCGGCATGCGCCTGGAGGCCAAGGTGCACATCGTGACCGGCGCGCAGAGCGCGGCCGAGAACATCATCAAGTGCGTGCGCCGCTGCGGCCTGGAGGTCGACCAGCTGATGCTGAACCCGCTGGCCTCCAGCCAGGCGGTGCTCACCGAAGACGAGCGCGAACTGGGCGTGGTGCTGGTCGACATCGGCGCTGGCACCACCGACGTGGCGATCTTCACCAACGGCGCGATCCGCCACACGGCCGTGATCCCGATCGCGGGCGACCTCATCACGAGCGACATCGCGATGGCCCTGCGCACGCCCACCAAGGACGCGGAGGACATCAAGGTCGAGCACGGCTATGCCAAGCAGCTGCTGGCCGACCCTGAATCGCAGGTCGAAGTCCCCGGCCTTGGCGATCGCGGCCCGCGCATGTTGAGCAAGCAGGCGCTTGCCGGCGTGATCGAGCCGCGCATCGAAGAAATCTTCTCGCTGGTGCAGCAGGTGGTGCGCGAGTCGGGCTACGAGGAAGTGCTGTCGTCGGGCGTGGTGCTCACGGGCGGCAGCGCCGTCATGCCCGGCATGGTCGAGCTCGGTGAAGACATCTTCCTGAAGCCCGTGCGTCGCGGCATTCCGAAGTACTCGAGCGCGCTCTCGGACATGGTGGCGCAGCCGCGCGCGGCCACCGTGATGGGCCTGCTCGAGGAGGCACGTTTTGCACGCATGCGTGGTTTCAAGGTCGCACAGAAGAACGGGTCCGTAAAGACTGCGTTCGGACGTTTCAAGGACTTCATCGTGGGGAACTTCTGACCATGAACCACTCCCCACTCTGGCTCGCACGCGCGGGCCCTCCGCTGCATTTCAATGAGCGATGGCGACGCACCGGTCCACCATCGCGACGGCGATCCCGTTGATCACGTCACGGCAAAAGAAATATTCATAGACACATAACGGCAACTGCAATATTCAAGGAGTTAGAAATGACCATCGAAATGATCGAAGTCGAAGAATTCAACCAGGGCACGCAGATCAAGGTGATCGGTGTCGGCGGCGGCGGTGGCAATGCGGTCGCCCACATGATGGAGCGTGGTGTGCAAGGCGTGCAGTTCGTTTGCGCCAACACCGACGCGCAAGCCCTGCAACGCAGCAACGCGCACAAGAACATCCAGCTGGGCATCAGCGGCCTGGGCGCCGGCAGCAAGCCCGAGAAGGGCCGTGACGCGGCCGAAGCCGCGGTGGACGACATCCGCGCCGCCATCGACGGCGCGCACATGCTGTTCATCACGGCCGGCATGGGCGGCGGCACCGGCACCGGCGCGGCACCCGTGATCGCGCGCGTGGCCAAGGAAATGGGCATCCTGACGGTGGGCGTGGTGACCAAGCCCTTCGACTGGGAAGGCGGCCGCCGCATGACCAACGCCGACGCCGGCCTGGCCGAACTCGAAGCCAACGTCGACTCGCTGATCGTGGTGCTCAACGAGAAGCTGCTGGACGTGCTCGGTGAAGACATCACCCAGGACGAAGCCTTCGCGCACGCCAACGATGTGCTGAAGAACGCCGTGGGCGGCATCTCGGAAATCATCAACGAGTACGGCGGCGTGAACGTCGACTTCGAAGACGTGCGCACCGTGATGGGCGAACCCGGCAAGGCCATGATGGGCACCGCTGCCGCAGCAGGCCCCGACCGCGCGCGCATCGCCGCCGAACAGGCCGTGGCCTGCCCGCTGCTCGAAGGCATCGACCTCTCGGGCGCCAAGGGCGTGCTGGTGCTGGTGACGGCGTCGAAGGGTTCGCTGAAGCTGAACGAGTCGAAGCTCGCGATGAACACCATCCGCGCCTACGCCTCGCCGGACGCGCACGTGATCTACGGCGCCGCCTACGACGAAAGCCTGGGCGACCAGATGCGCGTCACGGTGGTGGCCACGGGCCTGTCGCGCGCCGACGCACGCCGCCAGGCCCCGACGCTCGAAGTGATCCGCACCGGCACCGACAACATCCCGTTCACCGTGCCGACGCTCGGCGGCGTGGGCCACGCGGGTGGCGGTTCGGGCAGCCAGCCCAACTACGACGGCATGGCCGTGCCCAGCGTGTGGCGCACCAACCGCACGATGGCCGCCGCCAAGGTCGACGCACTGTCGTCGGGTGGCATGGACGACTTCGAAATCCCCGCATTCCTGCGCCGTCAAGCAGACTAAATAGGCTCGCCCCCAGGCTACGCGCACTTCGTGTCGCTTCTCCAACCCCCTACCGGGGGCAACACCTGCGGCCCGGCAAAGCCGGTTCCGCGGTGTTTCGCGAAGTGACACGCCACCGAACGCAGAGGGCACGAGGGTTCGCAAGGGGACGGGGAAGACCTGAAAGGGACTGACCCCCGGCTCTAGGCGCTGCGTCCACCTCGTGCCCCTTGCGTCCACCGCCGGGGGCTCCCCGGCTTTTTTGTTCTTTCTTATCTGACCGGTCCATGTCTATCGCGGCCATAGCGAAGGGAATAGGGCGTCACGGTCGCCGCCCGCCTAAAATCTCGGGCGTGCTGCAACAACGAACCCTCAAGTCGATCAGCCGCGCCGTGGGCGTGGGGCTTCACAGCGGCCAACGCGTGGAGCTGACCCTGCGACCGGCCCCCGCCGACACGGGCATCGTGTTCCGTCGCGTCGACCTGCCCGAGCCGGTCGAGATCCGCATGACCGCCGAAGCGGTCACCGACACGCGCCTGGCGTCCACCGTCTCCACGGGCGGCGCCAAGGTGCAGACCGTCGAACACATCATGTCCGCCTGCGCGGGCCTGGGCATCGACAACCTCTACATCGACATCACGGCCGACGAAGTGCCGATCCTCGACGGGTCGGCTTCGTCCTTCGTGTTCCTGCTGCAAAGCGCGGGCATCGAGCTGCAGAAGGCGCCGCGCCGCTTCATCCGCGTGCTGCGCAAGGTCGAGGTGCGCGAAGGCGAGGGCGCCAACGAGAAGTGGGCGAGCCTGGAGCCGTACCACGGCTTCAAGCTGAGCTTCGAGATCGACTTCGACCACCGCGTCGTCAACTCCACCGGCCAGCGCGTGGATTTCGATTTGGGCGCCGACTCGTACAGCCGCGACATCGCGCGGGCGCGTACCTTCGGTTTCACCAAGGAACTCGAGTACATGCTCAGCAAGGGCCTGGCACGCGGAGGCGGCCTGGACAACGCCATCGTCATGGACGACACCAAGGTGCTCAATGCCGGCGGGCTGCGCTACGACGACGAGTTCGTGAAGCACAAGATCCTCGACGCCATGGGCGACCTGTACATCATCGGCAAGCCGCTGCTGGCCGCGTACACCGCGTTCCGCTCGGGCCATGCGCTCAACAACAAGCTGCTGCGCGAGCTGCTCTCGCACAGCGACGCCTACGAGGTCGTGACCTTCGAGGACGAGAAGCGCGCACCGCGCGGCTTCGGCGAAGTGGCGCGGGCCTGGTAAGCCCGGCGCACGCCTTTTCTTTCCGATGCTTCTCTTTCGCTGGGCCATCCTGCTGCTTCTGCTGGTGGCGGGCGTGTCCTTCGCGTTCTATGCGGGGACGGGGCAGGTCAAGTACCGCCGCTTCGGGTGGATCGTGTTCAAGTGGACGGTGCTGGCGGCGCTCGGCTTCTTCGCCGTGCTGATCGCCGAGCGAGTCGCGTAGAGCCAGCCGTTCAGTCGACGAGGGCCTGCAAGGCCTGCACCTGCTGCGCAAGCAGCGGCCCCTTGCGGTGCGCGGGCACCAGCAGCATCAGCGTGTCCCCCAGCGCCTTCGGCCGTCCCCAGGGCGCGTGCAGCCGGCCTTTCTCCAGCAGCGGCGCCACCAGCCGCTCGCGCCCCATCAGCACCCCTTCACCGTCGAGCGCGGCCTGCAGCGCGAGGCTGTAGAGCGAGAAATCCGGGCCGGCGGCCAGCGCATCGGCCTCGGCTGCCGTGGTGCCGGGGCGCACGGCCTGCAGCCAGCGCGGCCAGTCGTCGCGCCACACCGTGTCGTGCAGGCCGCCGCAGCGCGCGAGCACGTCGAGGAGGTCGTCGAGCGGGCGCGGGCGTGCGCTCTCCAGCGAGGCGCGCACGCGCGGGCTGCACACGGGCACAAGGCGGTCGCGCGCGAGCGCGATGCCCGTCGCGCCGACGGCGGCTTCGGCGCCGCGTGCGTAGAACAGCCCGAGGTCGAAGGGCTCGCGCCGGAAGTTCGGTGGCTGCTCCAGCGCCGTCACCGACACCTGCACGCCGGGCAGCGCGGCCCTCAGCCGCGAGAGCCGCGGCGACAGCCACAGCTGCGCCATCGCCGGCAGGGCCGCCACCTGCAGCGTGCTGCGGCGCGCGGCGGTCTGCGTTTCCTGGCGCAGCGCCTGCACCGCGAGGCCGAGCTGGTCGACCGCCGCACTGAGCGCCGGTAACGCGCGCCGGCCATGCGCGCTGAGCCGGATGCCCTGGCTGTGCCGCTCGAACAGCGCACCGCCGGCCCAGGTCTCGAGCGCCTTGATCTGCTGCGCGACGGCGGCGGGCGTCACGAACAGCTCCTCGGCCGCACGCGCGAAGCTGCCGTGGCGCGCCGCAGCCTCGAAGGCGCGCACGGCCGTGTGCGGCGGCAGGCGAGGGCGGGGTGGGGCGAGAGACACGGTGGGGAGGCCAAGTTTTTCTAGGGCTCGGGCCCAGTTTATCCGTGTTGCCCGTTGGGGCACGGGGCGCGACCATGCGGTCATTCCCTTCCACCACTCCCAGCGAGACACCGCATGCCCGCAGCCCTTCACCGCCGTTCCTGGGTTCCCGCCGCCAGCGAGGACCACGTGCTCGCCATTGCCGCCGACGCCGCTGCGCGCGATGCGGCGGGCGTGGCCGCCGAGATCGAACGCCTCGTGGCCGACAGCCACCGCATCCATGACGTCGACGGGCTGAACCTCAACCCCGCCACCAACGTGATGAACCCCGCCGCCGAGGCGCTGCTGTCGCGCGGGCTGGGCTCGCGCCCATCGCTGGGCTACCCGGGCGACAAGTACGAGATGGGGCTGGAAGCCATCGAACGCATCGAGGTGGTCGCCGCCGAGCTGGCGGCCGAGGTGTTCGGCGCGCGCTTCGCCGAGGTGCGCGTGAGCTCGGGCGCGCTGTCGAACCTCTACGTGTTCATGGCGACCTGCCAGCCCGGCGACACGATCATCGCGCCGCCGCCCGCCATCGGCGGCCATGTGACGCACCACGCGGCGGGCGCGGCCGGGCTCTACGGCCTGAAGACCGTGCCGGCGCCGGTCGATGCCGACGGCTACTCGGTCGACGTCGTGGCGCTGGCCAAGCTCGCGCGCGAGGTGAAGCCCAAGCTCATCACCATCGGCGGCAGCCTGAACCTGTTCCCGCACCCGGTGCCTGCGATCCGCGAGGTGGCCGACAGCGTGGGCGCCAAGGTGCTCTTCGATGCCGCGCACCTGTCGGGCATGGTGGCCGGCAAGGCCTGGCCGCAGCCGCTCGAAGAGGGCGCGCACGCGATCACCATGAGCACCTACAAGAGCCTGGGCGGCCCGGCCGGCGGGCTGATCGTGTCGAACGATGCGGCGCTGATGGAGCGCATCGACGCCATCGCCTACCCGGGTCTCACGGCCAACTCGGACGCGGGCCGCACCGCGGCGCTGGCGCGCGGCCTGCTCGACTGGAAGGTGCACGGCGCGGCCTATGCGGCGGCGATGCGCGACACCGCGCAGGCGCTCGCACGCGCGCTCGATGCGCAGGGCCTGCCGGTGTTCGCCAAGGCACGCGGCTTCACGCAGTCGCACCAGTTCGCGCTCGAGGCTGCGCGCTGGGGCGGCGGGCAGCGTGCGGCGAAGCAGCTGGCCCAGGGCGGGCTGCTGGCCTGCGGCATCGGCCTGCCGATCGCGCCGGTCGACGGCGACATCAACGGCCTGCGCCTGGGCGTGCCCGAGATCGTGCGGCTGGGCTTCACGCCCGAGGACATGCCGCAGCTGGCCGACTGGATCGCGCGGGCATTGGCTGGCGATGCGATGTCGGTGGCCGTCGAGGTGCGCGAACGCCGCCGGCGCCTGGGCGACCTGCGCTACATCGTGCGCTGAAGCCTCAGCGCGAACGCCCTTGCCGGTAGGTGCCGGCGTGGGTCTTCGACAGCTCGGCCGCCTCCGCGAGCCGCGCCATCGAACGGCCGACCTGTGCGTGCGTGATCGCAATGCCCAGCGCGTCCGCCGCGTCGGCGCCCGGCAGGCCGGGCAGGTCGAGCAGGCGCTTCACCATTTCCTGCACCTGCGCCTTCGCGGCCTGCCCGTGGCCGGCCACGGCCTTCTTCATCTGCAGCGCCGTGTACTCCGCCACCGACAGGTTGTGGCTCACCAGCGCCGTCACGCAGGCGCCGCGCGCCTGGCCCAGCAGCAGCGTCGACTGCGGGTTGACGTTGACGAAGATGATTTCGACCGCCGACGCCTCGGGCTGGTAGCGCGCCGTGATCTCGCCGATGCCGTCGAACAGCACCTTCAGGCGCGCCGGCAGGTTGCCGCTGCCCAGGTGCCGGGTGCTGATGGTGCCGCTGGCCACGTAGCGCAGCGCATGGCCGTCCGCATCGACCACGCCGAAGCCGGTGGTCTGCAAACCGGGGTCGATGCCGAGGATCCGCATGAAAAGGAAGCGTAAAGGCCTAAGCCTGGGTGAGGAAGGTTGAAGAAGGTGCGAATTCGCGCGCGATGCGTGGGGGATCGCGGGCAGAATCCGCCGTTCTTGCATTCCGCCCCGCTCCGCGCGGGGCGCGCCACACAAGGAAGCGAAGGTGAATGTAGTCGAGTCCTCCGCGCAGCAGCAACCGAAGCCATCGAACGACGCCCCGGCCTTGCCCGCGCACCTGCAGCAATCTCCTGCCGAACGTGCCGCTGCGAGCTTCCGCCAGGCGGAGCTGTTGAGCGACCTCGGCCGCCGTCGCGAGGCGATCGCCGCCTGCAGCCGGCTGATCGCCGAGTTCGGCGCGCTGCCCGATGCCGCCGTGGTCGTGCCCTGCTGCCAGGCACTGCGGCTGCTCGCGCACGTGCTGCGCCAGCTGCACCGCCCGGCCGACGCGCTGGCCACGCTCGACCGCCTGGTGGCCGCGCACGGCGGGCGCGGCGAGCCCGAGATTCGCGCGCACATCGCCCACGCGCTCTACCAGCGCACCTGGCTCATCGACGACGCCGCGGCGCGTTGCGAGGCCTGCGACTTCATGAGCGAGCAGCTCGATGCGCAGGCCGATGCTGCGCTCGATGCATGGCGGCTCGACGCGCGCCTGCTGAAGGCCGAGATCGAACACCACCGCGGCCTGCCGCAGGACGCATTGGCCACGCTCGAAGCGGCCATCGAACGCTTCGAGGGCAGCGCCGACGCCGGCGTGGTCCTGCGCGTGGCGCGGGCCCGGCTGGCCGCGGTGCTCAACCTGCGCGAACTGGCGCAGCACACGCAGGCGCAGGTGCTGTGCCTGCAGGTGGCCGACCAGATCGAGACCGGGCTGGCCGATGCCGCGCCCGAACTGCGGCTGGAGGGCGTGCGTGCGCTGGCCCTGTTCTTCGACGGCCTCGGGCTCGACGAGGTCGCGCGCCGCGCCGAGCTGGTCGGCTGGCTGCTCGACCGCTACGGCCACGACGCCTCCGCGCAGGTGCGCCGCCTCGCGGCCGTGCGCGCCCACGAGTGGGCCGTGGGGCTGCGCGACCAGGGCGACGGCGAGGCCGCGCTGGCTGCCTGCGAGCGCCTGCTCGGCACCTTCGCGCGTGACAGTGACGCCGTGGTGCAGCGCACCGTGGCCACCACCTTGCTGCACAAGGGCTTCGTGCTGCTCGACCTGCTGGGCCGGCCCGAGGCGGCGCTTGCGGTGTACGAGCCGCTCGTCGCGGCCTCGCGCGACGGCGCCACGCCGGAGATGCGCGAGCTGCGCGCGAAGGCGACGGCCGGGCGCGAGGCCTGCCTGAAGCGCCTGCGCAAGACCGGTGGCCTTGACGTCGGCGAGCTGCCGGCCGAGCTCTTCGATGCGGCGTGCGACACCGTCCGCGAAGGCCGCAAGCTCGGCGACGCGGGCGCATCGCGCGAGGCCATTGCGCTGTTCGACGAGGTGCTCACGGCGCATGCCGCCTCGCCGCACCCGCTCATGCGCCGCCAGTGCGCCCGCGCCCTGTCGCACAAGACCTTCTGCCTGCTGGCGCTCGAGCACTTCGCCGAGGTCGTCGAGGCGGCCGACGCGATGGACGCGCGCTACGGCGCCGATGCCTCCACCGAAATGCAGTCGCAGGTGGCGCTGTGCCTGCAGTACAAGAGCACCGCGCTCGACCGCCTCGCGCGGCCCGCGGACGAAATGCGCGTGCACGACGAGATCGTTGCGCGCTGGGGAAATTCCGAGCTGCCCGACCTGCGCGCGCGCGTGGCCGGCGCGCTGTTCCGCAAGGGCGCGGTGCTGCGCCGCGCGGGCCGCTTCGCCGAGGCCGTGGCCAGCTACGACGAGGTGATCGCGCGCACGGCGATGGCGCGGGACAGCGCCCTGCAGCTGTGGGCCGCCAAGTCGCTGATCAACAAGGCCAAGGCCTTCGACAAGATGGACGACCTGCCGGGCCAGGCCAAGGCCTACCGCGTGCTCATCGCGCGCTTCGGCGAGTCGGGCGACGCGGCCTTGCGCGAGCGTGTGGCCAATGCCTGCGAATGGCTGGCCGAGGCCGAAGGGCGGCAGGGGCGGGTGGCGGCGCAGCGCGAGGCGCTGGAGTTGGCACTCGGGCGTTTCGGCACGGCGCTGTCGGCTGAGCAGCGCACGCGGCTCAAGCGCGAGCTTCAGACGCTCAAGACGAAGGCCCTGGGACGGCGCGCGAAGCAGGCCTTCGACCGGGTGGTGCGGCGCAAGGTCTGATCGCCCACCGCCCGCCCGGTGCTTCAGACGTTGAAGTACCAGCGGATCGAATGGAAGAAGATCGGCGCCGCGAAGCACAGCGCATCGACGCGGTCGAGCAGGCCGTTGGCGCCGGTCACGCCCACGCCCTTCTGGCCCCAGTTCGGAATGCCGCGGTCGCGCTTGAGTGCCTTCATCACGAGGTGGCCCATCGAGCCCGCGACGCAGGCAATGATCGACACCGCGAGCGCCTGCCCGAACTTGAACGGCGTGATGAACGAGAACAGCGCGCCCACCAGGCTGGCCACGACGATGCCGACGCCCCAGCTGGTCCAGTTGAAGCTGCGGCTCACGTTCGGCGCGAACGGCGTGCGCTGCATGCGCCGCGAGATCAGGTGCTGCACCAGCACCGAGGTCTGCACCACGAAAACCAGGAAGAACACGAGGAACGCGCTCTTGCCTTCGTAGCCCGGGAAGGTCAGCAGCAGCAGCGCGGGCACGTGGCTCATGCCGTAGACGCAGACCATGATGCCCCACTGCAGCTTGGCGTTGCGCTCGAGAAAGTGGCTCGGGTCGTTCGCCAGCGCACTCGCCACCGGAATGGCGAGGAACACGTAGACCGGAATGAACACCGTGAACAGGTCGAAGCGCGCGGTGGCCACCAGCCAGAACTGGATCGGCAGCACCACGAAGAACGCGAGGATCAGGCTGCGGTGGTCGCCGCGCCGCGTCGGCGAGAGCGTGATGAACTCGCGCAGCGCAAAGAACGCGATCAGCGCGAACAGCACGGTGGCCACCGTTTCGCCCAGCGCCCAGCCGATCCAGAACACGATCACCATGAACCAGGTGGTGCCCAGCAGCGCGCGGAAATGCGCCAGCTCGGCCTGCCACGATTCGTCGTGCACCGGGTTGCGCCGTTCCTTGAAGCTCAGGAAGAAGACGGCGGTGCTCACGATGACGAGCAGGCCGAAGACGATCAGGAAAAGGGCCGCGACCTGCTGGGTCGGGCTGAGGCTGCGCAGGAACTGGTTCATACCTTCAGACGTCGCGCAAGGCGATCACCGCGGCGCGGGCACGGTCGAGGAAAGGGCGGCGCTCCTCGCCGTCCTCGACGCGGATCGGCGCGCCGAAGGTGACGGAGCACAGGATGGGCACGGGCACGATCTCGCCCTTGGGCATGACGCGCTGCACGTTGTCGATCCAGGCCGGCACGAGGACCACGTCGGGGAACATGGTGGCCAGTGCGTACAGGCCCGACTTGAATTTCTGCGGCTCGCCGGTGTGGCCGCGCGTGCCTTCGGGAAAGATGATGATCGAGTCGCCGCTGCGCAGCGCGTCGATGAGCGGGGCGAGTGGGTCGGCGGCGGGCGGTTCGGGCGCTGCGGCTGGCGCTTCGGGTTCGATGACCGGGGGCGGTGCGACCGGTGGTGGGGGCGGCGGGGGCGCGGGAAGATCGAGCTGTCCCTGAATCTCCTGCGGGCCTTCGGCGGCGGGCGCGTGAGCCATAGTTTCGATCGGCAGCAGCGGCTCCATCGAAGGCTCGATGCGCTCGTCCGGGGCGATGGGCGCGGCGGGTGGCGGTGCTACCGGCGGCGGTGGCGCAACCGGTGCAGCCCCCGTGGCCGCCCGCTCCACATACACCGCGTTGAACACCTCCGTCGTGATCCAGCGCTTGACCGGCGTGTTGGCCCAGTAGTCGCGCGCCGCGATGGGCCGCGTGATGCTGCGCAGCTCCTCGGGCAGCGCGGCCCAGATCATCACGAGGTCCGCGTGGCTCTGGTGATTCGCGAAGTAGATGCGCTGCTCGGCCTTCGGTGGACAGCCGTACCAGCGCGCCTGCGCGCCGGTGAGCAATCGGACGATTCCCAGCAGCAACCAACCTGTGAGCTTTGCCAGCATATGGAGGCGATGATACGGGCCATGCGATGGCGATTCGATCTTCTTTCCCTGGCGTGGGCGGTGGCCCTCTTTGTGTTGCTCGTGCTGCTGGCCACCGTCGGCGCGCGCTGGGGCTGGGTGCGAAGCTTCTTCGGCGACGTGCTGGCCGTGGCGTGGGTGTACGTGGTGTTCAAGACCTTCGTCGCCGCGCGCGTGCTGCCGCTCGCGCTGGCCGCCTTCGGCGTGGGGCTGCTGGTCGAACTGGGGCAGTTCCTTGCGTCGACGTGGCACCTGCACATTCCGAACCGCGCGCTGCGCATCGTGCTCGGCGCCACCGCCGACTGGTGGGACGTGCTGGCCTACGCGATCGGCTTCGTCGCCGTGCTGGCGGTGGAAGGCGCGGTGCGCAAGTTCAGGGCAGGTCGACCGCCGGCATCCGCGCCACGATCGTCGATGCCCGTCCGTTGATGTACGAGGAGTTGGGCCGCCGCTCGAAGAACTTCGGGCTCGGCAGCATCACGGCCAGGCGCGCGGCTTCGTAGGAGCTGAGGCGCGCGGCCGGCTTCCTGAAGTAGTACTGCGCCGCGGCCTCGGCGCCGAACACGCCTTCGCCCCATTCGACGTTGTTCAGGTAGATCTCGAGGATGCGCCGCTTGTCGAGCAGCACCTCGAGCAGCGTGGCGAGCACCAGCTCCTGCCCCTTGCGCAGCATCGTGCGTTCGCCCGACAGCAGCAGGTTCTTCGCGAGCTGCTGCGTGATGGTGGAGCCGCCGCGCAGCGGGGCCGGCTGCACCGGCTTGCCGCGCGCCGCCGCGCGCGCCATGCGCTTGGCGGCCAGCTGTTCGGCGCGGGCGTTGCGCTGGCGCGCACGCTCGATGGCTTCCCACTCGACGCCGTTGTGGTCGACGAAGCCGGCGTCTTCACTCGCGATCACGGCGCGCTTGAGGGTGTCGTTGATCTGCGTGTAGGGCACCCAGTCCTGGCGCCATCCGCCGTCGCGGCCCTGCGAGAGGGCGACGCGCCAGGCCTCGGAGCGCTGGAAGGCCGTGCTCTGCGGATCGATCACAGCCATGGCCGCGATGCGCACCACGAAGAACAGTTCGAGCGCCAGGCCCGCCACCACGAGGCAGGCGATCAGGCGCAGCAGGCCCTTCATGCGCCGGCGGCGAGCGAGGCGCGCAGCTCGGCCAGCACCTGCGCCGACGGCGGGCGCACGCCGCGCCAGAATTCGAAGGCTTCGGCGGCCTGTTCCACCAGCATGCCGAGGCCGTCGCGCGCGACGGCGCCGTGCGCCTCGGCCCAGGCCATGAAGCCTGCGGCGGCAGGGCCGTACATCATGTCGACGGCCAGCGCGCCGGGGCGCAGCACCTGCGCGCGCACGGGCACGGCGTCGCCCGCGAGGCTGGAGGCGGTGGCGTTGACCACCACGTCGAAGTCGCCCGGCACGTCGTCGAGCGCCCAGGCCTCGAGCGTGGCACCGTGGCGCAGCGCGAGCGCGGCATGGCGCTGCACCAGCGCGATGGCCTTGTCGAGCGTGCGGTTGGCCACCACGACGTGCGCGGCGCCCGCGTCGAGCAGCGGCCCGAGCACGCCCGCCGCCGCACCGCCGGCGCCGAT
>NZ_BCUS01000031.1 GCF_001591345.1 Variovorax boronicumulans NBRC 103145 | reverse complement strand
CCGCAACGCGCGGGTGGGCGGCTACCTGCTGCCGCAGGCCGGCACCGCGGTGAACGCCGGCGGCCCGCGCGTGTGCGTGCCGGTGCTCATGAGCGCCTACCCCGTGCCCACCAACTATGCGGGCGGCGACTACCACGTCGGCGCGTTCACTGACGACCAGCTCAAGGCGCGCTGGCGCACCTGCAAGGCCGAGCCGGACTGCTTCGCGCGCGTGAACGCGCAGATGCAGCGCTGGCTGCCGCCCAACAAGGCCCGCGCCACGCGCGTGACCGGCGCGGTCGATCCGGCCGGGCGCATCGATGCCGACAGCCCGAACGTCGACCTGAAACAGATCCGCCGCCCCGCCTTCTTCGCGAAGGCGCCCTACCGCGAAGGCATTGCCGAGGCCGACGCACGCACCCACATCGTCGAGTTCACCGTGCCGCGCGACACCTTCGAGCGGCTCGACCTGAAGCTCGCCGACCCGATCAGGCTGCGCGGCTGGTACCTCGAAGGCGCGGGCGTGGACGACGGGCGCGGCCGCAAGGTGCGTGCCCTCGCCGTCATGGCGGCGGGCGGCGGCGGGCAGCTCACGGCCCTCCAGCACCCGGACGAGGTGGCCTACCGCATCGAGGGTGCCAGCGGCAAGGCCGTGCCGGTGTCCTTCCCCAACGGCACCACCGAGGCCATGGGCCAGCGCTGGTGGCGCGAGAACCTGCACGCGCTGAACCAGGCCGGCTTCGACGTGCTGGCCTACGACCGGCGCGGCGAAGGCCTGTCGGGCGGCGTGAGCGACACCAACACGCTGGAGCAAGGCGAAGACGTGTTCCGCGTGCTCGCCCAGCTCGAGCACGGCCAGGGCCTGCGGGTGCTCACGCCCACGGGCCAGCTGCTCGAAGGCAACGCCGCGCGCGGCCGGCTGCTGGCGGGCCAGAAGGCCAGCGAGATTCCGCTGGTGCTGGGCGGCTACTCGCGCGGCTCCATGTCGACCGCCTGGGCCATGACGCGCAACTACGTGGCCGCCTGCAGCTTCGACATGCCCGTGCCCAACTGCACGCCGGCGCGCGGCTGGCGCAACATCCGCGGGGCGATCCTGCTGTCGTCGTTCGCCAGCGGCGCGGGCTACCTGCCCGACGCGCCCGACCTGGCCGACCGCAACCTGTTCCTGGGCGGCATGGCGGCGGACCACCACATCCTTTTCTATCCGAACTCCGCCACGCTCGCGGGCATGGACCGCTGGCCCGCCGCCTTCTTCGGCAAGGGCCTGTGGGACCGCGCCGAATCGCTCGAAGGCACCGTGGCCGCCTACAACCGCATCCGCGGCGTGAAGGAGATCGTGCTGTCGCGCGGCCCGCACGCCATCGAGACCTGGCCCGAGTCCGAGCGCCGCTACCTGCGCGAGCGCATGGTGGCCTACGCGAAGGTGGTGGTCGTCGGCGGGCGCACGGTGCCGGGCGCGCGGCCGTGGAAAGACTTCAAGTCGCTGGTCGCCACCACGCCCGATGTGTGGGAGCCCTCGTCACGTCCTGGCACAGGCCCCGGACGACAGCCCTGAGATCGACAGGCCACCGCCACAATGGCGGCCATGGACCTGCTCAAGACCCTCGGCCTCTTCATCGCGACCGCGCTCGCGGAAATCGTCGGCTGCTACCTGCCCTACCTGTGGCTCAAGCAGGGCCAGTCGGCCTGGCTGCTGCTGCCCGCCGCGCTGAGCCTGGCGCTCTTCGCGTGGCTGCTCTCGCTGCACCCGACCGCCGCCGGCCGCGTGTATGCGGCCTACGGCGGGGTCTACATCGGCGTGGCCATCCTGTGGCTCTGGGCCGTGGACAAGGTGACGCCTTCGGCCAGCGACTGGGTCGGCGTGGCCGTGTGCTTCGTCGGCATGGGCATCATCATGTTCGGGCCGCGCAGCGCGGCTTGAGGCGCGTGGCCGCGATGAACCTGCGCGACTGGGCGCGCCGCATCAAGCGCGACGCCGTCACCCTCTGGTTCGCCTGCCGCGACCCCGCCACGCCATGGCTTCCGAAGGCGCTGTGCTGGTTCACCGTGGCCTATGCGCTGAGCCCCATCGACCTGATTCCCGACTTCATTCCCGTGCTCGGCTACCTCGACGACGTGCTGCTGCTGCCCGTGCTGATCTGGCTCGCGGTGCGCCTGCTGCCGCCCGAGGTCATCGTGCGCAGCCGCGCGCGGGCCGAGGAATGGATGGCGCGCACGGGCAGCAAGCCGAAGAGCAAGGCCGGCATGGCCCTGGTCATCGGCATCTGGGTGCTGGTGGCGGCCGGGCTGGCCTGGTGGCTCTGGCCGCGCTGACGACAATCCGCTGGACATTCATCCTCTTCACAAGGAGCCGACGTGTTTTCCCATGTCTTCTTCAGCGTCTCCGATTTCGACCGCGCGCTGGCCTTCTACGACGCGGTGATGGACGGCCTCGGCCTGGAGCGCCGCTTCTGCGAGCCGGCGAAGCCCTGGGCGGGCTGGCACAGCGCGGGGCGCGCACGGCCCTTCTTCGTGATCTGCCAACCCCACGACGGCCGGCCGCACGACGCGGGCAACGGCCAGATGGCGGCGTTCACCGCCGGCACGCGGGCGATGGTCGATGCGGTGCACCGCATCGCACTCGCGCACGGCGGCACCTGCGAAGGCCCGCCGGGGCTGCGCACGCACTACCACCCCGACTACTACGGCGCGTACTTCCGCGACCCGGACGGCAACAAGCTGTGCGTCGTGTGCCACGACGCGGCGGGCTGAGCTTCTAGCTCGCGCGGCTGCGCGAACTCTTGCGCGGGCTCTCGGTGCGCGCCACGCGCGCGGCCTCGGCGGCGGCGTTCACCTGCTCGATCCACAGCAGCGCGTCGACATGCGCCATGAAGCGCTGCAGGTACTGCGGCGACAGGTCCCGCATCAGCGTGAGTGCGCGCTGCACCAGGTGGTGCGTGTTGAGCGGGCCGGCGTTCTTCGGCACCTTGGCGAGCGACTGCGTCACGCGCTGGTCGGCGGCGAGCTTGGACCAGGTGCCGCGGAAGTAGCTCAGCGTCTTGAGCTCGGGCGCCGTGGACAGGCTGGGCACGGTGTCGCCGTCGGTCGCCTCCGCGTCGGGCGGCGGCGGCAGCGGCGCGAGCTGGGCGATGTGGTTCATCAGCTCGGCGAGCGCGGTGTGCAGCGGCGCATCGGCCGGCGCTTCGGCCTCGGGTGCGACCTTCTCCAGATCGGCGCGGTAGGTCGCCATGAGGCTGGCCAGCCGCGCATCGAGCAGGCGCCGTGCCTCGCCCTCGTGCGCCGCCGCGCGCTGTGCCATCGCCGCGATGAAACGGAAGCGCACCGGGTCGAAGCAGTCATCGCCGCGCGCGCGCCAGGCGTCGAGCGCCGCGACGGGGTCGACCTGATCGTCCGGTGCGGCGTCGTTACTCACGGGGCTTCGCAGTGTCGGGGGCGTTCTTGGGCCGGGGCGTCGGCGCCATCTCCACGCGCCGGTTCTTCGCGCGGCCTTCGGCATCGCTGTTCGAGGCCACGGCCTGTTCGGCGCCGAAGGCGGCGGCGAACACCGACGACGAAGGCACGCCCTCTTCGATCAGTGCGCGCGTCACGGTGAGCGCGCGCTGGGCCGACAGCTCCCAGTTGTCGGCGAACAGGCGCGCGCCGTCGCGCATCTGCCGGTCGTCGGTGAAGCCGCTCACCATCAGGATCTCGTCGCGCGCCTTCAGGTAGGCGCCCAGCGGGCCGGCCAGGCTTTTCAGGAGTTGGCGGCCACCGGGTTGCAGGTCGGCGGAGTTGAAGGCGAACAGCACGCTGCCGCTGATGCCGATGCGGCCGTTGTTGAGCGTCACGCGGCCCGCGGCGAGCGGGCCGGCCAGCGCCTGTTCGAGTGCCTCGCGGCGCTGCGATTCGGCGCGGCGCTGCTGCACCTCGGTCTCGAGGCGGCTCGCCAGGTCCAGCTGCATGCCGAGCACGCACACCAGGATCAGCACGAACGCACCCAGCATGCCCGCCATCAGGTCGCCGAACACCGCCCACACGGGGACGGTCGGCTCCAGGCCGGCGTCGAGGTCGATCTCGTCGCGCACCATCTCAGGCCTCGCTGGTCACGGCGGTCTGGCGGCTGGCGAACTGCTGCAGGTCTTCGACGATCTGCTTTTGCGACATGATGCTCAGGTCGATCACCTCGCGCGCCTGCGCCACGTAGTAGGCCAGCTGCTCGTCGCTGCGCGCCAGCGACTTGCCCAGCGCACCTTCGATGCGCTGCAGGTGCGCCACCAGCTTGTCGTTCGATTCGCCGAAGCGCTGCACGGCAAAGCCGAAGGCCTCGCCCAAGCTCGCCACCTCGACCGCGCCGCCGGTGATCTGCGCCGCGATGCCGGCCATCTTCTCGGTCTCGCTCTCGACCTTCTCGGTGAAGCGGCTGCCCACGCGTTCCATCATGTCGGCCGAGGCCGTGACGAGCGCGTCGATGGCGCTGCGCTGTTCGGTCGAGGCGTGGTTCACCGCGCCCAGCAAGGTTTCGAGCGTGCCAAGGATGCGGCTGCGCTCTTCGAGCATGTCGTTGTCGCGCGCCATGCCGTCCGACAGTTTCTGGCGCAGCTCGGCGATCACGTCGGCCGCGGCCTTCGGTGCTTCGGCGGCCACCTGCAGCAGCTGCGCGACTTCGGCCACGGTCTGCTTGGCGTTGGCCTCGGCCTGCGCCGACATGTCACGCACGGTCTGCGCCAGCGTCTCGCTCATCTGCTGCTGCTGGCTCAGGCTGTGCGCGCCGGCTTGCTGCCATTCCTTCTGCAGCGAGGCGGCCATGGTCTCGAGCGAGCCGCTCCAGGCCGCGAGGCGCTGCGCGTCGCGCGTGGCGAGTTCGGTCTGCAGGTTGGCGTGCGCCTCGCGCACGGTGTCGAGCAGCGAGGCGGCGGCGCGGGGAGCGTCCGATGCGGCCTGCAGCAGCTGCGCGACTTCGGCGACGGTCTGCTTGGCATGCGCCTCGGCCTGCGCCGACACGTCGCGCGCGGCCTGCGCCAGCGTGTCGCTCAGTTGCTGTTGCTGGCTCAGCGTGTGCGCGCCGGCCTGTTGCCATTCCTTCTGCAACGACGCAGCCATGGCTTCGAGCGACTGGCTCCAGGCCGACAGGCGCTGCGCATCGCGCGCCGCCAGTTCGGTCTGCAGGCTGGTGTGCGCCTCGCCCACGGTGCGCAGCAGCGACACCGAATGCTGTTCGAAGGTGGCGGCAGCGGCGGCGAGCGCCTGGTGCGAATCGCCCGACAGTTTTTCGCTGACGCGCTGGTGCTGCGCGAGCGCGCTGCCCCAGGTGTCGGACACGCTGCCCACGGTGCTTTCGAGGCGGGCCGACACGCCGTCGACCAGCGCGGCCGAGCGCTGCTCGAAGGTTTCGGCAAAGCGTTCGAGCGTGCCGCGCAGGTCGCTCGACAGCGCCCCGCTCGCGCGCTCGTGTTCGGCAAGCGCGGCCTTCCAGGTGTCGGCCACGCCGGCGGTCGAGGCCTCGAAGCGGCCCGTGAGGCCTTCGAGCTGCCGTTCGACGGCCTGCGCCATGCCGCCCTGCAGCGAAGCGGCTTCACGCGCGATGCCGAGCATGGCCGCCTCGACCACGGGCTGGATCGTTGCGCCGGCGATGCGGGCGGTGTCGGTGAGGCTGTCCTTCAGCGAGCGATCGACGGAGGCGGCCAGCCCGCTGTACGCGGCTTCGGCCTTCTGGTGGAAGCTGTCCTGGCTGGCGACGAGGCGCTCGTTCTGCGCCTGGCCCTGCCGTTCCAGCGCGGCCATCATGGTCTGCAGCTGGCCGACCAGCTCGGGCATGACCTTCGCCACCGGCTGGATGGTTTCACCGGCAATGCGGGCGCTGTCGGCCAGGCTGTCCTTCAGCGAGCGATCGACCGAGGCGGCCAGCCCCGTGTACGCGGCTTCGGCCTTCTGGTGGAAGCTGTCCTGGCTGGCCACGAGGCGGTCGTTCTGCGCCTGGGTCTGGCGCTCCATCGCGGCCATCATGGTCTGCAGCTGGCCGACCAGTTCGGGCATCACCTTCGCCACGGGCTGGATGGTTTCGCCGGCGATGCGGGCGCTGTCGGCCAGGCTGTCTTTGAGCGAGCGGTCGACCGAGGCGGCGAGCCCCGTGTAGGCGGCTTCGGTCTTCTGGTGGAACTGGTCCTGGCTGGCGACGAGGCGTTCGTTGATCGACTGGCTCTGGCGGTCCATCGCGGCCACCATGGCCTGCAGCTGGTCGACCAGCGCGGGCATCGCGCGGGCCTGTTGCTGCATCAGCTTGAACGACTCTTCGCGGCGGTGCGCCAGCGAATGGCCGCGCAGCGACGTGGCGATGAGCGTGTCGAGCGACTGCCCGGCCAGCAGGCGTTCGCGCCGGCACAGCGCCGAGGCCAGGCCCAACATGGCCGATGCGGCCACGCCCGCCACCGAGGTGCCGAAGGCCAAGCCCAGGCCGCGCACGGGCGCCGACAGCGAGTTGCGGATGGCCTGCACGTCGGTCGCGCTTTCGAGCGCCAGCCCCGTGCCGTTGAGCGTGACCACCATGCCCAGGAAGGTGCCCAGCATGCCCAGCAGCACCAGCAGGCCCGCGAGGTACGGCGTGAGCGCGGGGCCCGGCAGGCCGACGCGCTCGCCTTCGATGCGCAGGCGCACCGCGTTGCGCAGCGAGGGATGCAGGCCGGCGAGCCAGTCGCCGAGGCTCGCCGGCGGCGCCGACAGGTCGTCCACCGCATGCGAGAGCGTGCCGGTGGCCTGGTGGAAGCGGTGCAACTCCAGCGCGCCCATCAGGTAGAACGCGCCGATCAGCGCCGTGATCACCAGGGCCAGCGGGTTGTGGCCGACATAGCTGGCACCGACCCAGCACACGACGGCCAGGCCCACGAGGAAGACGGCGTAATGGAAAAATCTGTTCATGGAAGCTTGTTGTCTCTTGTAGGGCGGCAGGCTAGCGGTCGCGAAGGGCTTCGAGCAGGCCTTCGACCGGTTGCATGCGAATGTCCAGCTCGGCCAGCAGCACGCTTTGCATGTCGCGGCCGAACACGTTCAGCCAGCCGCCGGCGGCAGTCGGTGGCGGCTGGGGGGTGTCGGGATTGGCGTCCTGCGCGGCCTGGTTGGCCTCACGCAGGCGCTTGAAGTGTTTCTCCAGCAGCGTCGGCACGCTCGCCAGCAGGCTGCGTTCGCGGGCGCCCACCACCTGTTCCAGGATGGCGTCCACCGCGGCCAGCCGGGCCAGCTCGGGCGAGCGGGTGGCGAGCCGGGCCCGCAGGCGCGCGCGCAGCGGTTCGATGGCCGTTTCCATGGCCTGCTGCCGCGCGAAGTAGCGGCGGCGGTACGGCGGAAAGTCGTCGTTCGCGCCCGGCAGCACCGAGGCCACGCCGCCGTCGGCATTGCCCTTGGCCAGCGCGGCCTTCAGGCGCGCGCACTCCTGCGCCTCCTCGGCGCCCTCGGACGCCCGGGCGCCGGACACGGCGACGCCCAGATCGGAATCCAAAGCTGCAGACAAGGAGATGGCGTCGGTCCAACTGAACCACTGACTCAAACGATCCGCGAGGGCTTGCCTGGATTCGGGAACGTCGATGTCACTCAATTGAGCGAGCAAGCGAGTGAGCGCCGAGCCGGTGAAGCCTGTGCGCCGTGACACTTGCACCATACCGCGAGAGAGGGAGAAAACCGGGCAGTTTACACCGGTCAACTGGCGGCTTTCCCTCTGTGAACTGGTGCACAGGAAGCGCGGGAGAAGTGAAACGGGGTGTGACCGAAACCGAGGAAATCGGGGCGCGAATACCTAAATCAGGTGAGTGTGCTTGTTTACATTTGTCGTAAGAATGAATACTTTCAATTCCCAGTAGCCGAAGAGCCGCAGAGCTTGGTCAGGGTGGGATCTGGACAGCATGGTCACTCTGACAAATGTCGTCGACTCATTCGGTTTCCGCCTGCCCCTGCCACCTTCAGGACATGGACCGCCAGCCGCGCAGAGGGTGGATGCGCCTGCTGCCCTGGCTGCGCCTGTACCGCTGCTCGAGTTGCAGCAAGATGCGGCTCCTGTCCAAGCAGAAGGTGGACAGCGCCCGCCTCCTGCATGCGGCCCAGGTGCGCGCACGCGGGGGCTGAGGGCGTCGGTTCCGATTTCCCTGCTATCATTTTTTCGTTCGCGCGCCCTGCGCGAACCGGGCCGAGGACGACCTCGGTCTTGCACCTTCACCTTGCAAGGGACGGCCCTTTCCTGACTTCTCGCGAAGTTTCGACATGGCCGCACTGCTCCCTTCCTGGCGCCTCGCCGCGCAACGCTTCTTCTCCCGTTTCCGCCGTCCTCCCGCTCGCGCCACCGTGCCGGATGCCTTCCGGCTGACGCTCGGCGCCGTGCGCCTGCACGTGCGCACGGGCCCGACCCGGCTGTCCTACCGCGCCGAATGCCCGCGCGCACGCGCCGCATCGGGGGCCGCGCGATGAACGATCTTGATCTGCACTGGCCCGCGCTGACCATGGCGGTGGCCCTGGCCTACGCCGCCTGGCATGCGCGCCGCGAAGGCTGCGAACCGCGCGACGTGAAAGCCCTGTGGACCGCCAGCGGGCTGAGCCTCGCTGGCAGCGGCCTGCTGGCCCTGGCTTCCCTCTTGATGTCGGAGTGACACGCCCATGACAACAACATCCTCCCCCGCCCGCCTCGTGCCGCCCGCCACCTGGGCCCTGATCGCCGCCGCCTGGCTCGTGGTCGGGCTCTTCGTCGCCTTCGGCGACCGCTGGCTGGCCGCGCCGATCAGCCCCGTGGTGGCCGGCTGCGTCTTCCTGGCGCTGTTCGTCACCATCCTGGCCGCCTCGTTCGGCGTGGTGCGCGAGGCGGACCACCTGGCGCACCAGCTGGGCGAGCCGTATGGCACGCTGATCCTGACGCTCTCGATCGTGTCGATCGAGGTGATCCTCATCGCCTCGGTGCTGCTGGGCCCGGGCGAGTTTCCGACCATCGGGCGCGACTCGATCTTCGCCGTGATGATGATCATCCTGAACCTCGTCATCGGCATCTGCCTGATCGCGGGTGCGGCCCGCCACGGCGACCAGGAATACAACGCGCAGGGCGCCGGCGCCTACCTGTCGATGATCGTGCTGCTGACCGGCACGGCGCTGGTGCTGCCCAACCACAGCTCGGGCGCGGGCGAGTTCACGCCGGTGCAGGCGATCGGCATGTCGGTGCTCACGGCCGTGCTGTATGGCGCCTTTCTCTGGATGCAGATGCGCAGCCACCAGCGCTTCTTCATCCAGCCGGCTCCGGGGCGGATGTCAGTGCGGGCGACCGCACCCTCGCCTGCCGCGCAGGCCGATCACGCCCGCCTGGACAAACGCGCCGTGGTCGTTCGCTCGCTGCTGTTGCTCGCGATGATCCTGCCCATCGTGCTGCTCGCGCACTACCTCGCGGTGGTCACCGACTACGGCATTGCCGCGGCCGGCGCGCCCGCGGCGGTGGGCGGCGTGCTCATCGCCATCATCGTGTTCACGCCCGAGTCGATCACCGCCGTGCGCGCCGCGATGAACAACGAGATGCAGCGCGCCATCAACCTGTGCCTGGGCGCCTTCGTCTCCACCGTCGGGCTCACGGTGCCGGCCGTGCTGGTCATCGGGCTGGTCACGGGCAAACAGGTGCTCATGGGCATCTCGGGCGCCGAAACCCTGCTGTTCGCGGTGACGGCGGTGCTGAGCCTGCTGAGCTTCAACGGGCAGCGCACCTCGCCGATCCAGGGGCTCATGCACCTGATGCTGTTTGCGGTGTACGGGATGCTGCTGTTCCTGCCCTGAGGCCGCGCAACCGGGTTACACCGCGGCCTGCGCCTCTGCCAAGGCGGGCGGACGCCCCGTTGAGGTACCTCACCCTCTCCGGGGCCTCCCCTGCCGGCGCCATGACCTCTCGCCACCCTCGTGCAGTGGCCCATTTATCCGCATGAAATCTAATGCAAATATAGTTACCAAATGTTAATGGAACAAGATTTCAATTGCATCTGAACACCAAAGTAGTAATGTGAACTCGTCACACGTTGTGGTCTCTGGCAAGAAAAATGTATTCCAAACTGTCACTGCCAAGCGCTCCCGTCCGTACCGCGATCTGTCGCGGTGCCTGACATGGTCCATGCACAGGATGCATCCCCATGCGAGTGCGCGGCTCCGCCCCCAGCATCGACGCCAGCCTGGCGGCGGATGCGCTCATGGTGGGACGCATGCGCCTCGTGCTGTCGATCTCGGCCCTGCTGGCGATCACGGTCGACGCCGCCGATAGCCACAACCAGGTTCCCGCCACGGTCTGGCTGGCCTTCCTCGGTTACATCCTTCACAGCCTGCTGATCCACGTCTGCACGGCGGTGGGCCGCCCTTACTTCCAGGGCCGGACCATCCACTGGTCCGACGTGCTGTGGTTCACGCTGATCGTGGCGGTGACCGACGGCACCCACAGCCTGTTCTTCCTTTTCTACTTCTTCGCCATCCTCACCTCCTCGTTCCGCTGGGGCTTCGAGGAAGGCGCCCGCGTGACGATCGCCTCGGTCGCCTCATTCACCGCCTGCGGGCTGGCCACGTGCACGGGCGACACGTCGCAGCTGCTGATGCGCACCGCCTTCCTGCTGGCGCTCGGGCACATGATCGTGTACTGGGGCGGCTCCAAGCTGGCGCTGCAACGGCGCCTGGCGCTGCTGGGCGACGTGAGCCAGCTGTCGAACCCGCGCTTCGGCGCCGGGCGCACCATCGCCCGCACGATGGAGCGCACACTGGCCTTCTTCCGGGCCAGCCATTGCATCCTGCTGACGCGCGACCTCGCCACCGGCACCTGGCTGTTGCGCACGCTGCGCGAGGACGACACCTGCGAGCAGGTGAGCATCGAGACCATCGGCCGCCTCGCGGAATCGCCGCTCATGGCCCTGGCGCCCGACAGCGTCGTGCTCAGCAACCGCCTGCCCTGGCCGCTGAACCACCTGCGCGCGCAGCACCGTGTCTTCGAAGCGGGCACTACCGCGTGGCGCAGCGCCGACGAAGCCGGCGCTGCGCACTGCACCACCATCGCCGCCCTGCTGGAGGCGCGGGCCTTCATCAGCGCGCCGCTGCCGATGCGCCTGGGCGAAGGCCGGGTGTTCATCTCGTCGCGCGACGGGCGGCTGGGCAAGTCCGACGCGCTGTTCCTCGCCCACCTCATGGAACAGATCTTCCCGGTCATCGAGACCATCGAGGTGCTCGACCGCATGGCCTCCGAAGCTGCGTCGACGGAGCGCCTGAAGATCGCGCTCGACCTGCACGACACCGCCATCCAGCCCTACATCGGCCTGCGCATGGGCCTGTGCGCGCTGCGCAAGCGGGCCGCCGCCGACAACCCGCTGCGCGAAGACCTGGACAAACTCGCGGACGTGGCCGACGGCGTGATCGCCGACCTGCGCCGCTACGCCGGCGAAGTCAGGCACGGTGCGAACGACGATCCCGGCGGGCTCGTGCGACCCCACCTGGAGCGCCAGGCCGCGCGGATCAAGGGCCTGTACGGCATCGACATCGACATCGTGATGGCCGTCGACGGTCCGCTGCACCTGGACGACCGCGTGACCGCGGAGCTGCTGCAGATGGTGAGCGAAGGGCTGAACAACATCTGCAAGCACACCCATGCGCGCCACGGCAGCGTGCGCATCGATTGCAAGAACGGCCAGCTGGCGTTGTGCATCGAGAACGACGCCTGCCAGGAAAGCTTCACCGCCTTCCACCCCCGCTCCCTCACCGAGCGCGCCGCGGCCCTGGGCGGCCAGGCGCATGTCGACCGATGCGCGAATGGCGGCACGGCGGTGCGGATCGAAATCCCGATCTGACCGCCCGCCGCAGACACAGGAAGGAGTCCGTCATGCAAACCCTCGACCATCCCGACCATCCCATTGCCGTGCTGCTCGTGGACGACCACAAGACCATGCTGTGGGGCCTGTCGAAGCTGATCGACGGCGAGCAACCGCGCATGAAGGTGGTCGGCACGGCCAGCTGTTGCGACGAAGCGGTGGCCACGGCGCAAAGCCTCGCGCCCGATGTCATCGTGCTCGACCTCGACCTGGACGGCCACAGCGCGCTGGACATCCTGCCCCGGCTGCTGACCAACGAGGTGTCGCGCGTGATGGTGCTGACGGCCGAGAAAGAACAACGCACGCTCGACCTGGCCATACTGCGCGGCGCGCGCGGCGTGGTGGGCAAGGACGCGTCGGCGCAGCAGCTGCTCGACGCCATCGAGCGCGTGTTCCGTGGCGAGCTGTGCGTCGACGCGCAGACCATGGGCCGTGTCTTCTCCGAACTCACGTCGGCCAGGAAGCCGCCGAAGGCCGACCCCGACACGGCGCGCCAAGCCACGCTGACGCACAAGGAGCGCGAGATCATCCGGATCGTCGCGACGGGCTGCGGCGCCTCCAACAAGGCGCTGGCCGAGCGTGCCTTCGTCACCGAACACACGCTGCGCAACCACCTGTGCGCGATCTACCAGAAGCTGGGCGTCACGAACCGGCTCGAGCTGTACATCTACGCGATCAAGCACCAGCTCGACACGCTGGCCTCCTGAAGCGCTGCGGCGGCGCCTGCTGCGCGCCGCGTGCGCCGCCCCTTACTGATGCCCGGTCAGCATCGGCCCGATCATCCGGATCACGCGGATCGCCGCCGGCGTCAGGATCACGAGCGAGATGCACGGGAAGATGCACAGCACCAGTGGCAGCAGCATCTTGGTCGGCACCTTCGCCGCCAGCTCCTCGGCGCGCACCTGGCGCTTGTGGCGCAGGTCGTCCGAGAACACGCGCAGCGACTCCCCGATGCTGGTGCCGAAGCGGTCCGCCTGGGTCAGCATGGTGGCGAAGGTGCCTATTTCTTCCACGCCCGTGCGCAGCGCCAGGTTGCGCAGCGACTTCTCGCGTGTGCCGCCGGCGCGCATTTCCAGGTTGGTCCAGTGCAGTTCCTGTGCGAGCGCCCGGCTCTTGATCTGGATTTCTTCCGTGACCTTGGCCAGCCCGGCGTCCAGCCCGAGCCCCGCCTCCACGCACACCAGCATGAGGTCGGCGGCATCGGGAAAGTTCTCGAAGATCTCGCGGCGCCGCGTGCGGATGCGAAGGTACAGCAGCGCGTTGGGCAGGTAGCAGCCGGCCAGCGCCGCCAGCGCCAGCCACAGCAGCATCGTCATGCCGCCCGCCGAACCCGCCGCGCGCAGCATGAGGAACGCGACGGCCGCGAAGCCCAGCGGCAGCAGCGTCTTCAGGCCGAAGTAGATGAGGTACGCATCCGGGTGGCGGATGCCGGCATTGAGAAAGCGCACGCGCATCGGCGACAGGTCGGCGTCGCCGGTCGGCGACGACAGCTGCGCGAACGGCCCGACGAGCTTGACGGCGGTCTCGGTCCAGGCCGACTTGCCGGACGGCATCGCCACCGCCTGCAGCCGCTGCGCGGTGCGCGACGGGGAGAACCACACCGCCAGGCCGATGACCGTCAGCGACACGGACAGAAAAACCAGGATGGGGAACAACATGGCCATGACGCTTCTCCTTCAGACGTGAATCTTCACGATCTTGCGCAGCAGCACGATGCCCACGAGCATCAGCACCAGCATGTAGCGCAGCACCGTCTGGCCGATCGGGTCGGTCCACAGCGGCGACATGAACTCGGGATTGAAGATGTTCATGAGTGCCGCCAGGGCGAACGGCATGATGCCCAGGATCCAGGCCGACAGCCGCCCTTCCGACGACAGCACCCGCACCCGCGCGAGCAGCTTGAAGCGCGCGCGGATGAGCTGGCTCAGGTTGCCCAGCACCTCGGTCAGGTTGCCGCCCGAATCGCGCTGGATCAGCACCGACACCACGAAGTAGCGCAGGTCGGTGAGCGGCACGCGCTCGCTGAGGTTGGTCAGCGCCTGCTGCAGCGAGACGCCGAAATTCACCTCGTCGGCCACCAAGCGGAACTCGCTCGCGATCGGGTCGGGCATTTCCTCGCCGATCATCTGCACGCCGCTGGCAAAGGAATGGCCCGCGCGCAGGGCGCGCGTCACGAGGTCCAGCGCGTCCGGCAGCTGCTTTTCGAGGCGATCCAGACGGCGGCTGCGCTGATGCTGCAGGTACAGGATGGGAAGCACCGCCGCCGCGGCCCCGGCCAGCAGCGCCAGCCACACGGGCTGGTGCGCCAGCCACACGGCGAAGAACGCGAACGCACCGAGTGCACCGCAGGCCAGCAGAAAACTCGACACCGTCCAGTCCAGCCCCGCCTGCAGGATGAAGCGGTCCAGCCGGTGCGCCCGCGGCAGCGCCAGCAACTGGCGCTGCATCCACGGCATGTCGCTGAGCATGCGTTCCTTGGCGAGATGGGCCTGCGGCGTGCGGTCGACCGCGGCGGACATCGCCTGCAGCCGCTTCTCGATCTTGCGCGCGCCGGGCCCCTTGTAGGACCGCCACAGCAGGTAGAACCCCTCGATCATGAGCAGCGCGGTCACGAAGACCAGCACCGTGACCGTGACCAGCGTGTCACCCCCCAGGTTGTCGAACATGGCGCGCTCCTATTCGTAGTGCTTTTCGGGATCGAAGATGCTGTCGGGCAGCTCCACGCCGTACGCGTGCAGCCGCTCCATGAACTTCGGCCGCACGCCGGTCGCATGGAAATGGCCGCGCACCTGGCCGTCGGGGCTCATGCCCGTCTGATGGAAGGTGAAGATCTCCTGCATGGTGACGATCTCGCCCTCCATGCCGGTGATCTCCTGGATGCTCGTGACCTTGCGCCGCCCGTCGATCAGCCGCAGCACCTGGACGACCACCGTGATCGCCGAGGCGATCTGCTGGCGCACCGTGCGGTGGGGCAGGTTCAGGTTGGCCATGCCGATCATGTTTTCCAGCCGGGCCAGCGCATCGCGCGGCGTGTTGGCGTGGATGGTCGTGAGCGAGCCTTCGTGGCCGGTGTTCATCGCCTGCAGCATGTCGACCGCCTCGGCGCCGCGCACCTCGCCGATCACGATGCGGTCGGGCCGCATGCGCAGCGCATTGCGCACCAGCGCGCGCTGCGTGATCTCGCCCTTGCCTTCGATGTTCGTCGGCCGCGTCTCCATGCGCGCGACATGCGGCTGCTGCAACTGGAGCTCGGCCGCATCCTCGATGGTGATGATGCGCTCGGACTCCGGAATGAAGCCCGAGAGAATGTTCAGCAGCGTGGTCTTCCCTGCCCCGGTGCCGCCCGAGATCAGCATGTTGACCTTGGCCTGGGCCAGGCCTTCGAGCATCTGTGCCATCGGCGGCGTGAGCGACTTGAGATCGTTCACGAGGTTGTTCATGCGCAGCGGGATCTTCGCGAAACGGCGGATCGACATCATCGGCCCGTCCAGCGCCACCGGCGCAATGACGGCGTTGACCCGCGAACCGTCGGGCAGCCGCGCATCGACCATGGGGCTGGACTCGTCGATGCGGCGCCCGACCAGCGAGACGATCTTGTCGATGATGCGCAGCAGGTGTTTCTCGTCGGTGAAGCTGACGTTGGTCAGCTCCAGCCGGCCCCGCCGCTCCACGTAGATGCTGGTGGGCGAGTTGACCAGGATGTCCGACACGGTCGGGTCGGCCATCAGCAGCTCGATCGGGCCGAAGCCCAGCATCTCGTGCTGGATGTCGCGGATCAGCGTGCGCCGCTCGATGTCGTTGAGCGCCTCGGGCTCTTCCTGCAGCAGCCGCCCGACCATGGTCGAGATTTCCTGCCGCAGGGCATCGGGCTGGAGGGTTTCGAGCGCCGCCAGGTCGAAGCGGTCCAGCAGCTTCAGGTGCATGCGCTCCTTCAGCAGCTTGTAGGTGTCCGAGGCGAAAGGCGACGCGGTCAGCTCGACGACCGGCCCCGCCGGCCGCGCGCTGGCATCGCTGTCGATCGCATTGAGTTGTTCCCTGAATGACATGTTGGCACCTCCGCCTGGGTATTGATGGGAATCCGCCCTGTCGTCTCAGGCACGGCGGAACAGCCGCCCCATGAAGCCGGGCGTTGCCTCCGGCCGCGGGCTGAGGGTGTGGGCGATATCGTCGAGGCGCTTGGCGAGCGCGCTGCCGCGCGACATCTCCGCCAGCGGCACGCCGCGGTTGATCGACGCATCGACGTCCTTGCCGCCGTCCGGCACCGTCGTGAACGTCGCGCCGGGCAGCGACCGGCGCATGTCCGACAGCCCGATCTCGCCGCCGCCGGTGCTGCGGTTCACCAGCAGCTCGACCTTGCCGGCGGCGTAGCCGAGCGACTTGAACACCTGCATCAGGCGCGTCACGTTGCGGATGTGCGGCAGGCTGGTCTGCATCACGGGAAAGATGCGCTCCGCGCGGTCGAGCACGCGCAGCGTGAGCGTGTCGATGCGCGGGCCGAGGTCGAAGATCACGAAGTCGTACTGTGCGAGCGCCACCTGCAGGATGGCGTCGATGTGCTCGGCCTTGACGTCCATCGCGCGCGCCAGGTCCTCGGGCGCGGGCAGGATGCTGTAGCTGGGCGACACGCGCACCACGCTCGCCGCCAGCAGCGAGGCGTCGAGGCGCCCGATGTCGCGCGCCACGTCGGCCATCGTCGCGGTCGGGCGCAGGTCGCTCACGTACGACAGCGCATCGCCGAACTGCAGGTTCAGGTCGATCAGCAGCACCGAGCGCTCGCGCGACAGCTGGTGCGCGACGTTGGTCGCAAGAAAGGTCGCGCCGCTGCCGCCCTTGCAGGGCATGAACGCCACCACCCGCCCGGGGCTGCGCGCCTGCGAACCGGCCATCTTGATCGCGATGCGATCCACCGCGGCCTCGAGCGCGGCAGTGTCGGCGGGCGACGGCAGCACCTCGCGCACGCCGGCGCGCATCGCGTGGATCAGGAACTCGGGCGTCTGCATCGCGCACAGCAGCACCACCGCCACCGCCGGATGCCGCAAGGTCAGGGCCTCCACCAGCGAGAGCTCCTGCGGGTCGCAGCACATGCCGTCGACCAGCAGCAGGTCGGGTGCGACCTTGTCGACGACCGCCTGCATCCGGCTCTTGCCGCCTTCGAAAAGCGAGACGGCATGGCCGCGCGGCTCCAGCACCTTGCGCATGTCCTGCAGGTGGTTCGGATTGGGGGAAACGATGGCGATCTTCATGGTCATGGTCGTGTCCGGTGTGTTGCTAGGAGCAGACGGCGTTGCTGTTCGGGTCCTGCCCCATGATTTCGCGCGGCAGATAGGTGGAAAAACCCGGCATCGGGATCGGAGAACGAGTTCCGAATCCGATGGGCGAAATCCATTGGTAGTCGAGATCGACGATGCGGACGTTCACGCCGCTGCAATTGGCGGAAGTACAGGTCGCGCTGATGCTGCCTGCCGCGTCGTACCAGTCGACACTGACATTGGCTGCCGTCAATTGGGGCAGGAATTTCTGCATGTTGGAAAGCACGACCGTGGCGTTTCGGTCGCACACGACGGCCGCACGCGCACCCCAGCGCGTCGCTTCGGCGGCTGCGTTCCACGTCCACAACATACGCACGAAATCCATGATGCCCAGCAGGAAGGTCAGGAAGAACATCAGGACCAGCGCGAACTCCACCGCGGTCGCACCCATCTGTCTTGTTCGATTCATGATTGACCTCGCATGGTGGCGCTGATATCCCCGAAGGGAATTTCTCCGTTCGCATCACCAAAACCAAGCCCGAACGCGCCGGTGAGCAGCGGGCGGAACTTGTATCCCGTGACCTTGATGGTCACGGTATTGATGGCCGGGCCGCTGCCCTTGAATTGCCAGGTCGGGGCGGGGACGTGAGAAGTGGTGAGGCCCAGGACCAATGGCGAGCCGCTACCTCCCGGGTTGCCATAGACCACCAGGTTCCTGGCCGTCGTGATCTTGGAGGGATCCGTGGTTGCGATCGACGGGTCCTGGGTGGACAGATAGCGAGAGGCGTCGCGCAGCGATTTCGCGATGGTGTTGTACTGGTACAGCGCCCGCCCGAATTCGGTCGTGATGAACGTCAGGATGAGCAGCAAGGGAAGAATCAGGGCGAATTCGACCAGTGCCACGCCGTTCTGCTTCTTTTTCATGCCAGCTCCTACTGAACGAGCGTCGGGACCCGGGGCCCGTTTGTGCCGCCGGCCAAACCCGCGGTGGCGCAAGGACTGCCGTCGAGCGTCGCATCGCCAATGAACTCGAGCCACATCTTCGACTTCTTTCCGCTTGCATTCTTTTCCAGCGGATGCAGCATCAGCATGCAGCTGAAACCCTTGAGCGTGATCGACGGGCAGTCGACCACCGCAGTCGTGACCACACGTCGATTGGCACCCTTGGTGTAGTCGGTGGCATTGAAATTTCCCTGAGTCTTGAGGTTCTTGGTGTCGGGGTTCTTGTTGTCCCCTTCGTAAGGCGCAAATGAATTGCGCTTGGCAGTAAATCCGTTCGAGCCGGCGTCGTCATACCTGCCTGGCTTCACGGCGGCAGCGCTGTCGGCATACCAGGCGTACCCGGTCTGATCGGGAATGGCAGTCGCGGCGTTGAGGCTGCCCTGATAGATGCCGAAGCGGGTATTCCACGCGGCAACCGCTCCATTGGTCTTGCCTGCCTTGCCGACGTTTGTACCCATACCGGGAAGACCGCATTGCCCACTGCTGGTCAGGAGATCCTTGATCTCGCGCGCCCCACCGCCGCTGCCGGTGAAATCCACCCAGTGGAACTGACCGGACTCCACATCGTCGTTGTCATTGGTCACGCCCTCGACCCATTCCCCTCGCGTGAACCCCCAGCCGGGGGCGGTGGATTTTTGGCAGATACCGACGGGAATGAGGCAATTGGACTGGGACGGAGCCCTGGTGGCAACGGCGACTGCGGCCACGCTGTGCGATGCCCCATAAGTAGCACTTCCGCTGAACGCGCCCAGGGCATTGAGAATCCAAGGCGCGATGCCCGACTTCGTATGCAGGCACTTGGCGTACCTGGCATTCGCTATGGGCGTAAAGGTATGGCTGTAGGTGCCGATCAGCGAGTCGCTGAACACGATATCGGTCTGGGCGATGCCGGTCGCCCCACCCTGAAAATTGATCTTGTTGAGATCGGCCGCGGTCTTTCCTGCGCTGGTGGCACGCGTCAACGCATCGCTGGCGCCGTCGAGCTCCTGCGCGGCAGACAGGGCACAACTGTCCATGGCGGTCTGCAACTCCGTTTTCACGATGAAGAGGCGACCGAAGTCCAGTGCGATGCCCATGAACCCGAGGAGGAACAGCAGGACCAGAGCGACGGTGACGATTACCGCGCCGCCTTGGCTGTGGCCGGAAGTGTGGACTTTCATGATCGGCTTCCTGTGTGTGGGTGGCGGTTCGAAAAAGCTCTGTGCTTCAGCCACATGTCACGCCGCCAAGGCAGGTGCGGACGAGATCGACAACATTGCTGAGGTTGGTGTCCGTCACCAATGGCCGCAACTCGATGGCCAGCAGGATCGAGATCACGGCAATGACCAGCGCGTACTCCATCACTTGGGCGCCGCTCTCATCCCGCAAGAATGACTTGAACATGATGAGTACCTCGCTTTGTACTGGGCGGCGGCGGGCAACGGACAAGCCGGCCCCGCCACCGCCATAGCCATCGTTCCAATAGATGCGATTGCCGGGCTTAAGGGTTGCAGACGCCCATGTTGCCCTGGAGGCAAGCGGCCACGCGGTTAATGAAGGTTGTGAAATAACCTCCGGTGGTCAGGCCCTGCAGTGCAATGACCAGGGCGATCGACACGACTGCGATGATGAGCGCGTACTCGATCACTTGAGCACCATCCTCTTCCTTGACGAACGAGGACATGAAGTTGCCGGCACGGACAAAAAGTTGGTTCATTTTTTTCACCTTTGAATTGCAGTAAGAAAACAGAAAAATCTTGCATTGGTTCTTGGGTTGAGTGACTTCTATCTTTGCGTGGCAACTCCTTTCTGATCGAATTCAAGAATCGTTCGAGGGCCGCCTAACGACCCCCTCCGCCGTTATCTCCACCACCAATCCCGCCACCGATGTTGATGACGTTCACCGCCGGCGGCGGCGCCTTGTAGGACTTCTGGTACTGCACCATCGACTCCCGCGCCGCCCGGCCGTCCATGCCCGCCACCGGATTGCCGTCCTTGCCGGCATCGGGATTGATCGTCATCTTCCTTTTCGCGTCGCGCACCGCGTCGCCGAAGCGCGCGTCGTAGTTGGGAGTGACGTGGGAGCATCCGGTGCCCAGGAGCAGCGTCAATGCGAGAGTCGTCGACTTGATGAACATGGTGATGCTCCTCACTGGGTATTGGTGGCCGGTGCGGCCGGTGCCGGGGTGGCGCTTTCGAGGCTGCCGTTCAGATAAACCTCCGCACGGCTGGGAACGACGTGGTTGTCGGTCGGCAGGCGAGGCGACTCGGCCAGCGGCCGGACCAGGCGGGGCGTGATCACGAACATCAGCTCGGTCTGGTCGTTCTGGAACTCCGTGCTGCGGAACAACGCCCCCATCACCGGCACTTCGCCCAATCCGGGATAGCGCTTGATGGACTCCGTGACGTTGCTCTTGATGAGCCCCGCGATGACGAAGCTCTGCCCGTCGTTGAGTTGCACGGTGGTGTCGGCACGGCGCACCGTGAGCGATGGCAGCACGGCGGTCACGCCGCCGATGGTGGTGAAAGGCGAGCCGGTTTGCGACAGGTCCGACACCTCCGAGACCATCTTGAGGTTGACGCGGCCGCCGTTGAGCACGGTCGGGGTGAACTTGACCCCGATACCGAACTCCTTTTCTTCCAGCGTGATGTTCGTGCCATTGCCGCTGGAGGAGCTCTGCGCCACCGGAATGAAGATCTTGCCGCCCGACAGGAAGCTCGCCTGCTGGCCGCTGATGGCCATGATGTTGGGCTCCGCCAGGATGCGCACCAGGCCGTCGTCCTTCTGGCCGTCGATGGAGATCGACGTGCGACCGATCCTCAACGCCTCGATCAGGCCGCCACCGCCGCTCAGGAAATTGGAGATCAGCGAATAGCTGTTGAGACCACCGTTGCCGGAGCGGGCCAGCCCGACGCGTGCGCCAAGGCGGTCCAGCAAGTTCTTGCTGATCTCGGCGATCTTCACTTCGAGCATGACCTGCTGTGGCGCAGTGACACGCAGCAGGTTCACCACCTTCTTGCCGTCGGCGCCGTAGGCCGAGGCCAGACTCATCACGTCATCGAGCTTGAGCGCGTCGCTGATCTCGCCGGTGAGCACGATGGATTTTTCTGCGCTGCGCACCCGGATGCGGCTCTCTTCCGGCATCAGCTCCGCCAGCTTGGACTGCAGCGCCCCGGGGTCGACGGTAACGACCACATCCTTGATGTAGCAGGTGCCGTCGGCACTTTGCAGCACCACGTTCATCGAGCCGGCCTGGCGGCCGCGGAAGAACAGGTCGGTCGGACTCAGCAGCGTGACCTCGATGTCAGCTACGCCGTCGCCCACGTTCGCATTGGGCGCTGGCATCGCTGCCCCGGGCTGCGCCGGCGCTGCTGGCGCAGCCGCCCGGCCCTGCGGCTGTCCGCCGAACACGATGCGCACCACGCGCGCCTTCAACGGAATGACCACCGACTTGCCGAGCACGGCATAGGTCGGCTCGGAGTCCGGAATGATGGCGGTGCAGCGCCGGCTGGCCGGGGCTGCGGGTGCTGCCGCAACAGTTGCTGCTGCAGCGGTTGCAGCAGGCGCAGGCATGGCGACGGCCGTGGCCGGGGCGGCTGCCACGACCTCCGCGGCCATGGCGGGGGTCGCCACTGTCGCGAGGGTCGCCAGCAGACGGGCGATGGTTGTTGTGAGTGGGCGCACTTGGTGTTCCTCCTGATGGACGATCAGAAACAGGTGACCGAACGGGCGGCGCTCTGGATCACCTCCACGCATTCGGTGGCTCGCGGCGTGGCGGGACCTGCCAGCCGCACCCGCGGGTGGGCCGGAGCCGCCGCGGTGGAGACCGGCACGATGTCCTTCTTCTCGCCGAACAGCTGCCCCTTGGTGATGCCCAGGGTGGCGACCGTGGTCTTGTCCATCTGGTTGCGCAGCACGAGGGACAGGGTGCCCACGCTGCGTGCCAGGTCGAGCTTCTCGGAGTCTTCGAGCGAAAGCTCGAGCGTCACCGCGCTCACGACCTTCGGCTTGGTGTCGTCGCGGTTGGCCTCCTGGGCCACCGCCAGCACCAGCACCTTCTCGAGCACGGTCTTGCTGATCTGCAGCGCGTCTTCGCCACGCCCTTTGTCCTGCTGGGCGTTGACCATCACGTCGACGTAGTTGCCCGGCAGCGCGAAGCCCGCCACGCCGACGACGTCGTTGACGCGCACCGTCATGGCCCGCTTGCCGCTGGCGATCACTGCCGACAGCCCGCCCTGCGTGCCCACCGGCGCCAGCTTGCCCTCCATGAGCGCTTCGCCGCGCAGCACGCCGACCTTCACCACGCGGTCGTTCAGCGCCTTGATGTCGCTGAAGGAGCCGTTCGGCACCGAGCCGCTGGGCCAGTCGACCGTGGACAGCATCTGCGCGTTGACGCGGCTGCCCAGGTCGATGTCGACGGCGGCCACCACGACCTTGTTGGACGCGATGCCACTTTGTCGGGAGATCCAGCCGGTCGCGTAGACCGCAGCCGCCAGCCCGAACAGCAGGGCCAGAAAGATCAGCCCGATCGCCTTGATGTTCTTCATACGAACCTCCGCCAGGGGTGAAACATGTAGGAGCTAGACAAAGCCCAGCTGGTGCGCCAGCACTTGGACCACCGTGCCCGCCGCGATGCAGACGCCGTAGGGCAACTTGCCAACGGACTGGCTCGCCTGCAGGCGCCCGTCGGGCCGCATGCCTGCGATGGTGGAAATGACCATGCCCTGCGCTGTGGCCTTGACGTTGCCAAGCATGTGGACCAGGCGGCGGCGATGGATCGCGAAGGCCAGCGCCGCGACGCCGCCCGCGATGAAAGTGAAGAGCAAGGCCATCAGCGTCTGCTGGGGCCCCAGGAAGGCCCCGGTCATCGCCATCAGCTTGACGTCGCCGGCGCCCATGATCCCGAGCGCATAGAACGGCAGCATCGCGGCGAAGCCCACGGCCAGGCCACCGAATGCACTCGCCGCGCCCGACGCCGGCGTGCGTGCCGCCATCGTTCCGTAGATAAGGGCGAAGCACGCGCCGCCGAAGGTCAGCCAGTTGGGAATGCGATAAGAGCGCCAGTCGCTGACAGCCGCCACGCCGAGCAGCGCGAAGAGCGCCAGCATGCGGATGTCGGTGGCCAGCATCGCGAGCAGTTCGAGAACAGCGTTGAATTCCTGCATGGCGGGCTCCCCGTGTTCAGGCACTGCGCCGCAGGGCGAGCACCAGCAAAATGGCCACGACCATCACCAGCGCACCGATCAGCGCAACCTCCATGAACGACATGCCGGCGTCTTCGCGCAGCAGGCTCAGGGCGGTTCTCGGCAGAACTTCGAGCGGTTCCATGCGGTGTCCCCGGTGGTCGTGGCCGGCCGAAACCGCTGGCCTTCCCGGTGTGGGAAGAAGCGTTCGGCATGGGGATGACTGTAGGAATCGCACCGCCTTCGCACATGAGCGGAGCGCCCTTTTCTGGGGGAGTCAGGTGTCCCGCGACGGCACGGGGACAGGCATGACAAAACGCCTACCCCGCAGGGCAGGCGAAAGCGCAGGCGCGCTTCAGATCACCTGCGCGTCGCGCAGCGCCGCGAGCTGCGCCTCGCCCAGGCCCAGCCCGCCATACACCTCGGCGTTGTGCTGCCCCGTGCGCGGCCCCGTGGCGGCCGGCCGCACGCCTTCGCGCCCCACGAAGCGCGGCACCGCCGCCGGTGCCGGCACGGTGCCGAACTGTTCGTCGGGCACGTCGATGAAGGCGCCGCGTGCCTGCATGTGGGGGTCGGCGCGCAGGTCGGCGATCGAATACACCTTGCTGTAGGGCACGTCTTCGCGGTCCAGCCGCGCGGCCAGGTCCGCGAATGGCAGGCTGGCGCACCAGTCGGCCAGGATGCGGTCCAGCGCCTCGAGGTGGCGGATGCGCGCGGCGTTGTCGGCAAAGCGTGCGTCGGCGAGCAGGTCTTCTCGGTCGATCGCGCGGCAGATGCGCGCGAAGATCGGCCCGCCCGTGCCCACCAGCGTGAACCACACGCCGTCGAGCGCGCGGAACACGTTGGACGGCGCGGTGTAGGTAGCGCGCGAGCCGGTTCTTTCGCGCACCACGCCTCCGATGCGGTGCTCGGCCGCCAGCGGATCGAGCAGGCGCGACATCGCCTCGGTGGCCGAAAGGTCGATCTCGGCGCCCCGCTGCTGCGCGCGCGGCAATGCATTGCGCTCGGCCAACGCGGTGCTGATGGCGAAGGCGCCGAACAACCCGGCCACCACGTCGCCCAGCGGATAGTTCATGTGCTGCGGCGGACCATCGGGCTCGCCGGTCAGGTGCGTGAAGCCGCTCATCGCTTCGAAGATGCGGGCAAAGCCCGGTCGGCGCGCATACGGGCCGGTCTGGCCGAAGCCCGTGAGGCGCAGCACGATGAGGCGCGGGTTGGCCGCGTGCAGCGTGGCGATGTCCAGACCCCACGCATCGAGCGTGCCGGTGCGGAAGTTCTCCACCAGCACGTCGAAGCCGGCGATGAGCCGCAAGAACAGCGCGCGGCCCTCGGGCTTGCGCACGTCCAGCGAGATGCCCTTCTTGCCGCGGTTCGCGGTCTTCCAGAACAGCGGATGGCCCTCGTGCACCGGCGTGAGCCCGCGCAGCGGATCGCCGCCGCCCGGCAGCTCGAGCTTGACGACGTCGGCGCCCATGTCGCCGCACAGCGTGGCCGAGAACGGCGCGGCGAGCACGGTCGCCATGTCGAGAATGCGCACCCCGTGCAGGGGTGCGTGGTCGGCAGGCTGGCCCATCAGTTGCCCTTCAGGTCGACGCGCTTGAGCACGGGGTCCCACAGCTTGCGGTCGGCGGCGATGCGCTGGCCGTAGGCGGGCAGCGACGGATCGAGCGCGGCCGCGCCCAGCTTGGCCAGCTTGTCCTTCACCGCGGGCAAGGCCTTGGCCAGTGCCGCGCGCAATGGGCGCATCACGGCATCGGGCGTGCCCTTGGGCGCGACGATGCCCACCCACAGGCCGCTGTCGAAGCCCTGCAGGCCCAGTTCGGCGAAGGTGGGCACGTCGGGCGCCGAGGGCGAGCGCGTGCGGCCGGTCTGCGCCAGGATGCGGATCTGCCCGCTGCTCATGTAGGGCAGCGTGCCGCCGAGGTTGTTGCACATCACCGGGATGTGGCCGGCGATCAGGTCGTTCACCGCCGGCGCGTTCCCCTTGTAGGGCACGTGCTGCATCTTGATGCCGGCCTGGTGGTTGATCATTTCGCACACCAGATGCGACGGCGTGCTCGGGCCCGCGGAGCCGAAGGCGAGCTGGCCCGGCTTGGCCTTGTCGGCGGCGATGAGCTCGGGCAGCTTCTGGTACGGCGTCTTCGCGTTGACCGCGATCACGTTCGGCAGATCGGCCACCAGGCCCACGGGCACGAAGTCGTCCACCGGGTTCCAGGTGAGGCCCTTGTGCACGTAGGGCAGGAAGATGTTGGTCAGGCCCGCCATGAGCAGCGTGTAGCCGTCGGGCGCGGACTTGGCTACGAGCTCGGAGCCGATGAGGCTGCCGGCGCCGGGCTTGTTCTCCACGATGACCGGCTGGCCCAGCGCATGGCCCAGCGCCAGCGCCACCTCGCGCGCCACCAGGTCGGTGCTGCCGCCGGCGGGGAAAGGCACGACCAGCTTCACGGGGCGATCGGGGAAAGCAGCCATTGCCAGCGAGCCGGCCAGGCTGAGTACGAAGCCTGCGGCCACGTGCGAAATTTTCTTGATCAAGGATGTCATCGTCAGTCTCCAGTTTCTCTGTGTGTTCAACGTGTCAGTGCGTGAGGAAGCGGCGCCCGAGCGTGGCGCGGTGCAGCTCGGAGGCGCCGTCGTAGATGCGAAACGGCCGCAGCTCGCGCACGATGAGAGCGATGGGCGCGTCTTCCGACATGCCCAGCGCACCGCACATCTGCGCCGCGCGGTCGGCCACGCGGTTCAGGGCCTCGGACACGAAGACCTTCGTCATCGCCGACTCGGTCTTCACCGACAGCCCCTCGTCCATGCGGCGCGCGCAGTCCAGGCTCATGAGCCGGCTGGCATGCAGGTCGATGTGACAGTCGGCCACCATCGCCTGGACCTGCTGCAGGTCGGCCAACCGCTCGCCGAACGATGTGCGCTCGCCCACGTAGGCCTGCGCGATCTCGAGCCCGCGCCGCGCGCGGCCCATGAGCCGCAGGCAGTGCGACAGGCGCGCGGGCTCCAGCCGCTGCTGCGCCGCCACGAAGCCCGAGCCCACCTCGCCCAGCACCGCGTCGGCGCCCACGCGGCAGGCGGTGAAGCACAGCTCGCCGTGGCCGCCGACGGCGAAGGGGTCGATGGCCTTGATGGCGCGCACCAGCGAAAGGCCCGGGTGTTCCATGTCCACGATGAACTGCGTGGGCCCCTCTTCCGTCTGCGCCAGCACGATGCAGAAGGCCGCGCCCACCGCCCCGGTGATGAACCACTTGTGGCCGTCGATGACCCAGCCATCACCCTCGCGCCGCGCAGTGGTGCGCAGCATCGACGGGTCGGAGCCTGCGCCGGGCGCCGGCTCGGTCATTGCGAAGCACGAGCGGATGCGGCCTTCGGCCAAGGGCCGCAGGTAGCGCTGCTGTTGCGCGGGCGTGCCCTGGCGCAGCAGGCTGATCATGTTGGGCTGGTCGGGCGCGGCGCAGTTGAGCGCGGCCGGGCCCAGGTAGCTGCGACCGGCCTCCTCGAACACCGCCGCGCGCTCGACCCACGACAGGCCCAGCCCGCCCTCCTCCACCGGCATCTGCGGCAGGTACAGGCCGATCTCGCGCGCGACCGGGCGCAGCTGCGACAGCGCCGCGTCCATCGCCCGCGGGTCGTGCACATGGGCATTCGATTCGAGCGGGATGCAATGCCGCTCGACGAAGTCGCGCACCCGTGCCGCGAGGTCCGTGCGCACGTTCATCGCATGCCCGCCTCGCGCAGCGCCAGCTTGGCGATGTTGAGCTGGTGGATCTGGCTCGTGCCCTCGTACAGGCGGAACAGGCGCACGTCGCGGTAGTAGCGCTCGATGGGGCTGAAGTCGGCCACGTAGCCCGAGCCACCGAACATCTGCACCGCGCGGTCGGCCACGCGGCCACACATCTCCGACGCGAAGTACTTGCACATCGAGGCCGACATGGCCACGTCCTCGCCGCGATCGCGCGCACGCGCCGCCTCGAGGATCATCGCGCGCGCCGCGTAGATCTCGGTGCGGCTGTCGGCGATCATGGCCTGCACCAGCTGGAAGTCGGCCACCGCCTGGCCGAACTGATGGCGGCTGCTCGTGTGCGCCATGGCCAGGTCCAGCATGCGGATGGCCGGCCCCGTGCACAGCGCCGCCAGGTGCAGGCGCTGCTTGTTGAGCACCTTCATCACCGTCTGGAAGCCCATGCCCTCGCGCCCGCCGATGAGCTGGTCGGCATGCACGCGGCATTCGTCGAAATGCACGTCCGACACGAACGAGCCGGCCTGGCCCATCATGCGGTAGGGCGCGCCCGTCGTCAGGCCCGGCCCGCGCTCGACCAGGAACGCGGACACCCCCTTGCTGCCCTTCGAGCCGTCTTCGGTGCGGGCGATGACGGTGAACACATCGGCCACCGGCGCGTTGGTGATGAAGCGCTTGCTGCCGTTGAGCACGTAGTGGTCGCCCTCGCGGCGCGCGGTGGTCTGCACGTTGCTCGCCTCCGAGCCCGCTTCGGGCTCGGTGAGCGCGAGGCAGCCCGTGAGCTCGCCCGTCGCCATGCGCGGCAGCCAGCGCTGCTTCTGCGCCTCGGTGCCGTCGGCCACCAGCGCTTCGGAGCCGATGCCCGTGTTGGTGCCCACGCGGGCGCGCAGCGCCACCGACGACTGCGACAGCTCCATCGCGCACAACACCAGTTCCTCGGTCGTGAGGCCCAGGCCGCCGTACGCCTCGGGAATGCTCCAGCCGAAGTAGCCCTTGCGCCGCAGCTCGTCGACCACGTCGGGCGGGATGTCGTTGTCGCGGCTGACCTGGTCTTCCAGCGGATGCCAGCGTTCGCGAACGAAGGCGCGGATGTCGGCCCGCAGGGCCTCGAAGTGGGGGATGTCTCGGATCATGGTGGCCGCGACTGTAGGAAGCAGGTCCACAATTGCTGGCACCGAATTTCAATCATTGAAACTGCGATTCACATCCATGCCCCGCCCTGTCCAGAATCGCCGCCAGCCCATGAAGCATTCCGACGACCTGCGCCGGGTGCGGGACGAAGACCCGTACATCGCCGGCACCCTGGCCAAGGGCCTGCTCATCCTGCAGACCTTCGTGGGCGACCCGCGCGCGCACGCCAACAGCGAGTTCGCCGCCAAGCTGGGCCTGTCGCGCCCCACCGTCTCGCGCCTGTGCCGCACCCTGCTGACCATGGGCTTCCTGGACCACGACGAACGCCTGGACCGCTACTTCATCGGCCCCGCCGCCGTGGCGCTGTGCTACCCCTACGTCATCAACACGCCGATGCTGGCCCTGCTGCGCCCGGCCATGCAGCAGCTGGCCGACCGCATCGAAGGCGCGGTGTCGGTCGGCGTGACCAGCGACCTCGACGTGGTCTACCTGGAAACCTGCGCCCACGAGGGCGGCACCCTCAAGCGCCCCGGCGTGGGCGCCGTGCGCGGCATCGTCGAGACCGCCATGGGGCGTGCATGGCTCGCGCAGCTGCCTGCGGGTGAGCGCCAGGAGTTCCTGGCCCGCGTGAAGCACGAGCGGCCCGACGAGCACGCGCGTTGCCTCGAAGGCGTGCGCGAGAGCGTGGCGCACTACGGCAAGCGCGGCTTCGCCATCAACCTGGGCGATTCAGGCTTCGGCGTGCTTGCCGCGGGCGCCGCGGCGCGCATCCGCTACGGGCCGCGCCGTCTGCTGTTCAACTGCGCGGTGCCGGGGTTCCGCTGGAAGAAGGCGCAGCTGCTGGACACCATCGGGCCAGGGTTGATGCAGCTGGTGGAGGCGGCGGATCGGCAGTCGGGGTTGCGGTGAGGGGGCGTGGATTGCGGGACCGTGCGAAAGTACCCGAGAACTTCTTCCCCACCCCTCGCTTCGCCCTGACCTTTTGCGCGGCCTACACCCAGCCATTTCGCGAGCAGACCACCTTCTTTGCGCTGGGCGCGGTCCGTAATGTGTGGGTGATCCTCGCGCTGGAGCACTGCTCGGTGACGACCGTGCGGTTTCCGTTGGCCCGGGGGCGTGGCTGACTGTCAGCCGCGCGCGCGCCGGTAATGCATGGCGACCGCGCCGTTGCCAAGCGGGTTCGCCGAGACCAGCTCCAGCCGTCGCGTGTGAGGCAGCCCGCCCTCGTACAGGGTCGGGCCGTGGCCGGCGATCCTGGGGTGAACGAGGAACCTGTACTCGTCGATCAGATCCAGCCGGTCCAGTGCGGTCGCGAGCTTGCCGCTACCGAGGAGCACGCCGGCCGGGGTCGCGTCCTTGAGCTTCTGCACGCCCGAGCGCAAGTCGCCGGCGAGGTGGTGGCTGTGGCTCCACGGAAAGTCCGTTCGCGTCGACGACACGACGTACTTCGGCTTGATCTCCAGCTTGGCCGCCCATTCGCGCACCGCCGGCGGCGCCTCCACATCGCCACGGGCGACCGCCGGCCAGTAGCTCTCCATCATCTCGTAGGTGGTGCGGCCCCACAGCATCGCCCCACCCTCGTCCATGAGGCGGGTGAAGAAGGCGTGCGTCTCGTCGTCGGCGATGCCCTCCTGGTGGTCGACGCAGCCGTCCAGGGTGACGTTGAGGCTGAAGGTCAGAAGTCCCATGCGAGTCTCCTCCGGGTGGGGCGGCCTGCTGCTTTCGGTGCGCGGGGCGGCACCGTGAATGACCGTTCGTGGCCGCATGCAGGCCGCGTCAGACGGTAGCCGATGCCTCGCCAAAGAGGAAGCACAGAAACGCCAGGGACGACGGGCGGCAAGGCGCGAGCTTGTCGTCCTTGACCCGGCGCCACAGCTTCACAGCATGGCGTCGAGACAGATGCGCATCGCACATCACTCGCGCACGAGCCGGACCCCGAGGGGCATGGGCTGCGCCTCGCAAGAGATATCGCCCCCACCTCCCAGCACCCATCCTCCGATCCATGCACGGGCCTCCCGCGTCGCGGGGCCGGCGGTGCAGACGGTGGAGGACCGATACCCTTCGCGCAGCGGCTGCGTGCCGGACGCCGGGAAATCGGCGGCGGGGATGTCGAGCTTCTTGAACCAGCGCTCTGCGAGGCTGTTCACCTCCTTGATGGTGGGCAGGCGCCAACCCGGTTGTGTGCTGGCGTGCTGCAGGGCTTGCACATAGCGGTAGCGTCCGGCCGTTCCGGTGCAGCGCTGGCCGTTCCATACCTGCGGCTCGTCGCAGCGGCGCCACGCCAGACCGGTGTGGCTGTCTTCGACCACGCCGCCGGGCACGCCGCGCTCGTCGGACACTTCGCGCCAGCGTCCCGTCTCCGGCACTTCGGGGCCGCGCACCAGGCGAATGAACAACGGCTGCGGTTTTCTCTCCATCCTGCGGTTGCAGCTGTAGACGAACCCGAGCTTGAAGCTCACGCACCAGATGCGGGTCTCGTCGTCCGGCTCGGAGCTCAGGTAGTTGCCCGGCACGGTGTTGGGCAGCCATCGCGCATCGACGGCGGCCTGCTCGGCGGGCCATCGCCCCGTCCGTTCGTTGATCAGCTCCCCCAGATCGATCAGGCCGTGCAGCTCGGCCACCGTGGGCAGGCGCCAATCGGTGAAGCCGCACAGGCGCATCGCATTCACTCGCGCCACATAGGCCATGGCATCGCCCGGCCGCCCGTCGCCGTAGTAGGAATAGGCGTCGGTGTTGGCCCGGCTGCCGGGCGCTGGCTCGTTGTGCGGGCCATAGGTGTCGATCAGCCTGCCGGTGCCCGGCGGACCGGCCTGTGTCCTCATCCACGCCAGCTTGCCGCTGTCGGGCTTGCCCTCCCAGACCAGCCCGGACACCCGGTCGCGCACGCACGAGGTCAAGGGTTGGCCGGCCACCGCCTCGTAGTCGGGTGGGCCCGCGCGCAACATGCCGTCCTGCTTGGGGATCAAGGCCAGCGGTCCCGCGTCCGTGCAGGACCGAGGGGCGGATCTGCCGTCTTGCTGCAAGCCCAGGCACGTGCGCGCGCCGGTGGGTGGCACCTTCACTGTGGTCGGTCCGGTAGTGGCCGGTGGCGGCTGCGCAGCGGCGGGCGCGGCGGCCAGCCCCAGCAGGACGACCGCTGCGGCTGCCGCGCGAACCGCTGCTGCGGACGTGCAGATCGTGGTGGTGTGGAAACGGATTCGCGTGCTACCCAAGCAAACGTCCCTCAGCTGCTGCGAGCGTCTTCAACATCGTCGGCCCAACCGTCCCCGGCGAACGGCCGGTCGTGGCTGATGGTACCCATCGCACGGGTTCTTCGAGTGCCGGCCACCCGACCTTGCACCGCCCGTAACAGATCCCGGCCAGTGGCGCAGCATCGTGGCCATGGGGCGAGCGCTCCAATGGCGCACCACAGAAAGTGCGAATCCACGAGCGATGTTCGAAGCTTTTCGCTCCCCGCCGAACGCGCCATGCCCGTCCAGGAACATATTTAGTAACATTCAATTCCGAACTGGCATCAACACAAAATCACCGAGCAAGAGCCGGTTCCGGGCTGGAGGTTCTCAAGATGGATGAGGCATGGAGGGAGGCACTGCGGGATGCACGGACTGTCCGCAGTCCCGATGCATGGGGGAGCTTGCTGTGCGTATAGAGCCGACACTGGGTAGCTCCAGCGATTGGCAAGCATTGGCGCCAAGCTCCACCGCTGTCAATGCCGCAATGGATCAGGCATCGCTGTACGCGGCGGCCGTCGGCCCTCACAACCAAGCGCACTACGTTGCCAAGTTCAGGGCCTTCGACCGGACAAGCGGTCCGTATCTTGGCTGGCACTGGCCCGCCTTTTTCCTGACTGTCTATTGGCTGCTCTATCGCAAGCTCTGGTGGCATGCCCTGGGGTACTTCGCCGCGCCGTATGTACTCCTGGCCATGGCTGCGATGCTGGTACCGATGGTGGGGGCGGATTGGGCGGCAATGGTGGGTCTGGGATTTCTCGCCTTGCTCTTCGTCGTCCCCGCGCTGCTCGGGGATGGGATCTACTACCGGCGTTGCCGCCAGCTCATCGAGCAGGCACGCACTGAATCCTCGGATGCGCGCGCGCAACTCGCCTACCTGAACAAAGCGGGCGGTACCAGCAAGGTGATTGTGGTGCTGTTCTATGTTCTCTTCGTCCCCGCGCTCATAGGCATGCTGGCGGCGATAGCATTGCCCGCATATCAGGACTACACGGTACGTACCAGGCTTCACGAAGCCCTCGTGCAAGCCAAGACCGCCAGCGCGGCGGTGGAGCGTTTCCACACCCGCAATCGCCGCATCCCCATCGACTTCGCAGAAGCGGGTTTTTCGGCATCGCCAACGCCCCACATGCGAGAGATGCGAGTGGACACCCGCAGCGGCGTCATCACCGTCGTGATGAACACCAGCGTAGTTGCGGGGCGCTCCTTCCTCCTCATTCCAAGGACCACTGCCGATGGCGTCGTCACTTGGACCTGCAGGTCAGAGGACATCCCCGTGCATCTGCTGCCTCGGGAGTGCCGCTAGTGCGGACGACTCGTTTACAGCTGGCCTGCTCGCTGGGCCACTGAATGGCTGGCGATCTTTCATCCCTTGATTCCCCCCCTTGAAAATGACACCACAACAAGTTGTAGGTTTGGCTTGCCGTCTTTTCTCGATCTGGCTGGCCGTTTCGGCGTTCCAGGCATACGCCATCGCGCAGGCATTGAAGTCAAGCGGGCCCGGAGCGCCGACATGGGTGCCCTACCTGATCGCAGGCGTGTACCTGCTGGCAGCCTTGGTGAGCTGGTTCCTGCCAATGTCAATCGCCCAGCGGATTCTTCCGCGCACTGCGGGCCAGGAGCGAATGACACTGCCCATCCTTCAGGTCGTTCCCGTGGCTTGCATCGCTCTCGGTCTCGTGGTCATCGCGTTTCGTGGGCTGATGCCTGTCGCGAGCTACTTGTCGCTGTGCGCCCTCTGGATTGCAAGCGGGCAGCCGCTGACGACCATGGATGACTGGCGCCACGTTGACGGCTTGGTGGGCGTGCTGCAGTTGGCCGTGGGATGTCTGCTGGTCTTCAAGGCGCGAGCCCTCAGCTCTTTCATCCTTGCAGCGAACGGGTTGGTAGACCGAGAAGATCGACCATCGGAAGTGCAAGAAAAAACACCCACTTGAGCTTTCACAAGCTCTCGCTTCAAGGGCACGGAATGCCAGGACGAATGCGACCGAATTGGAATGCCAGATGAAAGCAGTCTCAGTACGAACACGTCGATGGGTCATGACCGCGCTTGCCGGCCTGGTACTTGTGGGGTGTTCGGCAACAGGTCCTCAGTTCAAGCCGGTGTCGCTTGGCCTTGACGAAGGCGCTGTGGTCTACGTCTACCGCAACGACCAGTTCAAGAATTCCGCAATGTCTGTCCCAGTGCTGGTCGACGAAAATCTCGTGGGCAAGCTGGCGAACTCCGGCTACCTCGCGATTCCAGTCACGCAAGGACAACACCTGGTCCGACTCGACCTCAAGGAGTACCGAGGTTTCGCTGGCGTTCCGCTCCAGGCCCAGCGCGGCGAATCGATCTACCTGCGATTGGATTCGTCGTACGTCGAATCGGGGGCGGTGGGCACCCGGTCGTTTCGCCTGACGCGATTGCCAGAGGCGCTTGCGAGCCCCGAGATCGCGCTGACCAAAGATTCGAAGTAACGAGGCGGCTTGCTCCGACACCAGAGCAGCGGAATTGCCGGCCCGGTCGTGACTCCGCGGAATCGGCGATGGGCAACGCGCTGCAAACAGACAGCTACTGACTCAACGAATCGAAAATGACGACGATGAACTCACATCCGCATCGCCGACCGCGAGTTCACGACGTTCGCCGTGGTCGCCTCAAATGGGGTGGCGATTGGTTGGCATGCGGAGTCCATCCATGTGCATCGAAGGCCCTTCGGGAGCTACCGGGAAGTAGCCCTCGGCCCCCACAGGAGGCATCCAATCAGTGGCACTCAACACCGGCCTCAGACCGTTGTTGTTCCAGCGCTGCGCGCTAAGCCCGGAACCAGATCCTGAGCGTCACGTACATCGCGTAGCCCAAGCCCAGGACACACCATGCGATGAAAAACATGTTGGCCCAGTACTCACCTGCATGCGCCGCCAGTGTGTAGACCTGCCCCACGCAGCCCTTTCCGACGCAGGGCACCTCGCCCCGGACCAGGGCGCGCAGCATGGCGAAGAAGAGGTAGCAGGTCACGCCAGCGGTCAGCAGGAATCCGACGGGCCCTACGAGCCCCTGGGTGAGTTCGCCCTTCTCATCGCGATAGCCCTTGCGCAGCAGGTTCTGTCCGTACCTGTACCAGGCGAATCCGAGCAGGAGCATCAGGGCGTAGTAGAGGAAGGCGCGCATGGGTCCTGTGATCGTCGGGGTGTGGCGGGGGTGAGTGCTTCGGCAAGGATCGTAGCCGAGCAACTTACGCTCGCCTCCCGCGCCCACTACCGCGCGCTTGCCACGATAGCGATACCCCGAATCTGCCCGGCGCTGGGTGCGTCCACCGGCTTCGCGTAGCGCGACGGCGCAAAGCGGTGCAGCAACACGGCCTCGCGCAGACGCGCCGCGTCCAGGTTCGCCAGCTTCACATGGCCGAAGCCGCGCACCGACAGCGGCAGCGCCGCGATGCGTGCGGCGGTCGGCTGGTTGTCGGGCGTCAGCGCGGTGGCCATCTCCTGCAGCAGGCGGTCGAAGTGCTCGATCAACGCGCGCTCGGTGCGGCGCTCCGCCGTGTGGCCGAACAGGTCGAAGGGCGTGCCGCGCAGGCGCTTGCCGTGGGCCAGCCACTTCATGGCCGGCAGCATCCATCCACCGAGGCGCACCTTGGCGGGTGCCTGTCCGTGCGCGGGGCGCGAGAGCAGTGGCGGCGCCATGTGGAACTCGAGCTTCAGATCGCCTTCGAACTGGTCCTTCAGCTTCTGCAGGAACGCACCATCGGTGTACAGGCGCGCGACCTCGTACTCGTCCTTGTAGCTCATGAGTTTCAAGAGGCTGCGCGCCGCGTTGCGCGTGAAGGGCAGGCTCGCATCGCCACCCGGCATTGCGGACTCGACCGCCTGCAGTGCGCGAATGCGCTGGTCGAAGCGCGCGGCCCACGCGGCGTTCTGGTAGCCGGTGAGATGGCGGCGCGCATCGGCGAGCAGCGTTTCCAGCGGGCGGTCGTCGACCTGGTGCGCCGCCGCCTCAACCGGTGCCGCGCGCAGCTGGTCGAGCGCCGCCGGGTCGCCCGCCGCGAGCCGCCCCAGCGAGAACGCCGACTGGTTCGCCGCCACGGCCACGCCGTTGAGTTCGATCGCGTGCATGAGCGCCTCGAGGCTCAGCGGCACGAGGCCGCGCTGCCACGCATAGCCGGTGGCCACGATGTTCGCGGCCAGCGTGTCGCCCAGAAACTCCTCGGCCAGGCTCTGCGCATCGAAGGTCTCGACCTGCTCTTCGCCCGCGACGAAGCGCATCTTCTCCAGCAGCAGGTCGACATGCAGGTCGGCATCGGGGTTGCGCAGCGACTCGGCCACCGGGATCTCGTGGATGTTCGCGAGCACGCGCGTGCGCCCGTGCCGCACGGTCTGCAGCGCGTCGGCCGAGGCGCCCACCACCACGTCGCACGCGAGGATGGCGTCGGCCTGCTGCGTGTCGATGCGCACCTGGTTCAGCCGCTCGGGCGTGTCGGCCAGTCGCACGAAGCTCAGCACCGAACCGCCCTTCTGCGCGAAGCCCATGAAGTCGAGCACGCTGGCCGACTTGGCCTCGAGGTGCGCGGCCATCGCGATGACCGCGCCCACCGTCACCACGCCCGTGCCGCCCACGCCGGTCACGAGCAGGTCGTACGGACCGGTCCATGCATGCGGCGCGGGATGCGCGAGCGCGCCCACGCGGTGCAGGAAGGCATCGCGCCCGGCCGCGAGCGCCCCGCTCTTGCGGCGCAGCTTGCCGCCGGTGACACCCACGAAGCTGGGGCAGAAGCCCTTGGCGCAGGAGTAGTCCTTGTTGCAGCTGGTCTGGTCGATCTTGCGCTTGCGGCCCATCGGTGTTTCGTGCGGCAGCACGGCCACGCAGTTGCTCTGCACGGTGCAGTCGCCGCAGCCTTCGCACACGGCCTCGTTGATGAACAGGCGCTTGGGCGGATCGGCCAGCTCGCCCTTCTTGCGGCGACGGCGCTTCTCGGCCGCGCAGGTCTGCTCGTAGATGAGCACGGTCACGCCGGGCATCTCGCGCAGGCGGCGCTGCACCTCGTCGAGCGCGGCGCGGTCGTGGAACTCGGTGCCCGCCGGAAACTTGTTCTTGATGGCGTCGTAGTGATGGATGGCATCGCTCACCACCACCACCTTGGTGACGCCTTCCGACTCCACCTGCCGCGCAATGGCGTCCACGCTGATGACGCCGTCGACCGGCTGGCCGCCCGTCATCGCAACCGCGTCGTTGAACAGGATCTTGTAGGTGAGCGTGGCCTTGGCCGCCACGGCCTGGCGGATCGCGAGGTAGCCCGAGTGGTAGTAGGTGCCGTCGCCCAGGTTCTGGAACACGTGCGGCGTCTTCGTGAACATGGCGTGCGAGATCCAGTCGACGCCCTCGCCGCCCATCTGGATCAGGCCCGCCGTGCTGCGGTCCATCCAGTTGGCCATGAAATGGCAGCCGATGCCCGCGCGCGCCGTCGAGCCCTCGGGAACCTTGGTGCTGGTGTTGTGCGGGCAGCCGGCGCAGAAGTACGGCAGGCGCTTGACCGCATCGCTCGCGTTGGCCAGCAGCTCGGGCGGCGTGAAGTCGCGCACGTGCTGCAGGTGATCGCCCAGGTCGTGGTTCTCCGGAAAGTGCGCAGCCAGCCAGTGCGCGACCAGCTCGATGAGGCGCGAGGGCCGCAGCTCGCCGAGCGCCGACACCAGCGGCTGGCCCGCGTGGTCGTGCTTGCCCACGAGCACGGGGCGCGCCTCGGGCGGCGCGTTGTAGAAGATGTCGCGCAACTGCGTCTCGACCACCGCGCCCTTCTCTTCCACGATGAGGATCTCGCCGAGCCCGCGCGCGAATTCCTTGAGGCGCGTCTGTTCGACCGGAAAGCTCAGGCCGATCTTGTACAGCCGCACACCGGCGCGCGCGAGCTGATCGGGCGAGAGTTCGAGCCGGCGCAGCACCTCCATCAGGTCGTGGTGCGCCTTGCCGCAGGTGACGATGCCCACCTTGGCATGCGGGCTCACGATGACGTGGCGGTCGATGCTGTTGCGTTGCGTGAAGGCGGCCACGGCCGCGAGCTTGTCTTCCAGCCGCGACTCGATGCGCAGCGACGGCAGGTCGGGCCAGCGGTAGTGCAGGCCGTCGGGCGGCGCGGCATGGCCGGTGGCGGCGCGCACGGCATCGGCGTCTTCCCAGGCGGCGACGCGCGCATTCACCGCATCGAGGTCCACCGTGCCCGCGCTCTCGACGATTTCGGACAGCGCCGCCATGCCCACCCACGCGCCCGAGTAGCGCGACAGCTCGTAGCCGTACAGGCCGAACTCCAGGTACTCGGCCACGCTCGCGGGCTGCATCACGGGCATGCGCCAGGCCATGAAGGCGTGGTCGCTCTGGTGCGGCATCGACGACGACACGCAGCCGTGGTCGTCGCCCGCCACCACCAGCACGCCGCCGTGCGGCGACGAGCCGTAGGCATTGCCGTGCTTGAGCGCATCGCCCGCGCGGTCCACGCCCGGGCCCTTGCCGTACCACATGGCGTACACGCCATCGACGGTGCGCTCGGGGTCGGATTCGACACGCTGCGTGCCCAGCACCTGCGTGGCCGCGAGTTCCTCGTTCACGGCAGGAACGAAGCGGATGCCGGTCTTCTTGAAGCGCTCGCCGGCCTTCCAGATGGCCTGGTCGACCATGCCCAGCGGCGAGCCGCGGTAGCCGCTGACGAAGCCCTGCGTGTGCAGGCCGCGCGCCGCGTCGCGCTGGCCCTGCATCGCCAGGATGCGGATCAGCGCCTGCGTGCCGGTGAGGAAGACCGAGCCGGCATCGGCCCAGAGGTTGTCGGAAAGTTGGTAGTCGGGCCGTCGGAGTGCGGTCGCTTCAAGTGGGGCGTTCATGCCCGGAATTGTTCTGCGCCCCCCCAAGTAAGTGTTTCTTCAATACACTGGCGCAGACCCTTGTTTGAAGAAGAATTCACTCAAAAACCAAGATGAACGTCGGTTCTGTTTCTCTTGACGAGCATTGCCTCAAGATTCTTTCTGCACTGCAGCATGACGGCCGGCAGACCGTGCAGCAGATTTCCGAGGCCGTCGGCCTGTCGCCCACGCCCTGCTGGAAGCGCATCAAGGACATGGAGGCAGCCGGCGTCATCCGCGGCTACACCGCGCTCGTCGATCCCGAGCACGTGGGCCTGCACGTGTCGGCCGTGGCCGAGGTGAACCTCGACCGCCACAGCGAGGCGATGGTGCAGCGCTTCGAAGAAGCCGTGGCCGCGAGCCCACAGATCATCCGCTGCGTGTCGGCCACCGGGCCCGCGGACTACATCCTCAACGTGACCGTGCCCGACATGAAGCACTACGAGCGCTTCCTGCACGAGGTGCTGTTCAGCCTGCCCGGCGTGACGCACGTGCGCTCGAGCATCGTGCTGCGCGAGATCAAGTCGGAGACGGCGCTGCCGCTCGGACACCTGCTGGATGCGAAGGCCGGGCTGGCGGGGTCACGGCGGTCGCCGTGAGGCGTGGCGCAGTGGCCTCTAGCGCTTGCGCCGGATGACGTACGCGTTCTGCGCCAGCTCGAAGCCGAGCGTCGGGTAGTAAGACATCGCGTCGGGTGCCGAGAGCAGGATCAACGACACCTCCTCGCCGATGATCGCCTGCGTGCGCTGCACGAGCTCCCGGCCGATGCCATGGCCCTGGTACTTCTTGTCCACCGCCAGGTCCGACAGGTAGCAGCAGTACGCATGGTCGGTCAGCGACCGCGACAGCCCCACCAGTTCGTTGTCGACCCAGGCCGACAGCAAAAGGCTGGGCGCGGCGAACATCCGCGCGATCCGGGCGAGATCGTTCGTGGGGCGCTTGATGCCGGAGCGGTCGAAGACGCGGGCGACGTCGGCCGGGTCCAGGGGCACGTCCTGGCGGTAGTCGATGGTGATGTTGTTCATGAATTTCTTTGCGTAGCTCCCAGGCTCATTCCGTCTCGGAAGACCCGAGCTTCTTGAGTTCGGCGAACTTGGCCGCCATCGTCGGGTTGCCGCGCGTCAACTTCTTGATCGTCACGTCCTGCGCCTTGTCGTTCGCAAGGCGCAGGTTGCGGTCGGTGCCGAGCAGCGCCTCCTTCGTCTTCTGCAGGTGGTCGATCGACTTGTCGATCTCCGCGATCGCCTTCTGGAAGTGGCCGTGGGCCAGGTCGTAGTTCCTGCCGAAGGCGGCCTTGAAGGTCTCCAGCTCGGTCTCGAACTTCGTGATGTCGATGTTCTGCGCCTTGACCAGCGCCAGCTCCGACTTGTACTTGAGCGAGTTCATCGCCGCATTGCGCAGCAGCGTGATGATGGGCAGGAAGAACTGCGGGCGCACGACATACATCTTCGGGTAGCGATGGAACACATCGACGATCCCGGTGTTGTACAGCTCGTTGTCGGGCTCGAGCAGCGACACCAGCACCGCGTACTCGCAGCCCTTCTCGGTGCGGTCCTTGTCGAGTTCCTTCAGGAAGTCTTCGTTCCTGTTCTTCGTGGCGGTGCGGTCGTTCTCGTTCTTCATCTCGAACATGATCGAGACGATCTCGGTGCCGGCCTCGTCCGCGTCGCGGAAGATGTAGTCGCCCTTGCTGCCCGTGCGCGCGTCGTTGTCCTTCTCGAAATAGGCGCGGGGAAACGCCATCGACCGGATGCGATTGAACTCGGTCTCGCAGTGCAGCTCCAGGGTCTCGCCGACCATCTTGGTCGACAGGCGCGCCTTCATGTCGCGCAGCCGCTCGATCTCTCCTTCGCGATCCTTGATCTGCGTCTCGTACTTGTCCTTGAGCGATTTCTCGGCGAGTTGCTTCTCGAGCTCCGCCCGCTCGAGGCCGCTCTTCCACTGATCCCGCTCCTTCTCGACCACACTGACGGCCTCGCTGATCGCGAGCTTTTTCGCCACCTCGATGGCGTCGAGCCGGGCCTTCAGTTCCTGGATTTCCACGTCCTTCGCAGCGGCGCTCTTCTGCAGTTCGCCCACATGCCGTGCCTCGGCGAGCGCGGTGGCGGCCAGCTTGTCCTGCTTGGCCTTTTCAAGCTCGTTGGCGAGCGCGTCGCGCTCCCGTTCCACGGCGCCCAGGGCTTCGCTCACGGCCAGCTTTCGCGCGACATCGCCGGCCTCGAGCTTCGCCTTGAGTTCCTGGATCTCGCCGTCCTTGGCGGCGGCGGCCTTCTGCAGTTCGCCGGCGGCCCGGGTCTGGGCAAGTTCGACGGCGGCGCGTTTGTCCCGCTCGGCCAGTTCCAGCCGCTCGTGCAACTGCTTCTCGAAATCGCCGTCGCGCACCTGCTTCAGGATGTCCGCGTAGCCGGCTTCGTCGATCTTGAATGCCTTGCTGCAATGGGGGCAGATGATTTCGTGCATGGCTATGTGCGCTCCATCGTCAGGGTGGGCGTCGGCAAGAGAGGGAGTGCAGCGAAGCGCCGCGCCGTTCGGGCGGAATCGCAGGGAGTGATGCTGTTCATAGGGTCAGGGACATGGAGCCATCCGACTGTAGCCGGACAGGAAGCGCCGGCGAGCGGCAGGCGCGTGAAGACCGTGCCGACATCTGCGAGCGAGTGATGCGTTCTCGATCACGTTGCTAGAATCGCCGCTGCAAAAATCGACTCTGACCTGTTCAGAGCTCCATCCCGCCGTAAGCGTTTACGTCAACCAACGCATCACCAGTGGCACCCGCATGCCGACTGGCGGTGTGCGTGGGTCGCTTCGGTGCTCATCGTCCCGCCCATTCGACCGGCTGGTGCCGCCTTTGAAAACTCAAGGAGCGGCGCTCGATGACGAACGTCCAAACAAACTCTTCTTCCCTGCGCACGTTGGTCTGGATGACCCTCGCGCTATTTCTCGCCTACCTGTCTGTCGCCATGTCGATGCCGGCTGTGACGCTCCACGTGTCACAGACGCTGGGCCTGGGCAATGTCGCGTCTGGCCTGGGTGTCGGCATTGCCTTTTTGTCCACCATCCTGAGTCGCGGCTGGGCGGGCCGTCTGGCTGACGAACGCGGCGGCAAGTTCGCCATGTTCCGGGGCCTTGTCCTCTATGCGGCGGCATCGCTCCTGTGCTGGGCCTCCTCGCTGCCCGTGCTGGGCCATGGCGTCGGCGCGTACCTGGTTCTTCTGGTGGGGCGTCTCGTGCTGGGCCTCGGCGAAAGCTTCGCGCTCGTCGGCATGCTGGGCTGGGCGATGGCGGCCATGGGCCCCGCGCGGTCCGGGCAGGTCATGGCGCTCGTCGGCACCGGCATGTATGGCGCATTTGCAGTGGGCGGGCCCCTGGGCCTCTGGCTGCTGGAAAGGCTCGGCTTCGCCGGCCTGATGGCGGGCAGCATCGCCCTGCCGCTGGTCAGCGGCGCGATGCTGTGGTCCATCGCGCCCGCCATGTCGGCACAGGGGCGCCGCGCGCCCTTCTCCGATGTGCTGGGGCTCATCTGGAAGCAAGGCGCAGTCGTGGGCCTACAAGGCGTCGGCTTCGCCGCCTTGGGCGCGTTCTTCCCCTTGTACTTCCTGGCCCATGGCTGGCAGGGTGCCGGCTACGGACTGACATGCTTCGGCCTGGGTTTTGTCCTGGTGCGCCTGCTGGCAGGTCGCTTGCCCGACCGCATCGGCGGAATCAAAGTGGCGCTGGTCTCCCTGGCGATCGAGGCCGTGGGTCAAGCGCTGCTGTGGCTCGCGCCCCATCCCGTCGTAGCGATGGTGGGCGCACTGCTGACCGGCATGGGATGCTCGATGGTCTTCCCTGCCATGGGACTGGAGGCCGTCAAGCGCGTGCCCGCCCACCTGCGCGGAACGGCCATCGGCGGCTTCGCGGCGTTCCAGGATCTGGCGTACGGCGTCACAGGCCCGATGGCGGGGCTGATTGCTGACCACTACGGTCACGACAGTGTGTTCCTGGTGGGGCTGATCGCGACAGTTGTGGGGATCGGGATGACGTGGCGGCTCGCGAAGGGGTCGCAGGCCGGGCGCGCTTCGACGCGGGCCTGAGGCGGTCGCAGGCTGGCTGGGCTCTCCCGCAGCCCTGCGCCTGCGAAGCGCGCGACGCCCACATAGACTGTGGAAATGTCCCAGCCCACCGCCGCCTTCAGCACGTCGTCCACCACCAACAACTACCCCGAGAAGACCGCACGCCTGGTGCCAGGCCTGCACGACCTGCAGACGATGGCAGCCCTGCTCGTCGCCGAACGCGCGCCGGATGCGGCCCACGTGCTGGTCATCGGCGCCGGTGGTGGCATGGAGTTGAAGGTGCTCGCGCAGGCGCATCCCCGATGGCATTTCGTCGGCGTCGATCCGTCGCAACCCATGCTCGACCTCGCCGCGGAAACGCTCGGCCCGCTCGCCGACCGGGTCACGCTGCACCACGGCTACACCGACACGGCACCCGAAGGCCCGTTCGATGCGGCGACCTGCCTGCTGACGATGCACTTCCTGACGCTCGATGAACGCAGGTCGACGCTGATGGAAATTCGTCACCGCCTGAAGCCCGGTGCGCCGTTCGTCATGGCGCATCTCAGCTTTCCCCAGGCACATGGGGAGCGAGAGCTGTGGCTCTCACGCTACGTCGCTTTCGCGGCGGCTTCCGGCGTCGATCCGGACAACGCGCGCAAGGCGGCCTCCGCGATCGGTTCGACGCTGACACTGCTCAGCCCGGAACAGGAAGAGGCGTTGCTCGAAGAGACGGGTTTCACCAACGTCCGCCTGTTCTATGCAGGCATGGCCTTCAGAGGCTGGGTCGCACAAGCCTGAGCCGAATCCTCACTCGGGCGTTCGCAACTCCGCCCACGCCGTCAACATCTTCACCTGCGTGCGCAGCCAGCTCGTCGGCATCGACTGCGTGCCCCACACCGCGATGCGGCCCGCGTGTTCGCCCATGAGCCAGAACTGCCGCACGGCCATGAAGGCAGCGATGGCCTCGACATCCGCCGAAGGCAACGGACGCGCGCTGCGGTAGCCCGCCAGGTAGCTGCGCCAACGCGCCAGCGACGTCGCGTCGAGCGATCCGCCCACCGTGCGCGGGTGCATCGCCCAGAGGTACACACACAGGTCGTAGGCCAGCCAGCCGGGGCCTGCATCGTCGAAGTCGAAGAACGAGGCGACGCGCGCGCCCTCAAGACCAGTCGTCACGAAGTTGTTCATGCCGTGGCAATCGCCGTGCCCGTGAACACGAGTCAGGGTCGGCATCGCGGCGATGCGGGCTTCGAGCGCGCGCGCGATGGCGCTGAACTCCGGGCGCAGCGCGTCGGTCATGGTGGGCGCGGCGTGCAGGCGCTCCAGCGACGCGTGCAGCAGGTCGGGCAGTTCCAGGGCGTAGCGGCTCGCGGGGCCGTGGTAGTCCTGCGCGGCTTCGTGCAACAGCGCCAGGCCGCGGCCGGTGGCTTCGACGTCGGGCAGCACGTCGCCGGGCACGTCGCCGTCGAGATGCTCGAACAGGATCAACGGACGCTCGCCCTCGGGCAGGTCCATCGCGACAGCATGTGCGCCATCGCGTGCCGCCAGCGCGCCGGCCACCGGCACGCCCCTGGCCTTCAGGTGCACGAGCAGCGCCGTTTCGTAGCCGATGTTGGGGGCGCCGCGCGGGCGGTCGGCGCTCAGGCGCGCGACGGCTTGGCGGCCGTCGGCAAACTGCAGGCCGTAGACATGGTTGAAGCTGCGCCGCAGCAGCTCGCACGACCGGACCTCGCCGAAGTCGTAGGCCTGCGCCACCTTCTCTGCGATGGCGGCGCCCGTGGGCGTGGTCTGGGCGATCCGGGCAGAGCGGGCGGGCGTCGTCACGGGGTGGCCTTTCGGGAGCGTGGGGCGGGCGATTCTGCCCTACCCTCCGCAGCCTCGCCGCCTTGCGTCAACGCTCCAGATCGTGATCGAGCGAGGTGCCTCCGTCCCCCACCTGCCGCCACGCCGGCGCCAGCGCCTTGCGCGCCGCATTGAGCTCGGCCATCGAGATGTGCAGCTCCGCCATGGTCTGCACCAGCAGCTCGAGCAGCGCGGCGCGCTGGCGCAGCCGCACGGTCTCGGCGCGGCGCGCGCGTTGGGCCTGGCGCGCCGCGGCCTGGATGGCGCGGCCCGTGGGCGAGTCGTGCGAGGGATGGTGGTGGTCGTCCACGGACAGGCCGGATGCAGCGCGCATGGGCAGTGGCATCACGCGGCGGCGGGCACACCCTGGACGGCGGCGGTGGCAGCAGCAGCGTCGGCATTCGCCGCGTCGCCGCGCGTCTCGGCGGCGGGGCCGTAGTTGCGCAGGTGCAGGAAGAACTCGCCCATCATCTGCATCCACAGCCGCACGGCAAACGCCAGGTAGGCGGGGCTCACGCCGCCGGCCACGACCACGTCCATCTCGAGCACGACGAAGTCGCCGTGCTGCGCCACGCGCGCAAAGCGCTTGCTGCGGTGCCAGGCGGCGAGCACGGCCTCGGGCAGCGTGCCACCCTGCACGCGCAGCGGGCAGCTCAGGGTGAAGTCGGTGTACTGGGTGGTGGTGACGGCGTTGCCCCACAGCACCTGGAAGCCGATGCCGTGGCTGGCGCTGTGCAGGCGCACCACGCCATCCTGTTCGATGGCGGTGACGGCGCCGCCGGCGGCCTTGATGGCGTCCGACACCTGGTCGGGCGTGACGGCGTCGAGCATGTCGAAAGGCACAGGCGTGGCGGCCTGGTCGTCGGCTTGCGGGGTCGTGGCGGTGGTGTTCATGGTGTGCTTCTTCTTTCTGAAAAGGGGGAATGGGTTCAGTTGGTCTTCTTGAGCGCGGCGTCGAGCGCGGCGCTGTCGATGCTCAGTTGCGCCGGCGGCGCCAGCTGGGCCATGTAGGCCTGCACGAGTTGCTGCTGCCGCTGCTGGCGCAGCGCGGCCTGCAGTTGCGGCTTCATCTCCTCGAGGGTGGCGGTGCGCGCAGGCTGGGTGTCGAGCAGCTTGACGATGTGGAAGCCGGCCTCGGCCTGCACCGGTTCACTGACCTGGCCCTGCTTGAGCCTGGCCACGGTGTCGCGCAGCTCGGGCAGGATGCGCGCGAGCGGCAGCGTGTCGACCTCGCCGCCGCGTTCGGCACTGCGGCGGTCCTGCGAGCTGGTGCGCGCCACGGCGGCGAAGTCGCCGCTGCGGGCCTGCTTGGCGAGGCGGTTGGCTTCGTCGCGCACCTTGGCGATGGCGGCCGGGTCGCGCTCGGGCGTGGCCAGGTAGATCTGCGCCACGCGGTAGGCGGCCGGCAGGTTGAAGCCGGTCTTGCCCTGGTCGTAGGCGGCCTTCACCTCGGCGTCCGACGGGAAGCCCGCGGGCACCTGGCTCACGGATTCGAGGTAGCTGGTGGCGACGATGCGCGCGGTGATCTCGCGCGTGGCGGCGTCGATCTTCGCCTTCACGTCGGGCCGTTCGGCCCAGCCCTTGGCGCGGGCGTCGCGCAGCAGCGCTTCGCTCACGAGGCGCTGGCGCAGCCAGCCGTCGAGGCTCGCGCGGTCGGCCTTGACGGCGGCGCGTTCGGTCTCGGGCAGGGTCTGCAGCAGCTTCTCGATCTCGTCCTGGCCGATGGTCACTTCGCCGATGCGTGCGACGACGGCGGGGCCGGGTGCAGCGGGCTGCTGCGCGGCGGCCACGCCGACCGACGAGACGAGCAGCACGCCGGCCGCCGCGCGCAGGCGGCGGCCGAGTCCGGCTGCGGGAGTGGCTTGTGCGGGGTTCATTGGGGCTTTCCTTCCGTGGCGGATGCAGCGGCCGCAGGCGCCGGCGCGCTCACGGCGCGCACGTCGAAGCGGCTCTCGTAGAGCTTGTCGCCGTACTGCTGCGCGATCTGTTCGTACTTGACGCGGCTTTGCGCCGCGAAGGGTTGGCGCGAGGCGAGCACGCTGCCCACGTCCATGGTTTCGTAGGCGCGCAGCACTTCCTGCCCGACGGCATAGAGCTGCGTGTTCTTGGCCTCGCACTGCGTGAGCGCGGTGCGCTGCAGCGCGGCCTCGCCGGCCAGGCGCTGGCGCTCCGCCTCGGAGGCGCGCGCCATCTTCAGCAGCTCGTCGTAGGCACCGCGGAACTGCGCGATCTGCGCACCCGCCTTCTCGCTCGCGGCCTGGGCCTGCTCGCGCAGCTGCGCGTTGCCGGCGCTGGCCTGGCCGCGCGCGTGGCGCTCGGACGCAAGCTGGGCCTGGCTGGCGGCCAGTTCCTTCTTCAGCGTCTCGAGCTCGGACGCGGGCGGCGGCGCGCCGGGTGCCGCGGGCGCCTTGCCCGCAGGCTGGCCGGCCTTGAGCGCGGCCAGCTCGTTCTGCGCCTGCTGCAGCTGGGTGGTGGTGGTGCGCAGCTGCGCGCGCAGCCGCTCCTCCATGCTCTGGCCCTGCGGCTGCTGGGCCTGCGCGACGCCGGCCGTGGCGGCCAGCGCGGCCAGGGCCAGCGCCGGGAAGATCGTTCGGGACACGGCGGACTCCTTCTTAGAAACGCGCATTGAATTCGAGCTGCAGGGTGTCGATCGACAGCGGCGGGCCGTAGACCTCCTTGGTCGAGATCCAGCGGCCGGTGAACCACATGTTCTTGTCGATCGCGTACGAGCCGCCCAGGAAGTAGCCGCGCGCATTGGTGCCGCCGCCGTGGAAGCTCGAATCGTTGTAGCCGTCGGGCATGGCGTCGGGCTCGATGCGCTTGTAGCCCGCGAGCACGTTCCAGTCGCCGCGCGCGGCCGGTGCCGGCTTGCCGTAGGTGGCCTGCAGCATGTAGGCGTTGCCGCCGCTCTTGAAGTCGGACTGGGTGGTGCCGCCGGTCGGGCCGAAGTTGTTCACGATGGCGCCGCGGATGCCGCCGCGCTTCCAGATGTCGTTGGCGTCGTAGGCGGTGTTGCGCACGAAGTTGGCGTCCAGGCGCAGGTTGTTGCCGGCCACCTGGGTGTCCCAGCGCAGGTTCAGGTCGATCAGGCGGAACTTCGAGGCCAGACCCACGTACTGCGGCTGCGGCGTGCCGGCCGGGTTGAGCGGGTCGAGCGAGATGTCGCGCAGCAGCATGAGCGTGTTGCCCTTCTGCATGAAGGCCGGTCGCGACCAGTCGGTGCTGCAGCCGTCGGCGCCCGCATACAGCGCGCAAGGCTCGGAGACCTGGCCGCTGACGTTGCGGAAGTTGTAGTACGCCAGCGCGCCGCGCACGCGGTTGTCTTCGTTGATCTTCCAGTCGGCGCCCACCTGCGCGCCGAGCAGCCACTTGTTCTCGCTCTTCATCTTGCGCTGGCTGCGCGTGGGCGAGCCGTCCGCCGAGTACTCGAGCGGAATGAGGCCCAGCGTGCCGAACAGCGACAGGTCGCGGTTCGATGCGAGCTTCTTGTCGAACTGCGCGGCAATGCCGTCGAAGTTCAGGTCGCTCGAATACAGCAGGTCGGTCGACATGAAGGGGTTGCCGAAGCGCCCGCCGGTCACGGTGAGCCAGTCGGTCGGCTTGTGCGAAATCCACATCTGGTCGAGCCACACGCTCTTCTTGCCCAGGCCGCCGCCCAGCGTGGTGGTGGTCGAGACGGGGCTCTCGTCGCTGCCCGAGGCCAGGCGCACGCCGGCCTTGGTGTTCTCCGACAGGTCGGCCAGCAGGCCCACGCGTGCGCGGGCGCGGAACAGGTTGCGGCGGTCCTGGCGCGTGTTCAGGATCGACGGCAACGACAGGTTGGTGTTCGGGTTGACGTCGTAGCCGCTGCCCTGGTTGAGCGAGGGCCAGTTGATCTCGATGTCGCTGTTGTTGCCGGCGTAGCTGCGCGATTCGTTGCGCACGCGCACGTCGCCTTCGAAGCGGATGCGCTTGCTCCACTCGGGCGTCTCGTTGGGCGCGGCCCAGCCTTCGTCCTTGGCCTGGGCCATGACCTGTGCCTTGACCTCGTCGCGGATCTGGTCGCGCACGGTCTGCGAGATGTAGGGCACGCGCACGTCACCCGCTTCGAGGCGCATGCCGCCCGCGACGGTGGCCGATGCGGCGGTGGCCGAGGCCGTCGCCTGGCGCTGCGCCTGCTGCGCGGCGATGGCTTCGGTCTGGGCCTGGGCCAGCAGCGCTTCGCCCACGTCCTTGGCGAGCGTGCCACTTTGAATGAGGCCGCGGATCAGCTTGACCATGGCGGATTCGCCCGCCGGCGCGGCGGCGGTCTGGGCCATGGCGGTGCCGGCCGACAGCACGAAGGCGGAGGCCACGGCCGCCGCGAGCGCGCACTGGCGCAGGGCCGGCATCGCGCCCCGGCGCGGGAGGGTGTTGTGCAGGGTGTTCATCGCTTCGTTCACTGGAGGAAAGGAGTCGGGCCGGGCGTCGGCCGTACAGGAATGGAAAGTCATGGCCGGCGGCCTTTCATCGACACGCGCATCGGAAAGCGCATCGAGGCCGGCGGACGTTCGTCGACGCGATCGAGCCCGCGCACCAGCGCGAGCACGGCCTCGTCGATGTCCTCGGTGCCGGTGCCGCGCACCAGCTGGGCGCGCGTGGTCTTGCCGTCGGCGCCGAGCCACAGGTCGATCTGGATGTCGTCGAACACCAGCTGGCGCGTGCGCGGGTCGCGCGACAGCGCCTGCTGCAGCATGCTCGACACGTAGCGCGCATACGAGCCGCTGCCCAGGCCGCCGCCGGCGCCGGTGCCGCTCATGCCGCCGCCGCTGCCGGCCTGGATGCCGAAGGCGTCGTTGCCGGCCTGGCCGGCGCTGTCCATGGTCACCGGGTCGCCCAGGTCTTTCGACGGGCTGGGCGGCGCGTCGTCCTTGGGCACTTCCAGCGGCTCGACCGGCTTGGGCTCGGGCTCGACCACTTCGGGCTTGATCTTTTCCGGCTCGGGCTCGGGCAGCTTCTCGGGTTCGGGCGGCGGTGGCGGGGGCGGCGGCAGCATCAGCGTGGGCGCGTCGGCCACCACACGCTTCTGGCTCGCGGTGTCGGACAGCAGCCGCCACACGAGCAGCGCCAGCGCCACGACGATCGCCAGGCCGATGACCACCCCGCCCCAACGGCGCCACAGCGCGGCCGTTCCACCCGTGCCGCTGGAGCGCGGCGCGGGCGAGGCAGAAGAAATCGGGTCGCGAGGGTTCACGCTCCGGTCCTCACTTCTGCTTGCCGGTCACGAGGCCGATCTGGTTCAGCTCGATGCGGCGCAGCAGGTCGAGCACGTCGACCACCTTCGCGTACTGCACGCTGGCATCGCCGCGCACGATCACGGGAAAGTCGGGCGACAGCGCCTTCTCGGTGCGCAGGCGCTCCTCGAGCTCGGGCAGCGTGACCGGGTAGGCGTCCAGGAACACGTTGCCCGCGTTGTCGATCGTGATGGCCTTGGTCTTGGGCTTTTCCAGCGCCACCGAGGCGCTGGCCTTGGGCAGGTCGACCTTGATGCCCGGGATGCTGGCGTTGCTGGTGAGGATGAAGATCACCAGCACCACCAGCAGCACGTCGACGAAGGGCGTGATGTTGATGCCGCCCGTGCGCTTGCGCACGGCGAACTTCGCGGCTGTGTTTGCCATGGTGCGCGGTCCTCAGGCGCGGCGCGCCTGCACGGCCACCGGCAGCGAGCGGCCCTCGCCCTGCTCTTCGGCCAGGCGCGTGACGAACTCGTCGACGAACACGGCCATGTCGGCGCCGATGGCGTCCGAGCGCGAGGCCAGCCAGTTGTAGCCAAAGAGCGCGGGGATCGCGACGCCCAGGCCGGCGGCGGTACACAGCAACGCGGCGGCCATGCCGGGCGCCACCGAGTTGATGTCCACGGCGCCGGCCATGGCCGCCACCACGAACACCAGCATGATGCCGATCACGGTGCCAAAGAGGCCCACGTACGGCGCGCCTTCGATGGTGGTCGACAGCCAGTTCATGCGCTTGGACATGCGCTCGGTCTCGCGCACCATCACGCCGTCCATCGCGGCGCGGATGGCGCCGATGGTGGAGGCCGACACGGCGTTCAGGTCGTAGCCGCGGTCATGGCGGCGGCGCATTTCCTCGATGGCCACTTCGTACAGGCGCCACAGCGAGGAATCGGCACGCACTTCCTGCGGCACCGTGTTGTTGGTGGCCAGGCGGTCCAGCGGCGCACCGGCGGCTTCGCGGAAGTGCTCGATGAAGGTGGCGTTGGCGCGCGAGGTGGCGCCGAAGTTGCGGCCCTTGCCGATCATGATGGCCCACGACAGCGCCATCATCAGGCCCAGCAGGCCGACCACGATCCACGCGTCCAGCGGCATCGCGGCCAGGATGAAGCCGAAGTGGCTCTTGCCAGCCTGCTGCTCGTCGGGACCGAAAGCGGCCAGGCGCGACTCGGCGCCTTGCGACACGGCATCGGCCAGCAGCAGCGCGTCGGGGCGTGCGACCTTCGACAGGCGCACTTCGTCGATCGCGCCGGTGAACGGGGCAAAGCCGGCGACGGGTGCTGCACCCGGTGCAGCGGGTGCGGCAGCCGGTGCATCCGCGCCGAGCGCGGCAGCGGTGTTCAGCGCGGGCAGCTTCGCCGCCAGCGACACGGCCGGACGGCCGCCCACATACAGCGCGACGCTGTCACCCTCGGCCTTCACCGCGAGGTGCGCCCACTGGCCGGCCTGCACCGGCTGGCCCGGCGTGCTGCGCTGGCCGTTGACCTGCACGAAGGGCACGCCCTGGTCGATGCCGACCACGAGTTCGCCGGCGCCGTCGCGGCGCGCATAGATCGCCTGGCGTGCACCGAGCGAATCGGGCTTGATCCAGGCCGAGAAGGTCAGCGTGCCGCCGGCCGTCACGGCCAGCGAGGGCGTGGCGGGCAGCATCAACGCGCCGTTGCCGAGCTGCGCGCCCTTGCCGATGACCGTGCCTTCGACGGGCACCGCGGCGGTCTGGCCGTTGTTGCCGTAGGCGGTGGTGTCGCGCGGCGGCACCGCGCCTTCGGCGAAGTGGTAGACCAGCGTGTAGTCGGGGTCGAAGCTGCGCTGGCCGTTGCCCGAGGCCGGGGCCTTGGGGTTGCCGTAGTACATCCAGAGCTTTTGCGGCGTGCCGGCCGAGACGTTGGGCACGTCGACCCAGATCAGCGCGATACCCAGCAGCGGATCGAACTGCTCGATCTGGTGGTTGAGCACGGTCTTGTCGTCGCCCGCGACAAAGCGCAGGTCGGCGCCGGTCTCGCTCACGCCCTCGAACTTGAAGTTGCCCGTGTGCAGGCGCACCAGCACCGGCACGCGGCCGGCATCGCTGCCGATGGCGCCGGCCTGCGGGCCGCCGTCGATGGTGACGGGTTTGCGGTAGGCCCATTCGGCCTGCCACCAGGCATGGGCCAGGCCCGGCAGGAGCGTGCTCAGCAGCGTGAGCGCGATGAAAAGAAGTCGTCGCATGACAGGGTTCTCCGGAAAGCTCGTGGAATGAGAAAAAAATCGAAAGAAGGAAGAAAGGACGTCGCCGTCGTTCGGTCGGTCAGTAGCTCGCGGTGATGCTGAAATTCACCTGCGTGTCGTGCTTCTTGGTGCGCGGCCCGTCGACCAGCGGATAGCCGATGTCGACGCGGCCCGAGAAATACGTGCCCACCTTGAAGGTCGTGCCCACGCCCACCGAATACAGCGAGAAGCGGTCGGCCTGCTCGGGCAGCGGGCTCTTCAGGCGCAGCCGCGCGGCATCGGCGAAGGCGTACACGCGCCAGTTCTCGACGGTGCTGCCCAGGAAGGCGAGCGGCTTGCTGCGCAGCTCCACCGAGCCGACCACGCCGTAGTCGCCGGTGGCCTCCGCCGAGAGGTAGCCGCGCACCGAGTTCATGCCGCCCGCGGCGATCTGCTCGCTCGAGACGAGCGGCGAATCGGTCATCTGCGCGTTGACGCGGAAGGCCACCTGCGTGCCGCCCTCGAAGCTGTGCGCGCCGTTGAGGTCGGTCTTCAGCACCATGAAGCTGGGCGAGGCCTTGTAGCGCTTGTAGTCGAAGGCCGCCCAGTCGCTGCCGTACTTGAACGAGCTGCTGGTGCCCGCCACCAGCGACACGCCCACGCCGTACTGGCTCTTGTCGGTCTGGCGGAAGCCCGAGTACGACAGCGTGATCGGCGCGTACTTGAGCGGCACGGTGTCGCCGCTGCCCTTGAGCGTCAGCGCTTCCTTGTTGTTCTTGAAGTCGACGCCCACGCTGAAGGCATGCCACCAGTTGCCGGTGTTGGGCACGGTGTAGGTGGCCTTCAGGCCGATCGAGTGGCCCTTGCCCAGCACGGTGGTGCCGCCGACGGTGGCGACGTTGCTGTCGGAGACGAAGGCGTTGGCCTCGAGGCTCCAGTTCGTGCCCTTGAGCGGCGCGTTGTACGAGGCCGAGAACACCTGCGTCTGGTTCAGGTCCTGCGGCGCGCCGAAGAAGCTGATGGAGGCGCTGTGGCCCATCTGCCAGAGGTTGTCGTGGCCCAGCGAGGCGCTGGCGCGCAGCTTGCGCGTGTCGGCGCTGTAGTCGTTGTTCAGGCCCACGCTGGCACGCCACGGGCTCTGGTCCTCGACCTTCAGGTCGACGTCCATCGTGCCCGGCATGGTGCCGGGGCGCACCAGCGGCATCACCTGGCGCTTGGGGCTGCGGTTGAGCGCGGTGAGCTCGGCCTGGGCCTTGTTGAAGTCGGGCACGCCGCCCTCCTTCAGCGCCGGCACCTGGTCGCGCACGTCGAGCGGCGAGTTGTACTCGGCGCCCACCACGCGCACGCGGCCCACGCGGGTCTCGTTGACCTGCAGGAACACCACGCCCTGCGTGACCTGCTGTTCGGGCAGGTCGACGTACACCGACTGGTAGCCCGCCGCCTGGTAGGCCGCGAGCAGCGCGTCGCGCGCGCCCTCCACGTCCTTGAGCGTGCGCTCGGGGCCGAGGAAGGGCGTGACCGCCTTCTCGATGGCGCGGGCGTCGAGCACGGTGTTGCCGCGCACGATGTATTCGGCGATGTCGACCTTGCGGGCCGGTTCGGTGGCTGCGGGCGCACCCGCAGCCGGTGTGGGCGCCGAGGTCGGCGCCGGCGTGGAGACAGCGGCAGGTGCTTGTGCGAAGGCGCCCACCGGGGCACCGATCGCCATCACCGCCAGCCACACCGCTCTCCAGCAGGTCGGTGGGGCGTTCTTCTTCATGTCATGCATTTACAGCTCGGTTCTCAAGGATGAAGCTCGCGTGGCAGCGGCTCATGGTGGAGAGCCTTCATGTCGCTGCTGCGTACCGATACCTAGACGCACGGCGTGCGCGGCGACTGTCGTTTGTCACGAAAACTTCATCAAGAAATCGGCACGAGGTCCGGCGCGGCGGGTTTCGCGCACATAAGAAGAAGGGCCTCCGCATGGGAGGCCCTTGTGTTTTTTCCGCCTGCGCGGGTAGCGCAAAGGTTCAGCCGCTCAGCGTTTCAGCCCTCGCTGCTCGCCCGGCGTGAGCGACTGCATCTGAGCGGTGGTGAGCGCGCCCGCGCCGAGCACCTGCACCACGCCCTTGGGGTCGTAGGCCGCGCCGCTGCGCTCGCGGCCGGCACCGTTGCCACCGCCCTCGCCGCCCGCGGGCTCGTTGCCGAAGCCGAGCACGCGCACGGTGAACACCGAGGGCAGCGCCTGGCGCTGCGCCGCGCGGTCGCGCTGCACGGCATCCTGCGCCGCGGTGGCGGCCTGCGAGGCGGCGGCGCTGGCGTTGGTGAGCGCGCCCACGTTCACCGCTGCCACCACCGGGACGCCGGTGGACTTGCCCTGCACCTGGATGTTCTCGGCGTTGGCCACGCGCAGCGCCGCCAGGTTCACGTTGCCCGACACGCGGATGCCCGCCTCGCCCGCGTCGATGGTGCCCAGCGGCGCGATCAGGTCGATGTCGCCCGGCGGCACCTCGGGGATCGGGTTCAGCGTGGCGATGCCGGCGCCGGTGTTGGGCGTGGTCGGCGACAGGCTGACGTTGCCGGCGTCGTCGTACAGGCGCCGCTGCGGCGTGTAGACCACGGTCGACTTCGAACCGCGCCCGGCGTTGATGTCGCCCTGCGCCGACCAGGCCAGGATGCCGCCGCCGAAGGTGGTGAAGATGCGGCTCTGGCCCAGCAGGATGCTGTCCAGCGAATAGATCTGCACCTCGCCCGCGCCCTGCGTCAGCACGCCCGAGCCCTCGCCCGGCACGAAGCCGCCGTCCACCCCCACCAACGTGCGCCCGCCCGGCACGAGGATGTTCACGTTGCCGCCGAAGTTGGTGTGGATGCCGGCGTCGAGCGCGTCGTACACGCCGATGTCGCTGGGCCGCCCGGCGGCCGTCCAGGCGTCGCGCCGCAGGTAGCTCTTGCCGGCCTGCGGGCGCTTGGTGAACGGGTCCGAGCTGCTCGCGTAGTAGTTGGCGCTGCTGAACATGGTCAGGTCGCCCTGGTAGCGGCGCGCGCTGCCGTCGGCGCCCTGCGCGGGGAACAGCGTGGCGATGGCCTCGCGCCCGCGCAGGTAGCTGCCCCGGCGCGGACCGCCCTCTTCGTTGTACTCGCGCCCGCCGGCGCGCAGCTCGGCGAAGTACACGTTGCGCAGGTACACCTGCTGCTGCTCGGGCGGCAGCGCGGCGAAGAAGGCCTGCGCGTCCATGGTGGCGGCGTCGAAGTGGCGGCCCTGGCTGTTGCGCCCGCCGAAGCGCTCGCGCAGCCAGTTCACCAGGTGCAGGCCTTCGGCCAGGCCGAACTCGCGCACCAGGTCGCGGCGCGTGCTGCCGCCGCCTTCGCTGCGCTGGCCGTCGATCTCGGCCTGCTTGCGCTTCAGGTAGGCGTCGGCACCGGCCTCGTCGCCGCCGTAGCCGAACTGCTGCGACAGCCAGCCGGCCAGCGTGAGCTCGCCGCCGTAGCTGTACAGCGCGGTGCCGGGCTGGTCGGCGAAGGGCTGGCCGCTGGCGGCGCGGCGCTTGGGGTCGAGGTAGCGCGCGGCGAAGCCGGCCCAGTCCGGCCCGTCGCGGCCCACGCCCACCGCCACCGAAATGCCGGCGCCGCTGCTGCGGTCGCCCGGCTTCACGTTGACGATGGCGCCCAGGCTCTTGAGCTCGCCCTTGTCGGCCATGTACAGCTCGCGCCCGGCGCTCAGTACCAGCTCGCCGGGGCCGGCGATGTGGAAGCTGCTGTTGCGGATGTCGCGCCCGGCCTCCACCACCGACACGTCGTCGGCGTGGCGGTGCACGATCAGGTTGCCGCGCGCCGAGGCGGCGTTCAGCGTCTGCGGCTGCGGCGGCAGTTCCGGCCGGCCGGGGAAGTCGCGCCCGCGCCAGCCCGCGCCCTCCGACGGCACGAGATCGACCTCGCCCAGCGCGGTGCCGGCGCCGACGATGTCGCGCCCGGCGCGGATCGCCACCGGGCCCGCCCCTTCGTACCAGAGCCCGTTCGGCGTCGCCACGCCGGTGTTGGAGCCGCGGTAGACGATCGAGCCGGTGCGCAGGCCCACGATGTCGCCCTCCAGCGCATAGAAGCGCGACGGCGGCTGGCCCGCCGGCGCCACGTCGGCCACGCTGGGCGAGGTGAGCGTGAACAGCGGAAAGCGCAGCCACGAATTCTGGCCGTCCAGTGCAATGGAGGGCAGCAGCGCGTCGGCGGCCGTGTTGTGGATCAACTCGCGGCCGTACCAGAGTTCGCCGCCCAGCGCGGCGAAGCCCGGCTGGAACGGGTCCACCAGCCGCGACGGATCGGCGCCCGAGGGCGTGATGGTGTAGCCCGCCGCGTGAATGGAGTCGCGCGCCAGCAGCTCCAGCTGCGCGGTGCGCTTCACCGCGTACTGCGGGCCGACCGGCGACGGCGCCAGCGTGAGGCTCCAGGGCGACAGCACCGGCCCGTTGCTCGATTCGTCGCGCACGCCCGAGCTCGCGCTGCCGTAGTACAGGCTGCCGCTGGCCGCCAGCGCGCGCAGCACCGCCGGGTAGACGAAGCGGCCGTCGGTCGCCTGGTGGTTGGTGCGATCGCCCAGGTCGGTCCAGCCCAGCGTCGGCGTGAGGTTGCCACCGGCGCTGAACAGGTCGATCGCGGTCGACGGCGTCCACAGCGAGAACCAGGTCCAGCCCTCGCCCGGGTGCGCGGTGCCGTTGGCGCTGAAGGGCGTGCCGTGCGTGAGCGTGGGCACGCGCCCCGGATCGGCCACGCCGCCCAGCACCAGGTCGCCGCGCGCGTCGAGCCGCACGCCGGCATCGCCGGGGATCAGCACCGGGCCGCCCGAGGCGATCGACGAGCCCGCGACGTAGGGGCTGAGCGCGCGCGAGTCCTTCGGGCCGGGCGTGCCGAAGTCCAGCGCGATGCCGCCCACCGCGCCGCTTTCCAGCCGCAGCGCGCCGCGCAGGTTGGCGAAGACCCCGTTCAGGTCCAGCCGCATGCGGTCGTAGCGCTGGAGGCTGCCGGCCTGCCAGGTGGTGCTGGCGGGCACCGCGCGCACCTCGGGCGCCGGGTTCAGCGTGCCGCCGATGCGCACGTCCAGGTCGCCGCCGCCGGTCAGCAGCAGCTCGCCCGCGCGCGTCACGCGGCCGGTGCTGCCCACGGCGAGATGCAGGCCCTGGCTGCGCGCCACGTAGGTGGCGCTGTGGTCGCCCATCTGCTCCATCATCCCGGCGTTGCCGCCGGTCTCGAACACCAGGTTGCCGCCGCCCAGCGTGCCGATGCCGGTGAAGCCGACCAGGTAGGGCCAGAGGCCGCCGAGGTCGTAGGTCGTGCCTTCGTGGCCCGCGACGTAGCTGCCGAAGTTGATCCACCACGCGGTGGGCACGCCCTCGGCGCCCGGCACCACGCTGCCGGTGCCCTGGCGCCACAGCCAGTTGCCGAGCATGGCGCTGGGCATCTGCTTGCGGAAGATGCCCAGTTCGTCGGTGGTGCGGCGCATGTTGCCGCGCACGCCGATGGTGTCGCCGCGCGCATCGCCCTGCACGCGCATGCGCAGGTTGCCGCCGTGGTCGGGGTACCAGGCGCGGTACAGGCTCTGGCTGTCGACGAACTGCTCGAAGATGTCGTAGCCGCCGTTGAGCACCGTGCCTTGCGGGCCCTTGGCGCGCGGCAGGTGGAAGTCGGCGTCGTCGGCGCGCGCCGCGGCGCGCGTGCCGGCGGTGTAGATGCCGTAGGGCGAGCGCTGCGTGAAGTCGTTGCCGGCCAGCAGGTCCAGGTCGCCGGTGCCGGTGCGCACCACGCTGAACAGCGGCTGGCGCACGGGGTAGGACTTGAAGTCCCAGACCTCGGGGGTCTCGGAGACCAGGTCGCAGTAGCCGATGTCGCACATGCCCCAGGACACCTCCTCCGGCGTGAGGATGCTGCCCAAGCTGCCCCAGCCTTCGTCGGCCGCCTGCTGGTTCCAGGACCACACCTTGCCGCCGGAGACCAGCTGCTTCGTGAAGGCGTTGCCGTAGTGCGTGTCGGCCAGCAGCAGGTCGCGCTGCGGCCCGCGCGGCTGCAGCGCGCGGCTGTCGGCGGCCTGCGTGTCGGCGCCGGCCACCAGGCGCATCGACCACGACTGCGAGCCCTCGGCCAGCATCGGCGCGATGGCGAAGTTGCGGCCCTGGTTGCCGTCGCCGTCGGCCAGGCGCAGCCGCACCGACGCCGCGCCGCCGGGCAGCA
>NZ_BCUS01000030.1 GCF_001591345.1 Variovorax boronicumulans NBRC 103145 | reverse complement strand
AAGCCGATGGCGCTGCAGGCGAACATCCCGGCCGACCTGCTGGGCCGCCGCGCCGACATCGCCGCCGCGCGCTGGCGCGTCGAGGCGGCCACCAGCGACGTGGCCAATGCCAAGACCCAGTTCTATCCCAACGTGAACCTCACGGCCTTTGCCGGCTTCCAGAGCCTGGGTTTCGGCAAGCTGCTCAAGTCGGGCAGCGAGCAGTGGGGCGTGGGCCCGGCCATCCACCTGCCGATCTTCGAAGGCGGGCGCCTGCGCGCCAACCTGCGCGGCAAGTCGGCCGACCTCGACGTGGCCATCGAAAGCTACAACGCCACCGTGCTCGACGCCGTGCGCGATGCGGCCGACCAGGTGTCGAGCGCACAGTCGATCGTGCGCCAGCAGACCGAACAGCGCGCCGCGCAGACGGCCGCCGAAGGCGCCTACGACATTGCCGTGCAGCGCTACCGCGCCGGCCTGGGCAACTACCTCAACGTGCTGACCGCCGAAACCGCCGTGCTGGCCCAGCGCCGCCTCGCGGTCGACCTGGCGGCCCGCGCCCTCGACACGCAGGTGGGCCTGGCGCGCGCCCTGGGCGGCGGCTGGCAGCCGCCGGCCACCGCCACGGCGGCGGCCCCGACGGCCGCCACCCAGAACTGATTTGCTGATCCGCCTTCTTCGGAAAGAACTCCATCATGAGCGATAACAACACTCCGACATCCGCTTCCCCCGTGCCCCCCATCGCAGCGCCCGAGGCGCCTGCCAGCAACGGCAAGCGCCGCCGCGCACTCACCGTTCTCACCGCCGTGGTGCTGGTCGCCGGCGGCGGCTGGGGCCTGTACGAATGGCTGGTCGCCAGCCACTACGAGAACACCGACAACGCCTACGTGCAGGGCAACGTCATCCAGATCACGCCGCAGATCGGTGGCACCGTCATGGCCATCGGCGCCGACGACACCGACTTCGTGAAGGCCGGCCAGCCGCTGGTGCAGCTCGACCCGGCCGATGCCAAGGTCGCGCTCGAGCAGGCCGAGGCCGCGCTCGCGCAGGCCGTGCGCCAGGTGCGCACGCTGTACGCGAACAACGGTTCGCTGGCCGCGCAGGTCACGCTGCGCCAGTCCGACATCGCCAAGGCCCAGAGCGACATCGCCAAGGCGCAGGACGACCTGCAGCGCCGCCGCGCGCTGTCGGGCAACGGCGCCGTGTCGAAGGAAGAACTCAACCACGCCGAGACGCAGCTGGCCAACGCCAAGAGCGCACTGGCCGCCGCACAGGCCGGCGTGGTCGCCGCGCGCGAGGCGCTGGCCAGCAACCAGTCGCTGACCGAAGGCACCAGCGTGGCCCAGCACCCGAGCGTGCTGGCCGCCGCCGCCAAGGTGCGCGAGGCCTACCTCGCCACGCAGCGCGTGGCCATGCCCGCGCCGGTCGACGGCTACGTGGCCAAGCGCACCGTGCAGCTGGGCCAGCGCGTGGCCGCCGGCACGCCGATGATGTCCATCGTGCCGCTGCACCAGCTGTGGGTCGACGCCAACTTCAAGGAAGTGCAGCTGCGCAACATCCGCATCGACCAGCCCGTGAAGCTCACCGCCGACGTCTACGGCAAGAAGGTCGAGTACACCGGCAAGGTGGCCGGCCTGGGCGTGGGCACCGGCGCCGCCTTTGCGCTGCTGCCGGCGCAGAACGCCACCGGCAACTGGATCAAGGTGGTGCAACGCGTGCCCGTGCGCATCGCGCTCGACCCCGAGCAGCTCAAGGCCAACCCGCTGCGCATCGGCCTGTCGATGGACGCCGAGATCGACATCACGCAGAAGACCGGCAAGATGCTGGCCGACGCGCCGCGCAGCACCGCGTTCGCGCAGACGCAGGTCTACAGCCAGCTCGACCGCGGTGCCGACGCCGAGGTGGACCGCATCGTGGCCGCCAATCTCGGCCGCGGTGCGCCCACGGCGGCCGTGAACCGCCCGGCAGCGTCCGCCGCCGCACCGGCCGCGCACGTCGCCACGCAGGGCCAGCCGGGCTGATCGCCGCCGGCTGCTGAACCCTCACAGCTCGCGCCATGGCCACTGCTGCTCCCGCTTACATCGCGCACCCCCCGCTCGAGGGCTCCGCCCGCGTGTGGGGCACGGTCGCGCTGTCCGCCGCCACCTTCATGAACGTGCTCGACTCGTCGATCGCGAACGTGTCGCTGCCGGCCATCTCGGGCGACCTCGGCGTGAGCACCACGCAAGGCACCTGGGTCATCACCAGCTTCGCGGTGGCCAACGCCATCGCGGTGCCGCTCACGGGTTTCATGACCCAGCGTTTCGGCCAGGTGCGCCTGTTCATGGCCAGCGTGATCCTGTTCATGGTCGCTTCGCTGCTGTGCGGCCTGGCGCCCAACATGACCACGCTCATCCTGTTCCGTGCGCTGCAGGGCTTCGTGGCGGGGCCGATGATCCCGCTGTCGCAGACGCTGCTGCTGTCGAGCTACCCGAAGGCCAAGGCCGGCCTGGCCATGGCGATGTGGTCGATGACGACGCTGGTCGCGCCCGTGATGGGACCGCTGCTCGGCGGCTGGATCACCGACAACATCTCGTGGCCGTGGATTTTCTACATCAACATCCCGGTCGGCATCGTGGCCGCGGCCATCACCTGGACGCTGTACCACAAGCGCGAGAGCAAGACGCACAAGGTGCCGATCGACGCCATCGGCCTGGCGCTGCTGGTGCTGTGGGTGGGCTCGCTGCAGCTCATGCTCGACAAGGGCAAGGAGCTCGACTGGTTCCACTCGGCCGAGATCGTCACGATGGCTGTGGTGGCCGTGGTCGGCTTCGCCTTCTTCCTGGTCTGGGAGCTGACCGACAAGCATCCGGTGGTCGACCTGTCGCTGTTCAAGCGGCGCAACTTCTGGTCGGGCGCGGTGGCCACGGCCATCGCCTACGGCCTGTTCTTCGGCAACGTGGTGCTGCTGCCGCTGTGGCTGCAGCAGTGGATGGGCTACACCGCCACGCAGGCGGGGATGATCATGGCGCCCGTGGGGTTGCTGGCGATCTTCTTCTCGCCGGTGGTGGGCCTCACGGTGTCCAAGATCGACCCGCGCCGCTACGCGACCTTTTCGTTCCTGGTGTTCGCGCTGGTGCTGTGGATGCGCTCGAACTTCAACACGCAGGCCGACTTCGTGACGATCATCATCCCGACGATCATCCAGGGCATCGCGATGGCGTTCTTCTTCATTCCGCTGGTGACCATCACGCTGTCGGGCCTCACGCCCGACCGCATTCCGGCCGCGTCGGGGCTGTCGAACTTCCTGCGCATCACGGCGGGCGCCATGGGCACCTCGATCGCCACCACGCTGTGGGACAGCCGCGCGGCGCTGCACCACGCGCAGCTCGTGGAGTCGGTGAACCCGGGCAACAGCGCGGCCACCAGCGCCATCTCGGGGCTGACCGGCAGCGGCTTCAGTTCCGAGCAGGTGCTCGGGCAGATCAACCGCTTGGTCGACCAGCAGTCGTTCATGCTCGCGACGAACGACATCTTCTATGCCTCGGCGGTGCTGTTCCTGCTGCTGATTCCGCTGGTGTGGCTGGCGCGGCCGCAAAAGGGCGGCGCGGGCGGCGACGCGGCCGCCGGCGCGCACTGACAACCGGCAGCGCTCGCGCATGGACCAGTTCGCGGCCATGAAGGCGTTCCGCGCCGTCGTGGAGGCCGGCGGCTTCACCGCCGCGGCCGACGCGATGGACGTGTCGCACACGGTGGTCTCGCGCCACGTCAAGCAGCTGGAAACGGCGCTGGGCGTGCAGCTGCTGAACCGCACCACGCGCCGCTTCGCGCTCACGCAGGCGGGCCAGACCTACTACGAGCACGCGCGGCAGATCCTCGACCAGGTCGAGACCGCGGCGCTGGTCGTGGCGCAGCACCAGGTCGAGCCCACGGGCCTGCTGCGTATCAACGCGCCGATGTCCTTCGGGCTGGAGGAACTGGCGCAGTGGCTGCCGGCTTTTCTCGACGCGCACCCGCAGGTCAAGGCCGACCTCGTGTGCAATGACCGCTTCGTCGACCTGATCGAAGAGGGCTTCGACGTGGGATTGCGACTGGCGTACGCACTCTCGGATTCGACGCTGATCGTCAAGCGCCTCGCCAGCTTCGAGGAGTGGTGGGTGGCATCGCCCGCCTACCTGCAGCGGCGCGGCACGCCGCGCACGCCCGCCGACCTGGCGGCGCACGACTGCCTCAACTATTCATTGGCTGCGAAGGCCGCACAACCCAGCTTCACTGCGCCGGACGGCAGCGTCCACACAGTCGATGTCGGCGGGCGGCTGCAGGCCAACAGCGGGCTCGTGCTGCGCAGCGCCGCGCTGGCAGGCACGGGGCTGGCGGCGTCGCCGGCGTTCCTCGTGCGCGACCCTGTGGCGCGCGGCGACCTGGTGCGCGTGCTGCCCGAATTCCGCCAGCAACCGTTGAACCTGTACGCGCTGTATCCGCAGAACCGGCACCTGTCGCCGAAGGTGCGGGCGTTTGTCGACTTTGCCGCCGCGCGCTACCTGCCCGCGGACGGGCAGGGCGACTGAGCGCGGCAGCCGCGCCTTACTTCGCCGCGGTCGGCACCAGGTCGAAGCGGTCGCTTTGGTACTGGAACAACAGGCAGTTCGCCCCCGGCTCGCAGCCGCTGCGGTGCGGCAGCTGCGCCGGCAGCAGGTAGTACGAACCGGCCGGGTACAGCACCTTCTTGCCGTCATCGAAGATCGCGTAGAACACGCCCGAGAGCACGACGGACGGGAGCGCCTGCGTGTGGCGATGGTGCGGGTTGTCGAAGCCGGCCGGGAATTCGACAAAGGCTTCGTAGGGGCCATTGCCCGTCAGGTTGCCGCGCACGTTGGCGTAGCGGATGCCGCCCGCGAGGGCCTGCCATTGCAACGTGTCGGCGGGCGCCGAGATCGGCGTGCGGGGTGCCGGCGTGGCGGCGGTGGCGAAGCCCGGTGCGCACAGGGCACAGGACAGGGCGAGGAACAGGGCAGAAGAGCGTTTCATGGTCATGGATCGAAGAGAGTGGATTCGTGGGGGCATGCGAAGGGCAGGGCGTCAGTGGCCCGCTTCCAGTAGTTGCAGCACCTCGTCGGTCGAGCGAACCTCGGCCACCACGTCCGACACGCCGCGCAGCGCCGCACGATGCAGCTCGCGGTGGCCCAGCACGCCGCCTTCCTCCAGGTCGAGGTCGCGCGTCGCGCAGGCGTCGCCCACGATGAGGCTCTGGTAGCCGCGCGGTGCGGCGTCGAAGGCCGTGGCCGACACGCACATGTGCGTCATGAGGCCCGCGAGGATCAGCGTCGTGATGCCGCGCGCCTGCAGCTCGGCCTCGAGCGTGGTGCCGGCGAAAGCGCTCGGCGTGGCCTTGCGCAGCACGGCGTGTTGCGGCGCCGGGTGCAGTTCGTCGTGGATGCCGAAGGCGTGGCTGCCGTCCGCGAAGATCGGGCTGTCGGCGGGCGCCACGTGCTGCACATGGAACACCGGCATCGCATGCCGGTCGGCGGCATCGATCAGGCGCCGCGCCTGGCGCAGGGCGGCCAGCCCGTCGGGAATGGGCATGCGCCCGTCGAAGTACTCGTTCTGGAAATCGATCGCGATCAGCGCCGTGCTGGCGGGATCGAGGCGGTTCGTCGGCACAGCGCCGGTGAGGCTGCGGATGCTGGGGTGCTTCATGCGTTCTCTGCGTGAGTGAAAGAAGGCCTGAAGCGTAGGCAGCCCGCGGGCTGCGGGGTAGATGCGTGGCCGCACAAGATTTGTGCGGATCGTGACGATCAGCGTGGCTACTTCACGCCGTGGCCCAGCGCCTTCAGCACGTCATGGCACGCACCCATCGTGTGGTAATCGGTCTTGCCCGCCGGGCTCTTCTCGTCGCTGATCTTCGCGTTCTGCGGCGTGAGGATGCGATACCACGCGCCGTGCGCGTGGTCGACGAAGTGGCCCCAGCTGTAGGCCCAGATCCGGTCGTACCAGTCCCAGTAGCCGACGTCGCCCGTGCGCACCGCGAGCAGGGCGGCGGCGGCGAAGCTTTCGGCCTGCACCCAGAAGTACTTGTCGCCGTCGCACACCGCGCCGTCGGGCCCGAAGCCGTAGACCAGCCCGCCGTGTGCGGCGTCCCAGCCGCGCTGCATCGCGGTGTCGAAGAAGTGGCGTGCGCGCGGCACGAGCCATTCGGTGCCGGGCGCGTCGGGGCCGAGGTGGCCCTCGAGCTGCAACAGCAGCTTGGCCCATTCCGTGAGGTGGCCGGTCTGGAAGCCCCAGGGCCGGAAGATGTTGGTCTTGTCGCCGCGGTTGTAGTCCCAGTCGACCGACCAGTCCTCGCGATAGTGCTCCCACACCAGCCCGTCGGCGAGCGCGGCCTGCCGGCCCGTGATGCTTTCGGCGAGCGTGCGCGCGCGCTCGAGGTAGAAGGGCTCGCGCGTGGCGTCGTAGGCCGCGAGCATCGCCTCGCAGGCGTGCATGTTGGCGTTCTGGCCGCGGTAGGGGCCGACCTGCCAGCTTGGCGTGGCCTCGTCGGCGTACAGCTGGTGCGTGGGCTCCCAGAAATGCCGTTCCATCAGATCGCGGGTGTGCGCGAGGCCGGCGCGTGCTTCCTCGACGCCGGCCATCAGCGCATGCGCGTGCGCGAGCAGCACGAAGGCCAGGCCGTAGCAGTGCTGCGTGCCGTCCTGCACGGTGGCTTGATGGCCATCCCAGTCGATCTGCCATGCATAGCCACCATTCGGCTGCGCATGCGCGGTCTGCAAAAACGCCAGGCCGTGCCGCACCGCCGCGAGGTCGTCGGGCCGGCCGAAGCGGCGCCAGGCCATCGCGTGGTTGAACACGAAGCGCGTGCTGCTCACGAGGTGGCGCGTGCGGCGGTCGTACACGGTGCCGTCGTCCTTGAAGAAATGGAAGAAGCCGCCCGAGGCATCGCGGCTGCGCGGCGCGTAGAACGCCAGCGTGTGGGCGATGTGGCTGGCAAGGAATTCGGGTGAGCGGAAGTTCGGCATGGCGGTGATGGATTCAATCCGGGTGAAAGCGCATCGTGGCAGCGCAGCGGGCACGCGAGTTTTTCACGAAGCGTGCATGCGTGCTCGACATCCTCATGATGGTGCGCGTGCATGCATCGCGCGTTCGCAGGTGTGCGTGCTGCGGTGCGCAATGTCGTCGGGACGACAGTCGCTCGCACAGAGGGTGCGCACTCTGTGAATGGTTGCAGTGCAGCATAGGCATTTGCCCCAGTATGCAATTGCATAGCAGCCACCAACAATCGGTCCGCGCTCGATGGTGGCGCATTGAGATGGACCGCATGACCGATTTCTTTTTTCCGCACACGGACGACGCCGCGAGATGAGCGACGTCATTCTTGAAACACGCCAGCTCACCAAGGAATTCAAGGGATTCACCGCGGTCAGCAAGGTCGACCTCTCGGTGAAGCGCGGTTCGATCCACGCGCTCATCGGCCCCAACGGTGCCGGCAAGACGACCTGCTTCAACCTGCTCACCAAATTCCTCGAGCCCACGGCCGGCACGATCCTGTTCAACGGCCACGACATCACGGGCGAACGCCCGGCGCAGATCGCGCGGCGCGGCGTGATCCGCTCGTTCCAGATCTCCGCCGTGTTCCCGCACCTCACGCTGCTCGAGAACGTGCGCCTGGGCCTGCAGCGCAAGCTCGGCACCTCGTACCACTTCTGGAAGAGCGAGAAGTCGCTCAAGCCGCTCGATGCGCGCGCCCGCGAGCTGCTCGCCGAGGTGGGCCTCGAAGAGCTGGCCGACGAACAGACCGTGAACCTGCCCTACGGCCGCAAGCGCGCGCTCGAGATCGCCACCACGCTGGCCATGGAGCCCGAGCTGATGCTGCTGGACGAACCCACGCAGGGCATGGGCCACGAAGACGTGCACCGCGTGGCCGAGCTCATCAAGCGCGTGTCGGCCGGACGCACCATCCTGATGGTCGAACACAACATGAGCGTGGTCTCGACCATCGCCGACACCATCACGGTGCTGCAGCGCGGCGCCGTGCTGGCCGAAGGCCCGTACGCCGAAGTCTCGAAGAACCCGCAGGTGATGGAGGCCTACATGGGCACCACCGACGGCGAAATGCAGGGGGCTCACTGATGACCGCTGCACTCGAAATCAAGGGTCTGCAGGCCTGGTACGGCGAATCGCACGTGCTGCACGGCGTCGACATGGTCGTGCAGCCGGGCGAAGTCGTCACGCTGCTGGGCCGCAATGGCGCGGGCCGCACGACGACGATGCGCGCCGTGATGGGGCTCACCGGCGCCCGCAAGGGCAGCATCAAGGTCAACGGCGTCGAGACCGTCTCGATGGCGACGCACCGCATCGCCCACCTGGGCATCGGCTACTGCCCCGAAGAGCGCGGCATCTTCGCCAGCCTCTCGTGCGAAGAAAACCTGATGCTGCCGCCCGAACTCAAGGGCGCGGGGCAGGGCATGTCGGTCGACGAGATCTACGCCATGTTCCCCAACCTGGCCGAGCGCCGCCACAGCCAGGGCACGCGCCTGTCGGGCGGCGAGCAGCAGATGCTGGCCGTGGCGCGCATCCTGCGCACCGGCGCCAAGCTGCTGCTGCTCGACGAAATCTCCGAAGGCCTGGCGCCCGTCATCGTGCAGGCGCTGGCCCGCATGATCACCACGCTGCGCGCCAAGGGCTACACCATCGTCATGGTCGAGCAGAACTTCCGCTTCGCCGCGCCGCTGGCCGACCGCTTCTACGTGATGGAGCACGGCCGCATCGTCGAAAAGTTCGGCGCCGCCGAGCTCGAAGCCAAGATGCCCGTGCTGACCGAGTTGCTCGGCGTCTGAGTTCTTTCACCCCTTGCCACTGCTGGAGACATCCATGAAAAATCAGCTCACCGCTTTCGCCCTGGCTTTCAGCGCACTGGCGCTCGCAGCGTCCGCCCAGGCGCAAGGCCAGGACAAGGTCAAGATCGGCTTCATCACCGACATGTCCAGCCTGTACGCCGACCTCGAAGGCAAGAACGGCGCGCTGGCGATCCAGATGGCCATCGACGACTTCGGTGGCAAGGCGGCCGGCAAGCCGGTCGAGCTGCTCACCGTCGACCACCAGAACAAGCCCGACATCGCCGCCTCGAAGGCGCGCGAGTGGATCGACACGCAAGGCCTGAGCATGGTCTTCGGCGGCACCAACTCGGGCGTGGGCCTGGCGCTGGCCAAGGTCGCGGCCGAGAAGAAGCGCGTGTACTTCAACAACGGCGCGGCCTCCTCGGCGCTCACCAACGAACAGTGCTCGCCCTACACCGTGCACTACGCCTACGACACCGTCGCGCTCGCCAAGGGCACCGGCGCCGCGGTGGTCGACGGCGGCGGCAAGACCTGGTTCTTCCTGACGGCCGACTACGCCTTCGGCCACGCGCTCGAAGCCGACACCTCCACCGTCGTGAAGGCCAAGGGCGGCACGATCGTCGGCGCGGTGCGCCACCCGCTCAATGCGTCCGACTTCTCCTCGTTCCTGCTGCAGGCACAGAACTCCAAGGCGCAGATCCTCGGCCTGGCCAATGCGGGCGGCGACACCGTCAACAGCATCAAGGCGGCCAAGGAATTCGGCATCGGCAAGACCATGAAGCTGGCCGGCCTGCTGATCTTTTTGAGCGACGTGCACAGCCTGGGCCTGAAGAACACCGAAGGCCTGCAGTTCACCACCAGCTGGTACTGGGACCTGAACGACGAGACCCGCAAGTTCGCCAAGCGCTTCTTCGACAAGACCAAGCGCATGCCCACCGAGATCCAGGCCGCCGACTATTCGGCCACCATGACCTACCTCAAGGCCGTGGACGCCGCCAAGACCGACGATGCCGACAAGGTCATGGCCGAGCTCAAGAAGATGAAGCTCAACGACTTCTTCGGCACCGGCCAGATCCGCCCCGACGGCCGCTACGTGCACGACATGTACCTGATGCAGGTCAAGTCGCCCGCCGAATCGAAGACGCCGTGGGACTACTACAAGCTCGTGAAGAAGCTGCCCGGCGACACGGTGTTCACCACCAAGGCCGAGTCCAAGTGCACGCTCTGGAAGTGACACCACCGAACACCCCACAGGAACAACATCCATGAAGACCACCACATTCGCTCTCTCCGCCGTTTTCGCCGCCGCTGCGCTGGCCGCCGGTGCCGCCCAGGCACAGGACAAGGTCAAGATCGGCTTCGTCACCGACATGTCGAGCCTGTACGCCGACGTCGAAGGCAAGAACGGCGCGCTGGCGATCCAGATGGCCATCGACGACTTCGGCGGCAAGGTCAACGGCATGCCCATCGAGCTGCTCACGGCCGACCACCAGAACAAGGCCGACATCGCCGCCTCCAAGGCGCGCGAGTGGATCGACACGCAGGGCCTGACCATGCTGTTCGGCGGCACCAGCTCCGGCACGGCCCTGGCCATGGCCAAGGTGGCGCAGGAGAAGAAGCGCGTCTTCGTCGTGAACGGCGCGGGCAGCTCGGCGCTCACCAACGAGCAGTGCTCGCCCTACACCGTGCACTACGCCTACGACACCGTCGCGCTCGCCAAGGGTACCGGCGCGGCCGTGATCGGCCGTGGCGACAAGAGCTGGTACTTCCTGACCGCCGACTACGCCTTCGGCCAGGCCCTCGAAGCCGACGCGACCAAGGTCGTGAAGGAAAAGGGCGGCACCGTGCTGGGCTCGGTGAAGGCGCCGCTCAACACCTCCGACTTCTCGTCCTTCCTGCTGCAGGCGCAGAACTCCAAGGCGCAGGTGCTGGCGCTGGCCAATGCCGGCGGCGACACCATCAACAGCATCAAGGCCGCGAAAGAGTTCGGCATCACCAAGAGCATGAAGATGGTGGGCCTGCTGGTGTTCGTGACCGACGTGCACAGCCTGGGCCTGAAGAACACCGAAGGCCTGCTGCTCACCACCAGCTGGGACTGGAACCTGGACGACAAGACGCGCGCCTTCGGCAAGCGCTTCTTCGAGAAGACCAAGCGCATGCCCACCGACATCCAGGCCGCCGACTACTCGGCCACCATGACCTACCTGAAGGCCGTGCAGGCCGCCAAGACGGTCGATGCCGACAAGGTCATGGCCACGCTCAAGTCCACGCCCATCGACGACTTCTACGCCAAGGGCAGCATCCGCGCCGACGGCCGCTTCGTGCACGACATGTACCTGGTGCAGGTCAAGTCGCCGGCCGAATCCAAGCAGCCGTGGGACTACTACAAGGTGGTCCAGAAGTTGAAGGGCGAAGAAGTCTTCACCACGAAGGCCGAAAGCCGCTGCGCCCTCTGGAAGTGACCTCCCGCGGGCGCCCTTGCGGCGCCCGGGTTCGTTGAAACGCTTATGAACATTTCCCTTCCCGCCTTGTTGAGCCAGCTCCTTCTGGGGCTGGTCAACGGCTCGTTCTACGCCATCCTGAGCCTCGGGCTGGCGGTGATCTTCGGTTTGCTCAACGTCATCAACTTCGCGCACGGCGCGCTGTTCATGCTCGGGGCCGTCCTCACCTGGATGGCGATGGAGTACCTGGGCGTCAACTACTGGGTGATGCTGATCGCCGCGCCGGTCCTCATCGGCCTGTTCGGCGTGGTCATCGAACGGCTGCTGCTGCGCTGGATCTACAAGCTCGACCACCTCTACGGCCTGCTGCTCACGCTGGGCCTCACGTTGCTGATTGAAGGCGTGTTCCGCTCGGTCTACGGCGTGTCGGGGCTGCCCTACGATGCGCCCGAGCTGCTGTCCAGCGCCACCGACCTGGGCTTCATGGTGCTGCCCAACTACCGTGCCTGGGTGGTCGTGGCCTCGTTGGTGATCTGCTTCGCGACCTGGTACGTGATCGAGAAGACGCGCCTGGGTGCCTACCTGCGCGCCGGCACCGAGAACCCGCGCCTGGTGGAAGCCTTCGGCGTCAATGTGCCGTTGATGATCACGCTGACCTACGCCTTCGGCTGTGCGCTCGCCGCCTTCGCCGGCGTGCTGGCCGCGCCGGTGATGCAGGTGTCGCCGCTGATGGGGCAGAACCTCATCATCGTGGTGTTCGCGGTGGTCGTGATCGGCGGCATGGGCTCCATCATGGGCGCCATCCTCACGGGCCTGGGCCTGGGCGTGATCGAGGGGCTCACCAAGGTTTTCTATCCCGAGGCTTCTTCGACGGTTGTGTTCGTGATCATGGTCATCGTGCTGCTCATCCGCCCCGCCGGCCTGTTCGGCAAAGAGAAATAAGGCGAGCGGCATGAACATGAAAAAAATCTCCACCGTCGTCTACGCGCTGCTGCTGGTCGCCCTGGTGCTCGCGCCGTTCTTCGGCGCCTACCCGGTGTTCGTGATGAAGCTCATGTGCTTCGCGCTGTTCGCCGCGGCCTTCAACCTGCTGCTGGGCTACACCGGCCTGCTGTCCTTCGGCCACGCGGCCTTCCTGGGCGGCTCCGCGTACGTGGCGGGCCATGCGATCAAGGTCTGGGGCCTCACGCCCGAGCTGGGCCTGATCGCGGGCACGCTCACCGGCGCGCTGCTGGGCTGGCTGTTCGGCATGCTGGCCATCCGCCGCCAGGGCATCTACTTCGCGATGATCACGCTGGCGCTCGCGCAGATGATGTTCTTCGTCGCGCTGCAGGCCAAGTTCACGGGCGGCGAAGACGGCCTGCAGGGCGTGCCGCGCGGCAAGCTCTTCGGCATCGTCGACCTGTCCAACGACCTCACCATGTACTACGTGGCGCTGGTGATCGTGGTCGCGGCCTTCCTGCTGATCGTGCGCACCATCCACTCGCCGTTCGGTCAGGTGCTCAAGGGCATCAAGGAAAACGAGCCGCGCGCGCTGTCGCTGGGCTACGACGTGAGCCGCTTCAAGCTGCTGGCCTTCGTGATCTCGGCCGCGCTGTCGGGCCTGGCCGGCTCGCTCAAGACGCTGGTGCTGGGCTTTGCCACGCTGTCCGACGTGCACTGGACCGCCTCGGGCCAGGTCATCCTGATGACGCTGGTGGGCGGCCTGGGCACGCTGTCGGGCCCCATCGTGGGCTCGGCGGTAGTGGTGCTGCTCGAGAACAAGATCGGCGAACTCGGCAACTTCCTGGCGCGCATCACGACCGTCGACTGGTTCAACACGCTGGGCGAGTCGGTCACCATGGTCACGGGCCTGATCTTCGTGATCTGCGTGCTGGCCTTCCGCAAGGGCATCATGGGCGAGATCATCGCCTTCATCGAGCGCCGCCGCGCGAAGTAGCGATGCCGGTGGCGTGACAGCGGGGGGGTTACCCTCCCTGCGGCGCCACCGCTTGTGCCCCCCGTGCACGGGGCGCAGAATCCGGCTCCCACTTCGAGGAGCCGGCCATGGCCCTTCTTCCGTACTTTGTCCTCACGCCCGAGCGGCGCGAAACGCCCTTGAACGTGCTCGGCACGCAGGTGACGGTGCTGGCGTCGAATGCCTCGACGCAAAGCTACGGCGTCACCTTCCAGCGCGGCGACGAAGGCACGGGCCCGCCACCGCACAGTCACGACTGGGACGAGTCGTTCTACGTGCTCGGCGGCGAGGTCGAATTCCTCTGCGACGGCCAGGCGCATCGGTGCCAGCCCGGCACGCTGGTGCACGTGCCGCGCGGCACGGTGCATGGCTTTCACTACGGCAAGGGCGGCGGGCAGATGCTCGAGATCACGGGGCAGGATGCGATGGCCGCGCAGATGTTCACCGCCATCGACCGCGAGATTCCGGTCGGGCCGGCGCCCGACATTCCGAAGCTGCTGGCGGTGCTGGCGCGCAATGGGGTGACGGTCTCGGCGTGAGTCGCGGCCCTCATCGGCATTGACAATGCCGACGCTGTCCAAAACCACCGGTTCCCGTGGCGACGCCGCATGCAGCGCTCGGCACAATCATCCGCACCCGGCCGCACAGGCCTACACCGACAAGAAGATGGAGGAGACCCCCATGCGCAGACGGCTGCTCGCACTTTTCGTGGCGCTCGCGCTGACAGGGTGCATGACCCCGCCGCCGCTGCCGCCGAACGGCGGCCAGCTCGCGAAGGGCGCGAAGGTCGGCCTGCTGGTGCGCATCCCCACCGCCTCTGCGGAACACATGCACGTGGGCACGACCGTCTTCAACAACTTCTCGACCACGTACCCGTTCCCCTGGAACCCCACGGCCAAGGTCTACGAGGCCTTCACGTCGGAGCTCGAAAAGGCCGGCTTCCAGGTGGTGCGCCTGACGAGCTTTGCCACGACCTCCGTCAACGCGCTGGCCGTCTTCAAGCACGATCGATGGATCGCGAATCCTGCGCAGGCGTGGGCGACACGCAAGCTGAAGGACGACCAGATTGCCGCGGTGGTCCTCGTCGAGGCGACGCGAACGCAGGCGCGCCTGGAGTGCACCGGCGGGCCCTGTGGCGAGAGCGTCATGCAGAACTCGGGCCTCTTCACGCGCAGCATGCTGGGGTCGACGCGGTACTACGCGGTGCCCGCGATCGAAGCCAAGGTCTTCGTCATGGACCCGCCGCTGAACCTCGCGGCCTACGAGCCGATGCTCGCCCAGCAGCGGCAACGGGTGCGGCAGCTCAAGGATTTCCAGGAGCCGCGCGACCTCAAGCGGTTGAGCACCGCCGAGTTCGCGCCCGTCGCTTCGGCGATCGACGACCACGTCCGCGCGCTGTCGCGCAACACGGCGCAGGCGCTGAGCCAGGGCGTGAAGTAGCCCATCGCGCTGTGCTTCGGCTCACAGCCGCAGCGGCGCCGCGTACCCCGTCATCTCGAGGTAACCGCGCCCCACGCGCCGGCCTTGTTGCGCATCGCGCAGCTCGCTCAACCCTTCCCAGTACACGCCGCCCGTGGAGCCGCGGCTGTCCAGTTCCTGGTCGTCGAGCAGGGCCTGCACCTCGAAGCGGCCCGCGGGCGTGTCGATGCGCCAGTGTGTCGGGTAGCTCGCGCGCGTGCGCGGGCTGGTCCAGCTGCGCAGCGCCTCGAAGCGCACCTCGCCGGGCTGGAAGATGCGCGCCGCGCCGCCGCGCGGGCGGAACGAGCCGCCCGACCACAGCGCGCTGCCGTCGCGGCGGCGCAGGTGGAAGGCGGTGAGCGCGCTGCCGTCGTCGAGGTTCATGCCGATCCAGTCCCAGCCCACGGCCTCGGGGTGCATCAGCGCCTCGCTCCATTCGTGGTCGAGCCAGGCGGTGCCGGCGATCTCGAACGGGGCCTGGCCTTGCAAGGTGAGGCGGCCCTGTGCCTGCAGCTGCGGCTCGCTGTAGTAGTAGCTCGCCTGCTCGGGCTCGGGGCCTTTGCGCGACAGGCCTTCGCGGCCCTGCAGCAGCACGGGCTGCGACGGCGCGAAGCGCAGGTCGAGCGTGAACTCGCCGGCGGGGATGCGCGCGGTGTAGGCGCCGCTGCCGGCGTCGCGCACCAGCGACCAGTCGCGCAGCCGCACGTCGGTGTCGGTCTCGCTGGCCGAGGCCACGTCGAAGCCCGCGCGTGCGATGCGCTGGTCGTGCCGCAGCACGCGGCCTTCGAGGTCGGTGACGGCGGCGTGCGCGAACACCAGCTGCTTGGCGGCGAAGGCCGAGCGCATGGCCTGCGTGGCATCGACGCGCGAGCGGAAGAAGGTCACCTGGAAACCGAACGCGCGCCCCGTGGCGGTCTGGCCGTGGCCGGTGATGTACCACCACTCGGTGCGCAACTCGGGGTGGCTGCCGAAGTCGCGTGGAAACTGCAGCGCCTTCGCGGGCAGGGCCCAGGCGGCATGCGGCGCGCCCGAGGCGGCCAGCGCGGCCAGCAGCAACAGCTGCCGCCGCGCGATGAGGCCACCGGATGCGCGCAGGGCCATCGTCAACCTGCCACCAGCGCGTCGATGCGTTGCTGCGCGGGCGCGATGTCGCCAAAGGCGTTGCGCACCCAGCCGGCGTCGTGGTAGCTCGGCAGGTAGCGTTCGCCCGCGTCGCACAGCAGCGACAGGATCGAGCCTTGCTGGCCGGCCGCGCGCATCTCGTGCGCCACGGCCAGCATGCCCACGAAGTTGGTGCCGGTCGACGGGCCGACCTTGCGGCCCAGCAGCGCCGACAGCGCATGCATGGCGGCCACCGAGTCGAGGTTGGGCACTTCGAGCATGCGGTCGACCAGCGTGCGCACGAAGCTGGGCTCCACGCGCGGGCGGCCGATGCCTTCGATGCGCGAGCCGGGCGCCGTGAGCGTGGCGTCGCCGCTGCGGTGGTAGGCCGAGAACACCGAGCCCTCGGGGTCGGCCACGCACACCTGCGTGTCGTGGCAGCGAAAGCGCAGGTAGCGCCCGATGGTGGCGCTGGTGCCGCCGGTGCCGGCGCCCACCACGATCCACGCGGGCACCGGATGCCGCTCGCGCGCCATCTGCTGGAACATGCTCTCGGCGATGTTGTTGTTGCCGCGCCAGTCGGTCGCGCGCTCGGCGTAGGTGAACTGGTCCATGTAGTGGCCGCCGGTGCGCTCGGCCAGCGCGCGGGCCTCGTCGTACACCTGCGCCGCGTGGTCCACGAAGTGGCAGCTCGCGCCGTAGAAGGCGATCTGCGCGACCTTCTCGGGCGAGGTGCTGCGCGGCATCACGGCGATGAAGGGCAGGCCCAGCAGCCGCGCGAAGTAGGCCTCGCTCACGGCGGTGGAGCCACTCGACGCTTCGACGATGGTCGTGCCTTCGCGCACCCAGCCGTTGCACAGCGCGTACAGGAACAGCGAGCGCGCGAGCCGGTGCTTGAGGCTGCCGGTGGGGTGCGTCGATTCGTCCTTCAGGTACAGGTCGATGCCGTGCGCGGCCAGCGCGGGCAGCGGCAGCGGAATGAGGTGCGTGTCGGCGCTGCGCTGGTAGTCGGCTTCGATGCGGCGGATCGCGCCGGCGAGCCAGCTGTCGCAGGAAGAGGTTGAAGGGGTGGTGGGCTGCATAGCGCGTCAGTCTACAAGTCATGCCTTGTAACCCTGCGGGTGACAGAAATCGGGATACTGCCCGCTGCCAATCCACAACAAGACCGGAGACGAACTGCATGAAGAGAATGAACCATCGGCTTTCCCTGGGCGCCGTGTCGCTGGCGGTGCTCGCCCTCGCAGGGTGTGCGTCCAACGCCCCGGGCGTGAACACGCCCACGCGACCCTCCTCATCCTTCGCGGTGCCCGGCCTCGAGAAGCCCGCCGAAGTGCTGGTCGACCGCTGGGGCGTGCCGCACCTGTACGCGGGCACGCTCTACGACGCCTTCGTGGCGCAGGGCTTCATCGCCGCGCGCGACCGGCTCTGGCAGATGGACCTGTGGCGCAAGCGTGGCCTGGGCGAGATGGCGAAGGACTTCGGCCCCGCCTGGGTCGAGAGCGACCGCGCCGCGCGCGCCGTGCTCTATCGCGGCGACATGTACCGCGAATGGCTGGCCTACGGCTCCGACGCCAAGCGCGTGGCCGAGGCCTTCACGGCCGGCGTCAATGCCTACGTGGCGCAGGTGCGCGCGCAGCCCGCGCTGCTGCCGACCGAGTTCGCGCTGCTGGGCTACCAGCCGGCCACCTGGTCGCCCGAGGACGTGGTGCGCATCCGGCACCACGGGCTCACGCTCAACTTCAGCTCGGAGGTCGACCGCGCACGCGCGTTCTGCGCCGGCGCGTCGGGCGCCAAGGCCGACTGGCTGCGCCGCGAACTCGATCCGCCGGTGACGCCCAAGGTGCCCGACGGCTTGGACCCTTGCACCCTTCCTGCGGCAGAACTGCGCGCGGCCTACCTGCGGGCGACCGATGCGCCGCGCTTCACCAAGGAGAACACGCGCGTGGGCATGAACGCGGGTGCGTCTTCCGCGCCGGTCGCGCTGCTGCCCGGCAGCGCCGAGGCGATGGCCGCGAAGGCCGAGCAGGACGAGGCGTCGCAGGGTGATCCCACCGCCGCCTACGGCAGCAACAACTGGGTCATCGCGCCGAAGCTCACGTCCACGGGCCGGCCCATCCTGGCCAACGACCCGCACCGCGCGCACGGCGCACCGAGCCTGCGCTACATGACGCATCTGAGCGCGCCCGGCATGGACGCCATCGGCGCGGGCGAGCCCTTCCTGCCGGGCCTGTCGATCGGCCACAACGGCACCATCGCCTTCGGCCTCACGCGCTTCTACATGGACCAGGAAGACCTGTACGTGTACGAGCTGAACCCGGCCAACCCCGAGGAGTACCGCTACCAGGGCCGCTGGGAGCCGATGACGCGCGTCACCGAGCGCATCGCGGTCAAGGGCGAGGCCGCGCCGCGCGAGGTGGTCAACACCTTCACGCGCCACGGCCCGGTGCTGGTCGCGGAGCCCGGCAAGCGCCGCGCCTTCGCCTTGCGCGCCGCCTGGCTGGAGCCCGGCATGGCGCCGTACTTCGGTTCGATGGACTACATGCGCGCGCGCAACTGGGACCAGTTCCGCGCGGCCATGAACCGCTGGGGCGCACCGGGCGAGAACCAGGTGTATGCCGACAGCAGCGGCAACGTCGGCTGGATTCCGGGCGGGCTCACGCCGATCCGCCCGAACTGGGACGGCCTCCTGCCCGTGCCGGGCGACGGCCGCTATGAATGGTCGGGCTTTCGCAACGGCGACGAGCTGCCCTCGGAGTTCAACCCCGCGCGCGGCTACGTGGTCACGGCCAACGAGAACAACATCCCGCCCGACCATCCGGCTGCGAAGAAGGGCGTGGGCTACGAATGGAGCGATGCGGCCCGCGCGCGCCGGCTCAAGGAACTGTTCGCGGCCAAGGTGGCGGCGGGTTCGCGCTTCACCATCGAAGACTCGGAGCGCATGCAGAACGACATCGTCGCGACGCCGGCGCAGCGGCTGCTGAAGCTGCTGGCCGGCCAACGCAGCGACGACGCCCAGACCACGGCGGCGCTGCGCTTGCTGCAAGGCTGGGACGGCGCCATGGACCGCGACAGCGCGGCCGCCGCGCTGTACGAGGTGTGGAGCAGCAAGTTCCTGCGCCAGGCCGTGCTCAAGGCGGGGGCGGGCGATGCCGCTGCCGCGCTGGCCGCGCCCGGCGACAACACGCGCATGGTGCTGCTGCTGGAGAACCCGTCCGGCTGGGTGAGCAACGCGCAGCGCGACGCCTTGCTGCTGACGACCTTGCCCGCCGCCATGCAGGAACTGTCCGCCAAGCTCGGGCCCGACCCGGCGGCGTGGAAGTGGGGCGCCTTGCACCGCGCCGAGTTCCGGCATCCGCTGGGCGGCGTGGTCGATGCGGCCACGCGCAAGAAGCTCGAGGTGGGCGACTGGCCGATGTCCGGTTCGTCATTCACGCCGATGGCGGCCACCTACCGCGCGAACGACTACAAGCTGACCTCGGGCGCGTCGTTCCGCATGGTGCTCGACGTCGGCAACTGGGACGCCTCGCGCGTCATCAACACGCCGGGCCAGTCGGGCAACCCCGACAGCCCGAACTACCGCGACCTCGCGCCGCTGTGGCTCGAAGGCAAGTACGTGCCGCTGGTCTACAGCCGCGGCGCGGTCGAGAAAGAAACGGTGGAACGGATCCAGCTGACGCCGGGGCGCTAGCAGGACCGGTCACGCAAGAGGGTGCTGCCCGCGCCCCGCCGCGGCGCGCCCGGCCCTGCCGGTCGTCACGCGGTCGTCATTCGCCGATGTGATGCTTGCAGGAGTTGAAATACTGCCCACAAGCTTGCTGACACGATCCACTTCTTCCTTGTTGACTTCAGCGCATGGTGGTCGTGGGCGAGTGGTTGGACGGGGCTTGGGCCGGGGCAGGGACGACAGGCTCGTGCGGGCCCTTGTCTCCGGCCTCACGTGTACCGTGGTGTGCGTCTGCATCGCCTGGGGATCGACAGCGAAGGCCGTGGCCGCGGGCACCGACGTGCAGTCAGACTCCGCCACCCGCGCGTCGTCCGAATCGCAGATGCTGGACTTCGATCTGCCGGCGCAGCCCTTGGCGGCTGCCCTGGCGCAATACGCCGCGGTGTCGGGGCGATCGGTGATGTTCATCGACGAGTGGGTGGCGGGGCGAACATCCGCCCCGGTGCGCGGGCGCCATACGCCGCATGCCGCCTTGCGGGCCTTGCTGGCCGGCACGGGTTTCACCGCGGATGACGTGGACACGCAGCTTTCCGGTGCGTTCATCCTGAAGCGCGTCGCCGCGGCGCCCGGGGTGGCATCGGCCAGCGGTTCGCCACGCGGGTACGACGCCCTGGTCCAGGCCCGTGTCTGGGACGCGCTGTGCGCCGATCTGCGTACGGCCCCCGGTCACTACCGCGCGATCCTGCAACTGCAGGTGACCGCGTCGGGCCGCATCGGCCAGGCCCGCCTGGTGTCGTCTTCGGGAGACCCTGCGCGGGACGCCGCCATGCTTGCGGCATTGGCCCCTTTGAAGATGGACCATCCTCCGCCGGTGGACCTGGCGCTGCCGCTCACGCTGGCCATCCTCCCGCACGACGTGTTGCCCGGGCCCCGCTGTGCCACGGTGCACTGACGCATGACGGAGAACGTCATCCCGCTGCTGCGCAGCTTCCTGGTGCAGCGCTACGAGCAGCTCAGGCAGCGCCTGGCCGTGCGGCTGGGGAATCGCGAACTGGCGGAAGACGCCTTGCACGAAACCTGGCTGAAGCTGGAGCGCAGCCAGCCCATGGCGGGCCCCATTGCCACGCCCCAGGCGTACCTGCTGCGCATGGCGGTCAATCTGGCCATCGACGTCCGGCGCGCACAGAGCCAGGTCTTGCTGTCCGACGACATCGACATGCTGATGAACGAGCTGCCGGACCCGGCGCCCGGTCCCGCCGAGGTCGCCGAAGCCCGTTCGCAGCTGGAGGCGCTGGACGGCCTGCTGTCGCGCCTGCCGCCGCGCCGCCGCGAAATCCTGCTGCTGGTTCGCCTGGAGGGCTGGTCCCAGCGGGACGTGGCCACGCGGCTTGGCATTCCTGTGCGGACCGTCGAGTACGAACTGAAGGCCGCGCAGGATCTTCTGTTCTCGCGGCTGGAGCCGCGCCCTGGCAGGTCTTCATGACGGCACGAAGAAATAGTTTGCGGATTGCGGTGTCGGCAACCGTCTATCAAGTACGGGGCCCCTGAAACCGACATGACGACGCACCCTTCACCACCGACGCTTCCCGAGACGCTGCGCGAAGACGCGCGCGCGTGGGTGCGCAAGCTGCATTCGGGCGCCGCCACGCAGTGGGAGGCGCAGGCGTTCCGGCGCTGGCGTGACGCGAGTCCCTTGCACCAAGCGGCGTTCATCGAGGCCCGGCAGCAGTGGCGCGTGCTTCAACCCGCGCTGAACAGGCTGGTGCGCACCGACGCCGAAGCGGCGAGCCTTCACCGCGAGACCCTGCGCAAGCCCGCGGCGAGCCGCCGGGCCTTCCTGGGCGTGGCCGGCGCAGCCGCCGCGGCCGGTGTCGCGGGGGTGGCGGTCTATTCGCCCCTGGGGTTGTGGCCCGCGGCCAACGAGTGGAATGCGGACTGGCGCACGGCCGCCGGCGAGCAGCGTGCGATCGCGTGGTCCGACCAGATCGGCGTGACCATGAACACCCGCACCAGCATCCGCCGGGTGGCCTCGGACGACCAGGCCGAGGGGCTGGAATTGCTGAACGGCGAAGCGGCGATCGAGATGCTGCCCAGTGCGCGCACCTTCAGCGTCGTGGCCGGCGCCGGCCGCAGCATTGGCGAATCGGCGCGCTTCGAGATCAGCCGCCTGGAAGGGCGGGTGTGCGTGACCTGCCTGGCGGGACGCGTGCGCATCGAGCATCCGGCCGGCGACCGTGTGCTGCTGGCACGCCAGCAAGCGGTCTACCGCGATCACTCGATCAGCGGCATCGCCGCCGCAGACCCCGAGGTGGCTTCTGCCTGGCGGCGCGGTGAGCTCGTGTTCAAGCAGGCGCCCTTGTCGGTGGTGCTGGACGAGATCAATCGCTACCGCCCCGGGCGTGTGGTGCTGATGGTGGATGCGCTGCGGGGGAAAACGGTCACCGCGACCTTCAAGCTCGACCGTCTCGATCTGGCCTTGCTCCAGATGCAGCGCTCCTTCGGTTTGAACGCCCGGTCGCTCCCCGCCGGCGTGCTGGTCCTGAGCTAGAGGTGGACCTCGGGGTTGGGTGGTGACCCTGTCTCGATGTCGCGGCTTCCCATGGTGGTCGTGCGCAGCCACTGTGAAGCTTTCGTGACTTTGCCGAGGTGCAGCGCGTCCCCGCCGTTGATCTGCAAGGACTTTCCGGACCGAGGCTGCAGCGGCACGCGCGCGCCCACAACGAGGCCAAAAATATTCTTCTGGAATTCGACGTTTCCGTCCCGTCAAGGAACTGACGGCTCCTGTCGCCTTGGCTTTCGATCGCCATCGCAGGGGCTTCTTGAACGGGGCTGGCCTGCGCGACGCGCGCAGCCCCTTCGGCACAGGCTTTACTTCGGCGGGAACGAGAAATGACCATCAGTGGGTGCAACGAAAAGAATCGACCGGCGCGCGCGGCGCAGCAGGTTTTCATGATGGCGCCCCTCGCGCGGGCCATCGCGGTGGCGCTGGCCGCCGGTGGTGTCCTCGGCAGCGCGCACGCCCAGCGGGCGTTCAGCCCGGCGTGGTTCGCCGACAAGGGCGCGGCGCAGGCGGGCGCGATCGCCACGGGCAAGCTGCCGAACGGCGCGCCGGCGTCCAGCCTGATCCACCCGACGCAGCCGTCGTCGGCGGCGAGCCAGCAGCTGCAGACGTCCATCACCAACCTGAACCTGGCCGCGCGCGCGATCGCCGCGCAGCAGGCACAGCAGACACAGAAGCGGGCCGAGGCGCTGGCCAGCGGCGAATCCGCGCCGGACGGTCTTACCGAAGGCGGCCTGAAGGTCGACACGAATTCGCTGACCGCCGGCTGGCTCAACGCCAGGGACCCCGTGCAGGCCGCAGCCAACGGCAGGACCACGGTCACCATCGAGCAGACCGCCGACAAGGCCATCCTGAACTGGGAGACCTTCAACGTCGGCAAGAACACGACGGTGAAGTTCGACCAGCGTGCAGGCACCCACGCCAAGACCGGCGCCAACGAGTGGATCGCGCTCAACCGCATCAACGACCCCAGTGGCCGACCCAGCCAGATCGCCGGCCGCATCGAGGCCGAGGGCAGCGTCTACCTCATCAATCGCAACGGCATCCTGTTCACCGGCAGCAGCCAGGTCAACGTGCGCAACCTCGTCGCCTCCAGCCTGAAGCTCAGCGACGAGCAGTTCAAGGCCGGTCTCAACACGCGCCTGGGCGCGAAATCGGGTGACCCCGGTTACTGGAGCGGCCTCGAAGTGGCCGTCGGCATTCCCACCTTCGGCGAGAACTCCAAGCAGATGCCGGCCGATTCGAACGTGCAGTTCGCCGACATGGGCCCGGCCTTCGATCCGGGCAAGCCGCCGGGCGACGTCAAGGTGGCGGCCGGTGCGCAGATCACGGGGCAGGGCGGCCACGTGCTGATGTTCGCGCCCAAGGTCAGCAACGCGGGCAGCATCCGCACGCCGAGCGGCCAGACGCTGCTGGGCGCCGGCGAAAACGTGTGGCTGGAAGCCAAGGAGATCAGCCCCACCGTGCGCGGCTTCGATGCCGTCACCTCGTCGGTGCGGCCCTGGCTCTTTCCGGCCAAGTTCCTGATCAATCCGCAGACAGCACCCGCCTTCCAGCCCTATCTCATCGGGCGCATCGTGTCCGACATCCTGCCGCTGATGGAGCAGCGCGCGGCCCAGGTCGGCTACAGCGTGCACAACACCGGCATCATCCAGGCCGATCACGGCGACATCACCATGGTGTCGCGCGAGATCCACCAGGGCGGCATCCTGCAAGCCAGCACCGCGCTGAACAACCGCACGGGCTCCATCCGCCTGCGCGCCTGGGGCCAGGGCGTGCACAACATCGACATCAACCTGGCGGCCGACGTCCCGCGCCTGACGGCCTGGTCGGGCGGCACGCTGACCCTGGGGCCGGACAGCATCACCCAGGTCGTCAACGACTGGCAGGACACCACGCGGATCGAGAGCGGATCGCTGGCCAACCGCTACCAGCCCGGGCGCATCGAGCTCTACGGCAAGACCATCGACGTGCAGACCCGTGCGCAGGTCACCGCCGCCGCGGGCCACATCGACATCCAGGCCCAGGCCAACCCTGCGGCCCTGCAGCGCAACACCCAGGTGGGCGACGGCAGCCGCATCCTCATCGGTGAACACGCCACCGTCAGCACCGCGGGACTGATGCAGATGCCGGTGGACATGGCCAGCAACTTCGTCGAGGCCGAACTGCGCATCAACGAACTGCGCGACTCCCACCTGCAGGCGAACACCTGGCTGTACGGCCGGAAGGTCATCGTGGATCGCCGCAGGTCGGGTGCCTTCAAGGGGCTGATGGCGGGCGTCGAATGGGTCACCGACGAGTCCGGCAAGGCGCTCAAGGGCGTCTGGGTCGGCACCCCGCTGGCGGACGTGACGGGCTGGGTGGGCAACGGCCTGGTCGGCTTGTCGGAGCTGGCGGCGCGAGGCGGCGACATCACCATCCAGTCCAACGGTTCGGTGATCACGCGGCCGGGCTCCATCCTGGATGTGTCCGGCGGCTCGGTGCGCTACAGCGACGGCTGGAACACGGAAACCCGGCTGCGCGGTGCGGACGGGCGCACCTACACCATGTCGTCCGCGCCGGCGGACATGACCTACACGGGCATCGCGGGCCAGTACCTGCAGGCGCATGCGCGCTGGGGCGTCACGCAGACCTATGTCAATCCGATGCTGTCGGGGCGGCGCTGGGAGCCGGGCTACGAAGAAGGCCGCAATGCCGGTTCGATCGACATCCGTGCCGGCAGCGCCTTCATCCTGGAGGGTGAGTTCAGGGGCTCGGTGCAGCCCGGCGACCGGGTGCAGGAAGTGGCCGAGCTGCCTCGGGCCGGCCGCCTCACGGTGGGTTCCAACCGGGCGCAAGAGGGCATGTGGACCCTGGGCCAGGTCGTCATCAGCGACAAGCCCGCGTTGCTGCCGGCGGGTTTCAGCATCGACAGCCCGCTGGGCAAGGACGCTTTCCTGACCGAGCCGGAAGGGCAATCCCCCGGCGCGGGCGCGGGCGTGGGCCGCACCACCTGGCTGTCCGCCGCGGGGCTGAGCCATTCAGGCCTGGGCGCCATCGAGCTGAACCTCAACACCGGCTTCGTGCTGGAAGACAGCGCGGTGGTGACTCTGCAGCCGGGGGCGCGCTTCACGGCCGCGGTCTACGACGGCCAGGGCATCCCCGGCAATTTCGACATCCAGGGCAAGCTCATCGCTCCGGGCGGCTCCATTGCGCTGAGCGCCGGCGGCAAGGCGGACAGCGTGCTGCGCCTGGGTGCGAACAGCCTGCTGAGCGTCGCGGGCCAGTGGGTCAACGACACCGGCCAAGGCGTCACGCTGGGCCGCGCCATCCACGGCGGCTCGATCGCACTGGGGACCCCGATGAAAGAGGGCCTGGGCACGGTGTACGGCAATGTGGAGGTGGCCGCCGGCGCGGCGCTGGACGTGTCCGGCGGCGGCTGGCTGTCCGGTGTCACGGCCGGCGGCAAGGCCGGCAAGGTGAAGGCGGGCAACGGCGGGGCCATCAGCCTCACGGCCTTCGACAACACGGCGCTCGAGACGCTGGACCTGCGCGGCTGGGCGGGGGGCGATGCGTCCCGGCTCACCCTCACGGCGATCGGCGACGTGCAGGTGGGCGGCGCCGCGCCCGTGGCCGACGCCACGGGCGGGAAGGCATCGGGCGCAGCCAAGCCGTTGCACCTGCCGCAGACCCTGTACACCGAGCGCGGCTTCGGCACGATCGGCATCCGTTCGCTCGGCGGGGACGTCGTGGTCGCGGAAGGCGCACAGGTGCACATCCAGCCCACGAGCTGGGACATGCTCGCGGCGGTATCGACGCTGCGCACGCTGCCCAGCGGCAGCGCCTTGGGCGATGTGCTGGCCCCCAAGGCACTGGACGAGTTGAGCGGACAGCGCCGCGCCGCGCGCGCGCCCGGTGGCCTGTCGCTGGCGACCGGCGCGACCGGTGGCGGCATCCGCATCGACGCGAACGCCAGCATCCAGACAGAACCCGGCGGCGCGATCTCGCTGGACGCGGACGGGTCCGGGCAGGCTTCCGTGCGGGTGGCGGGCCGCCTCCAGGCGCCGGCCGGCAAGCTGAACATCCGCGCCAAGAACACCTTGACGCTGGCCGATGGGGCCGAGTTGCTGCTGCCCGGCGTGGCGCAGATCTTCCACGACCCGGCCATGCGCCTGCCCCAGGGCAAGGTGCTGCCGGGCGGCACGGTCACGCTGAGCGCCGGCACGCTGGATGCGCAGGCCGGTGCGCTGATCGACGTGTCGGGCGCGCGCGGCACGGTGGCGTATTGGGACCGCGGCACGGGGGCGCTCGGCGCCCTGCGGCGCGTGGACCAGGAACTGGGCAGCGACGGCGGCGCGGTCGTGATGGAGGCCGCGGCCGGCGGCGCCATGAATGCCAGGCTGCGCGCCCACGGCGGCAATGCCCAGGCGGCGGGCGGGTCCTTGTCCATCACGGACACCAGCGCGGCCGGGCGTGCGTCCGGGGACCTGGTGGCGCCGGACATCGGCTCCTTCCTCTACTACAAGAGCCCCACCGGTACGTACACGTTCAACGGAGAAAAGTACGCACGGATCATCGGCACCAGCGGCAACCTCGACGTGCGTGACGAGTACGCCGGCGACGTCAAGATGAGCAGCGCCATGCGCACCGCGATCAACACCATGCTGCCGACGTCGGTGTCCAGCAGCAAGGGGCTCGTCCTCGACGCGGGCGCGGCGCTGGCCGCGGGACCGGGCGCCGACAGGGCGCCGTGGGAGCACGACGCGAGCATCGACAAGCGGGTGGTCGAACTGCTCAACAAGTATTTCTGGAGCGGCACCGGGACGGCACTGAGCCACAAGATCAATATCGGCAACATCGCCACCTCGGACGGCACCCTGCACGTGTCGGCGAAGGCGCTGCAGGACACGGGCTTCTCGGCGGTCGACCTGCGTTCCACGCAAGTGGGCGTGCAACTGGCCGGCGGCGTCGACCTGAGCGTCGCCGGTCGCCTGGGCATCACCGCCCCGGTCATCCAGAGCGACGGGCTGGGCGGCGTGGTGCGCTTGCACGCCCACCATCTGCAACTGAACCCACTGACAGGTGCGGCGGGCGCGGTCGGTGCGGTCGGCGCCCCGGCCCGCAATGCGGGCGAACTGATCCTGTCGGCCACCCAGGCCATCGACATCGCAGGCCGGGGTGCGAAGGGCGAGTCGGCGTTGCCCGTCGACGTCAAGCTGCGCGGCTTCGAACGCACGGTGCTGGACACCGGCGATCTGCGCTTCGTGGCGGGGGCCTACAGCGAAGGCGGCACCGACTACGACGACCCGCAGCTGCGGGCCACGCTGGACGTGGGGGGCGCGCTGGAGATCAAGGCCGCGCAGGTCTACCCGGCCACGGCCGTGACGGCGCGCATCAACTCGGACCACTCCATCACCGTGCGCGGCAACGGGAGCGCCGCGGCGCCTCTGTCGGCCGGCGGCAGCCTGACGCTGAACGCGCCCGTCATCGAGCAGGACGGCGTGCTGCGCGCGCCCTTCGGGCAGATCGCGCTGAATGCCGGCGAGCGCCTGACGCTGGGCACGAACAGCCTGACCTCGGTGTCCGGCGCGGGCCTGGACGTGCTCTACGGCAGCCTGCGCAACGCCGAATACTGGCTGGATCCGGCCAACCCGCAGGGTCGCAACCGTGCCAATGCCGGCGATGCCAATTCCCTGGACGAAAACCGCTACCTGTCGTCCCTGCCGGAAAAGCGCGTGCTCCTGCAAGCGCCGGATGTGGCCATGGCCGCGGGCGCGGTGGTGGACATCGCGGGCGGCGGCGACCTGCATGCGTGGGAGCACGTGCCCGGCTCGGGCGGCTCGCACGACGTGCTGACGTTGCCCGGCATGTACGCCGTGCTGCCGGGCTACCAGGGCCTGTCGCCCGTGGCGGGCGGCGCAGCGGGCCAGAAGGTCTGGCTGGCCGGCGGCGGCCTGGGCGCCGGCTGGTACACGCTTCTGCCGGCACGCTATGCACTGCTGCCCGGCGCCTTTGCAGTGCAGAGCACGGGCCAAGCCTTGCCGGCGTGGGCCGCGTCCCGTGGCGAGGTGGTCAGCCTGCGTGACGGCTCGACGATCGTGGCCGGGCGGGAACAGAACACGGTCAGCGGCGCGCGCGATGCCACGGCCTCGGGCTGGCGCGTGCTGCCCGCCAGCCTGGTGCGCAAGGTCAGCGAATACAACGAAGCGCGGGGCAACGCCTTCTTCTCGTCGGATGCGTTCAAGCTGACGCAATACCGCCTCACAGGGCAGGACGTCGTGACCCCGCGCCTGGCGCGCGATGGCGGCGCCGTGGTGTTCAAGGCCGACCGCGCGCTGACGCTGGACGGCGAGCTGCGCGCGCAACCCGATGCGGGCGGGCGCGGCAGCCTGGTGGACATTGCCGCCGCGAAGATCGCCATCGTCGGCGCGGGGCAGGACAGCAGCGACCTGCGCGCCGATGGCTACCTGGTCGTGGACGCCGGTAGCCTGACGCGCTTCGGCGCGGGCAGCCTGCTGGTGGGCGGCACGCGCACGGGCAACGTGCGCGGCCTGCAGGTGGACGTGGCCGCCAGCGATGTGGTGCTGCGCAACACGGCAGGCACCGCGTTGAGCGGCCCGGAGGTGATCCTGGCCGCGGCGAATGCGGTGTCGATCGAGTCGGGCAGCGTGCTGCGCGCGCACGGCGCCGCGTCGGGCGACGAGGCGAACCTGGTGCTCAAGCCGCAGGTGGCGGCCGTGTGGAGCGACAACAACACGCCGAACGACACCAGCGACGACCACATCGTCACGCCCTCCAAAGACTGGGGTGCGCTGGTGCGCGTGAGCAGCGGCCAGGCCGTGCGGGCGCTGCGCGAGAACGTGGACACCACGGTCGGCGGCCAGGTGCGCATCGGCGCCGGTGCGCTGCTGCAGGGCGGCGAGGCGTTGCTGCTCGACGCCACCAACAACACCGAGATGGCCGCCGGCGCGCAGCTGTCGGGCAAGGCCTTGTCGGTGGCCGCGAGTCGCATCGGCATCGGCGGCGGCAGCGGCGGCCTGGTGCTGGACGCCGACGCCCTGGCGCAGCTGTCGCGCGCGCAGTCATTGACGCTGCACAGCTACGGCAGCCTGGACTTCTATCGCTCGCTGGACATGCGCGGCCTGGCGCAGGTGGTGTTCGACGCCGCAGCCCTGCGGGGTCATGGCGCCGATGCCGTGCAGGTGCAGGCCTCGCACCTGACGCTGCAGAACACGGGCGCGTCGCTCGGCAGCGCGGGCACAGGCAGTGGTCGCCTGGAACTGTCGGCCGGCGAGCTGGTGCTGGGCGCGGGCGACAAGACGATGTCCGGCTTCGACCAGGTGCTGCTGTCGGCCAGCCGGCGCATCGCCGGCGAAGGCACCGGGAGCCTGGACGCCGGTGCGGCGGCGCTGACGCTGCGCACGCCGGTGCTGCAAGGGGTGTCCGGCGCCGACCAGGCCCTGCGAGCGCAGGGCCAACTGGTGTTGCAGCAGGACGCGCAGTTGGATGCGCAAGAGATGGCGTCACTGGGCCGCGCCAGCCTGGGCGCGCGCCTCAACCTGTCGGGCCAGGGCGTGACCGTGGCGCTGCCGGTGCTCGCGCTGGGCGGCAGCATTGCGGTCGATGCCGGCACGGGCAACCTGACGCTGGCAGAGCAGGGCCGCCTGCACGCGGGGGGGCTGGAAAAAGTCTTCTTCGACGCGGCCCAGTACGTGGACGCGGGCCAGATCAGCCTGGCGACCCGAGGCGGCCTGATCGACCTGGCTCCGGGCAGCCTGCTGGACCTGTCCGCCCATCCACACGGTGGCGACGCCGGCCGCCTGACGGTGGACGCATCGGCCGGCGGACGGGTCCACTTCGGTGGCACTGTGCAAGCGCAGGCGGGTGCCGGCGGCAACGGTGGCAACTTTGCGCTGGCCATCGATCGGCTGGACGATTTCGGCGCGCTGGCGCGAACGCTCAACGATGCGGGTTTCAGCCGCTCGCGGCAGTTCCGCGTCCGTCAGGGCGACCTGACGATCGCGGGCACCACGCGGGTGGCCGACTTCGAAGTCATCACCGACCGCGGCGTGATCTCTGTCGACGGCACGGCGCGCGTCGAGGCCAACACAGCGTACGGCGGCAGCATCCGCCTGGTCGGCGGGGCAGGGCTGACGATGCAGTCGGGCGCGGTGCTGGCGGCCCATGCCACCGACGCCATCGATGGCCTGGGCAGCAGCCGCATCGACCTGGAAGCGGTCGACGGCCAACTGAACCTGGCCGGCGGCACGCTGGACCTGAGCGGCGGCGAAGGCGGCAAGCTGCGGCTGCGGGCGCAGCGCACTGCAGGCAACGACGGCCTGAACGTCACGGCGCTGAACGCCGCCGTGCAGGGCGCGCGCTCCGCGGTGCTCGAAGGCGTGCGCCGCCATGCCAGCACGGATGGCACGGTGGAATCCGTGGCCCCGCAGGCGATCGCCGAGGCCAATGCCTTTGCAGGCCACACCGGCATCCTGGCGAGGCTGGGTGGCAACGCCGCCGCCTACACCTTGGCGGCGGGCATCGAGATCACCAGCCCGGGCGACCTGACGCTGGGCCGCGACTGGAACCTGTTCGACAGCTTCGGTGCGGCGCACCGCGAAGGCACGCTCACGCTGCGCGCCGGCGGCAACCTGAACATCGACGGCCATCTGAGCGACGGCTTCGACGTGGCAGGCCGCGACAACGGCGCGGGCCGGGCGGCGCGGCTGCAGCAGGCCGCGTCGTGGAACCTGCGCCTGGTGGCGGGCGCGGACCTGGGGTCGGTCGATGCACTGGCCACGCGGCCATCGGGCGCGCTTGCAGCCGACACCGGCACGATCCGCGTGGGCACGGCCGGCACCGAGTCGGGCGCCGGTAAGCTGGTGCGCACCGGCAGCGGCGACCTGACGGTACGCGCCGGGCGCGACCTCGTGCTGGCGCACAAGGAGTCCGCGCTGTACACCGCAGGCCGGGCCGAGGCCGATCCCGCCTTGGGCGGCGGCTTCGACACCGCCAGCGTCGATGCCCAGTACGGCACCGCAGGTGGCCACGTGGATGTCGCGGTCCAGGGCAGCGTGCGTGCGCCCACCGCGCAGGGCGCGCGTTCGGACCAGATCCTGACCGAATGGCTGTTCCGCCAGGGCCGCTATGGCGGAGATCTCAGCAGTCCCACCGGCTACTACGACGCGTACAACATGGGCGAGAGCTGGGCGCCGGTCATGTCCGCCCGGGGCCAGCAACCGAGCTGGTGGGTGAACCACGCCAGCTTCCAGCAGGGCCTGGGCGCGCTGGGCGGCGGCAACGTGAAGCTGTCGGCGGGCGGCGACCTGGTGAACCTGGTGGTGGCCTTGCCCAGCACCATGCGCGTGACGGGCGGGCGTTCCGCTGGCGATGCCGCGGCCTCCACGGTGACCCGCAACGGCGGGCAGCTGCAGGTGGCGGCGGGCGGCACCCTGAAGGCCGGCCAGTACTACGTGGGCCGCGGCGCCGGCGAGATCGAAGCCGGCGCAAGCGCCTCCGGCTATGCCCTGACCGGCATCTCGAGCAGCTGGCCCAACACCGCCTATTCCTACGACATCGCGCCCGTGCTGGCGCTGTCGGACGCCACGCTCAAGCTGCAGACGCTGGGCGACCTGGTCCTGCAGACCGTGATCGACCCGATGCAGATACGCCGTGCCTACGTCGACCAGGCCGACCGGGACACCAGCGGCGCGTCCAGCCATGCGATGTTCATGAGCAGTCAGACAGAGCGCAGCGCCGTCAGCCTGGTGTCCACCGGCGGCAACGTGCGCCTGGTCAACCAGTCGGAATTCGTGGCAGGAAACGACAGGGAGAACACCACCAGGCTGGTGAGCGGCATGACGGACACCAAGCTCCAGACGGACATGGTGGGCCTGTACCCGGCCAAGGTCAGCGTGTCGGCCCTGAGCGGCAACATCGACGTCGCGGGCCTGCTGGCGATGGCGCCGGCGAACAGCAGCGACCTGTCTTTGCTGGCCGCGAAAGACCTGCGCTTCCTGCGCGGCAGCAGCCTGCAGAACACGGGTGCCATCGTCATGACCCAGACCACGCTGGACAAGTGGCCGTCGATATTCCGGCCGTGGATGGGTTTCACGATCACGCTGGGCGGGGCATCGGCGTTCGGCGCGCCGCTGAAGTCGGTCTATGGCGGCTTCTCGGTGACGAACACGTTCCTGACCAACAGCCTCAATGGCATGGAGCTGTTCGACAACCCCGATGTGCTGCCGATGCAGGTGCATGACTTCACGCCCAGCCGCTTGTACGCGGCGACCGGCTCCATCAGCGACCTGAATCTGATCGCGTCGGAATCGGTGCACGTGCAGGCCGGCACCGACATCCGCAACTTCGAGCTCAGCGCGCGCAACCTGCGCCCCACCGACACCACCATGCTGGCGGCGGGCAACGACATCCTGGCTGTCGCCAACAGGCTCCTGTCGCACCGATATGCGCGATACAGCGGCGACGCGGCGGCCTACTACTACGACAGGGGCAGCCGCACCGCGCTGCAAGGGCCGGGATCCCTGCTGCTGCTGGCCGGGCGCGACATCCAGGGCAACAACCTGTCGCTGTACACCAATGCCAATCGCTATTGGGACTACGTGTCGGCAACGCCGCTCGGCGAAGAATCGAACGTCATCAAGGCCCTGCCCGCCGAGGGCGCCGGCATCACCCTGATGGCCGGCATGAACAAGGCCGCCAGCTACGACGCCTTCGAGCGGGCCTACCTGAACCCGGCCAACGTGGCCGCCATGCCGGACTATCTGAAGACCACCCTGGCCGACGGCACCGTGGCGCCGCTGTACCTGAGCGACGGGGTGGAAAACCGCGGCGACCTGGCCAAGTTGGCGCGCCGGGGCCTGGTGTCCTTCGTGGAAGGCATGCTCGGTGCCGACAAGGTCGCCAGCCTCACCGGCACTGCGGACGGCAAGCTGAGCCCGCAGCAGGCGTGGGAGCAATACCGGCAACTGCCGCCGCTGGTGCGCGAGCAGTTCCTGCGCCAGGTCTTTGTCTACGAACTGCGCGAAGGAGGGCGCGACCAGAACGGGGGCGACGGGCAGAACGGTCCGATCAACGGCGGCTACCGTCGCGGCTCCGCGGCCATCGACACGCTGTTCCGCGGTGCGACGGCCGAAGGCCAGCCCGTGCGCTACGCCGCGGATTTGCCGGACAACTGGCGCAGCAGCTGGTCCGGCGTGGGCAGCATCGCCGCGACCCGGATGGCGGCGCGCACCCACCAGGGAGGCGACATCAACGTCTTCACCCCCGGCGGCGGCCTGCAGGTGGCGGGGCTGGGCGCCGTGGTGCCGGACGGATACGGCCTGGTGACGCTGGCCTCGCCGGGGCAGGTCAATGTGTTCACCGACCGGGACATCATCGTGAACCGCTCGCGCATCCTGTCCTTCGTCTCGCAGGCCGAGCCGCTGGGCAGCGACCAGGTGTTGTGGTCCAGCCAGGGCGACATCGACGCCGGCCGCGGCGCCAAGACCGTGCGCATTCCGCAGGCGCCGGAAGTCACGTCGGACGCCGACGGCAACATCACCGTGGAGGAAAAGCGCGACATGAGCGGCGCCGGCATCGGCACCGTGGGCGAAGGCGACGTGGACCTGGTCGCGCCCCGGGGCACCATCGATGCGGGCGATGCCGGCATCCGGGTCGCGAGCAACCTCAACATTGCCGCACTGCAGGTGCGCAACGCCGACAACATCCAGGTCAAGGGCGAAACGACCGGGCTGCCGGTGGTGGCCGCGGTGAACATCGGGGCACTGACCACCGCCAGCGCGGCGGCGTCGGCGGCGGCCATGGCGGCGCAGGAGTCCATGCGCCAGGAGCGGGCCGCGGCACGGCAGAACCTGCCCTCTGTGTTCACGGTGCGGGTGCTGGGCTTCGGCAACGAAAGCCTGCCGCCGGGCGGTGCGGGTGCATCGTCGCCGCCACGTCCCGGTGCGCAAGCGGGCGCTTCGCCTCGGTACGACCCTGCCAATCCCGTGCAGGTCTTTGGACACGGCAACCAGTTCGACGCGTCGGTGATGTCGTTGCTGACAGAAACTGAGAAGACCAGGTTGCGTCATGCCGGCAAGTAAGACGATGTCCGCGGCTGAGTTCGATCCCGGTCCTTGTTTTCAAGGGCCATTCGCGGGTCACGGCGAGCCCACCGGCGTCGTGCTGCGGGCGTTCCTGACGGCGAACTACACGTACCTGCATCGCCGCTTGGCCCGCGACCTCGGCTGCTCCGACCAGGCCAGCGAGTGCCTGCACGAGGCCTGGCTGCGTCTGGGCGACATGACGGCATCGGAGCCTGTGCGCAGTCCCGGGGCCTATGTCTATCGAACGGCGCGCAACCTGGCGATGGATCGCCTGCGCAGCGATCGGTCCTGGCAGTACGTGGGCGAATGGGATACGGCCCTCGATCTCCTGGCCGATCACGCGCCCGGCCCCGATGCCATCGCCGAGGCGCGTTCGGCCGTGGAGGCCGTCGAGCAGGCGATGCAGCGGCTTTCGCATCGGCATCGTTCGGTGCTCGTGGCACTGCAGATCGAGGAGATGACCCGCCAGGACGTGGCCGACCGGCATTGCATTTCCCTGCGCCGGGTGGACACGGCACTTCGCCAGGCCTTGGACTACTGCGCGCATGCGTCCGGTCACGCCGTGAGGGCGGAGGGCGCTTCGCCGCGGCGCGGTCTTTCGCGGCGATGGCAGGAGAAAGTCGTCGCGCCGATGCGCGCCGGCGCGCCACGCGCGGAGAAATGAAATCCCGCCTGCGGGCGGCGCCGGACCGGTAGCAACTTGCTGCTGCCGATCTCGCCGGCGTTCGGGTGGGAGCGGTTGCGGGACGCACGATCTGTCCGATCGAGCGCCCGATACCCAACGCGTATCGCCCGACATGAAGACGGTATTTCACGGCCAACACCGGTTCCCCTAGCATCGTTCCAACGACACGGGAGACCGAATGGACACAAGGACAGAAGCGGCGGGTCGCTTCCTTTCGCGCACCGCGCTACCGGCTTCGGAAAGCCAGGGGGCCCCATGAGCGGACCCCTCGACGGTGTGCGCATCATCGACATGACCGCGGTGCTGATGGGCCCCTATGCCACCCAGATCCTCGGCGACCTGGGCGCCGATGTCATCAAGATCGAGTCGCCCGGCGGCGACACGGTGCGCGGCATCGGGCCCGGCCGGAACCCCGGCATGGGCGGCATCTTCCTGCACGCCAATCGCAGCAAGCGCAGCGTGGTGCTGGATCTCAAGCAGCCCGACGGTCGCGAGGCGCTGCTGCGGCTCGCCGCCGATGCCGACGTGCTCATCTACAACGTCCGGCCGCAGGCCATGGCGCGCCTGGGGCTGGACTACGCCGCCATTGCTGCCGTCAATCCGCGCATCCTGTATGTCGGCGTGTACGGCTATGGGCAAGACGGGCCCTATGCGGCCAAGCCGGCCTATGACGACCTGATCCAGGGCGCGGCCGCGATTCCCACCTTGGGCGTGCGCGCGGGCGCCGACGTGCCGCGCTACGTGCCCAGTGCCATGGTCGACCGCATCGTGGGCATGAGCGCGGCCAACGCCGTGTCGGCGGGCCTCTTCCACCGCGAACGCACGGGCAGGGGGCAATCGATCGACGTGCCCATGTTCGAGACCATGGCGCAGTTCGTTCTCGGCGACCACATGGGCGGCTGCACCTTCGAGCCGCCGATCGGGCCTGCCGGCTACGCGCGGCTGCTCAACGAGCATCGCCGTCCCTATGCCACGCTGGACGGTCATCTGTGCGTGCTGATCTACAACGACAAGCAGTGGAAGACCTTCTTCGGCCTGATCGGCAAGTCGCAGGAGATGGAGGCCGATCCGCGCTTCAGCACCATCGGCCGGCGCACCGAGAACATCGGCGAGCTGTACCAGCTGGTGGGTCAGGTGATGAAGACCCGCACATCGGCCGACTGGACCGCACGGCTCGAAGCCGCGGACATCCCGGTCATGCCGATGCACACCCTCGAGTCGCTGATGGACGACCCGCATCTCAAGGCCGTGGGGTTCTTCGAAACCGTGGAACACCCCAGCGAAGGACGCCTGCGTGCCATGGCGATCGCGACGCGATGGTCCGATTCGCCCCCCGCGGTGGTGCGCCAGGCGCCCAGGCTTGGAGAGCACAGCGCCGAGGTGCTGGCCGAGGCCGGCTACAGCGCGGCGCAGATCGAGGCACTGGCCGCGCAGGGCGCCACCTTGTTGCCCACCGAACTGATTTCCGAAGCGAGTTGAACCGCCACCGCATGGACCCGAACGGAGCGCACCCTTGATCCAGCTGAACACCGGCTTCCATTTCGACGAGCTGCCATCGGGCATGCGCTTTCGTTCCCGTGCCCGCACCGTGACCGAGGCGGACCTCGTGAGCTTCATCAACCTGAGCTGGCTGAACGAGGAACTGTTCACCGACACCAGCGACCGGGCGCACATGGCGATCGCGGGCCGGGTGGTGCCGGGTGCGCTGGTCTATGCCTTCGCCGAGGGCCTGATCACGCCGTCCATGCAGGGCACGGGCCTGGCGTTCCTGAATGCGGAACTCGACATCGCCGCGCCGACCTTCGTGGGCGACACGATCCATGTCGAATGCGAAGTGATCGAGCGACGCCCCACCGCCAAGCCGGGACGCGGCCTCGTGCGCACCCGCAATTCGGTTCTCAACCAGGATGGCAAGACCGTTCTCACCTACACGCCGCTGCGCATGATGCGCATGAAGCCGGCAGACGAAAAGAAGGCACACTGACATGGAAGACTTCCTCAAGATCGAGCGCGACGGCGGCGTCGCAGTGGTGACGATGAACCGTCCGCAGACCCGCAATGCACTGTCCGACGCGGATGCCGTCGAGTCGCTGATCGCGCTGTGCGACACCGTCAACCGCGACCTGTCCGTGCGCGCCGTGGTGCTGACCGGTGCCGGCACGGCGTTCTCGTCGGGCGGCAACCTAAAGACCTTGCGCGACACCATCGGCAGCGGGCTCGGCGAGCCGGTGCACAGCCGTTACGCCTATCGCGACGGCATCCAGCGCCTGCCGCTGGCGCTGTGCAACCTCGAGGTGCCGACCATCGCGGCCGTCAACGGGCCGGCCTACGGCGCGGGCAGCGACCTGGCCTGCATGTGCGACATCCGCATTGCCTCGCGCACGGCCGTGTTCGCCGAGAGCTTCGTCAAGCTCGGCCTGATTCCGGGCGACGGTGGCGCGTGGCTGCTGCCGCGCGCGGTCGGCATGTCGCGCGCCTGCGAAATGGCCTTCACTGGCGATCCCATCGATGCCGCGCAGGCCCTGCAATGGGGGCTGGTCTCCGATGTGGTCGAGCCCGATGCGCTGATGCCCACGGCGTTGCGGCTCGCGCAGCGCATCGCCAGCAATCCGTCGCACGCCCTGCGCATGACCAAGCGGCTGCTGCGCGAAGCACAGCACGCGCGGCTCGACACGGTGCTGGAGATGTCGGCAGGCTTCCAGGCACTGGCGCACCACACCGCCGCGCACGAGTCCGCGCTCGATGCCTTTCTCGATGCGGCGAAGGCCCGTGCCGCGGCGCGCACCTGACAGCGGGGAATGACCATGTCCTTTCAACGGCGCCACATCCTTGCCGCTGCGGGTGCGCTCGCAGCGATGCCCCTGGCCCGCGCGGCCGATGAACCCAAAGCCTGGCCGCAGAAGCCGATCCGGCTGGTGCTGCCTTACGCTGCGGGCGGGCCCACCGACGTCGTGGCACGCGCCATCGGGTTCAGGCTCTCGCAACTGCTGGGGCAACCGGTGGTCGTCGACAACCGCACCGGCGCCAGCGGCAACATCGCGACCGAGTTCGTGGCCCGCTCGGCACCGGACGGCTACACGGTGCTGTACCACTCGTCGGGCCTGGCCATCAGCCCGGCGCTGCACAAGAACCTGCCCTACGACACGCTGCGCGACCTTGCGCCCGTGGCGCTGCCCGCGTTGATCCCGACCGTGCTCATGGCAAGCCCGAGCTTGCCCGTCGCCAACATCGAGGAATTCGTGCAGTACATGAAGGCGCGGCCCGGCAAGCTCGCCTACGGCTCGGGCGGGCAGGGCAACGTCACACACCTGGGCGTTGCGCTGTTCCTGCAGGCCCTGAAGCTCGATGCGATGCATGTGCCCTACAAGGGCACCGCACCCGCCATGGCAGACCTCATGAGCGGACAGACCCAGTTCCTGCTCGACGCCGTGAACTCGTCGCTGCCCTTCATCCGCGATGGCCGCGTGCGCGCGTTGGCCGTGGCCGGCAAGGCGCGCATCGGCGTGCTGCCCGGCGTGCCGGCGCTGGGCGAGTCGCTGATCCCGGGTTTTGACGCACCCACCTGGCACGGCCTGCTGGTGCCCAAGGGCACGCCGCCGGCCATCGTCAAGGCGCTCAACGAAGCCGTCAGCAAGGTGGTGGCCGACCCGAGCCTGCGCGGCCAGTTCGAGCCGCAGGGCGTGCTGCTCCAATCTTCCACGCCCGAGCAGTTCGGCACCTATCTGCGCGCGGAGCTCAAGCGCTGGGCTGGCGCGGTGCAGGCCGCGGGCATCGAGGCCGAATAAGAAGACAGGCATCGGACCCGCAATGACCGGGCCGGACGACAACTACAAGGAACCAGAGACATGAAGACCCCTTTCCTCACGCGCTGGCTGTTGGCGCTTTCAATGGGTTGCGCCGCCACGCTGGCGGCCGCGGCCGGCTACCCGGACAAGCCCGTCAAGATCATCGTGTCGCTGCCGCCCGGCAGTGGCGCCGACACCACCGCCCGCTTCCTGGCCCGGCACCTGAGCGAAAAGCTCGGTCAGCCTTTTCTCGTGGACAACCGGCCCGGCGCCGACAGCTTCATTGCCGCGCGCGCCGTGGCCACCGCACCGGCCGACGGCTACACGATGTTCGTCGCCAGCAACTCGCCGATGGTGACCAACGTGGCCGTGTTCCGGCAGTTGCCTTACGACGCGGTGAAAGACTTCCAGCCGCTGGCGCGCATCGCCCGTTTTCCGATGGTGCTGGTCGTGCCCGCCAGCTCGCCCTTCAAGACCCTGCAGGACCTGGTGGCGGCCGCGCGCCAGGCGCCGGGCAAGCTCAACTTCGGCAGCGGCACCGCCACCTACCGCGTCGCGCTCGAACTGCTGCACGAGCGCAACCAGATCAAGGCCACGGCCGTGCCCTACAAGGGCACCTCGGCGGCCATGACCGACCTGGCCGGCGGCAACATCGACTACACGATGGCGGAGGTCAGCGCGGTGATGCCGCTGCTGCGCGGCGGCAAGGTGCGTGCGCTGGCCGTCGCCGCCAACGAACGCATCAAGGAACTGCCGCAGGTGCCGACCGTGAGCGAGAGCGGCACGCCTGGCTACGAGTCGTATGCCTGGACCGGCGTGTTCTTTCCCGCGGGCGTACCCGAGCCCGTGCTCACCCGGGCGTCGCAGGCCATCAAGGAGCTGATGGACAGCGACGAGGCCAGGACCTTCATCACCCTGCAGGGCGGGGCGGTGTTCTACGGCGCGCCGCAGGCCTTCGGCGAGTTTCAGCGGGCCGAGATCGAGAAGGCCCGGCGCATCGTGAAGACCGCCAACATCGGCTACGAAGACTGAGCCGGTGGCTGCGTTGCAGAAGGCTGGACAGCAGCATGCGCCACCGCGATGAAATTGCGTGCGGCCGGCGTCAAGGCGTCGGGCAGCGTGGCCATCGCGATGCCCACGGTGTATTTGGACGGCATGTCGGTCAGCGGGATCAGGCGAACGCCGTTGCTGGCGTAGCGCTGCACCACCGCCGGCACCAGCGCCATGCCGAGGCCGCTTTCCACCAGGCCGAGGATCGTCTGGACCTGCACCGCCTCCTGCGTGATGCGCGGCTGCACGCCGGCATCCTGGAACACCTGCATGGTCAGCACATGCATGGTGGGCACCAGCGTGCGCGAGTACGCGATGAAGGGCTCGCCCTCCAGCTCGGCGATGGCGATCTCGCTGCGCTGCGCGAAGGCCGAATCGGCGCTCACGGCCAGCACCAGGTGGTCCAGTTGCAGCACCGTGAGTTCCGCTGCGGTCGGCGTCAATACCGGATAGCGCACCAGTGCGAGGTCGAGCGAGTGGTCCTCGATGCGCCGCAGCAGATCGGTGGTGGTCGACTCCTCGATCTCCAGATCCACGCGCGGGTACTGGCGGTGAAAGCTGCGCACGATCTGAGGCATCAGCGAATAGGTGGCCGAGCCGACGAAGCCGATGCGCAGCAGGCCCTCTTCGCCCGCCACGCCGTCGCGAGCCGCGCGGCGGACCTCGTCGACGAAGAACAGCGCGCGCTTGGCGTTCTGCAGCACGGCTTCGCCGGCGGCCGTGAGCCGCAGACCGGTGGAGAGCCGGTCGAACAGGAGCACGCCGAGTTCTTCCTCGAGCTTCTTGATCGAGGTGGACAGCGGCGGCTGCGCCATGTGCAGCCGCTCTGCGGCGCGGTGAAAGTTGAGCGTCTCCGACAGGACGACGACCTGCCGCAGTTGGCGAAGCTCCATGGGGGCGAATGTCTCGGTGATTGCGGCAGTAACGGGTGGCCCGCTGCGGCTGCCAAACGGTGCAGGAGCCACGCGGATTATGGCGCTTGCACCCACCCGAACGAAGCGGGCAAAACCCGATGAAGCATCTGTGAGGACACACCATTGAACACCCTGCAATCGTTTTCGCTGGTCGCGATTCCACCGGAGGACGAAGCCCTGCGCGCGCCGGTGCGCGCCTTTCTGCAGTCGGCGCTGCACGGCGTTGCGCCGGCCGTGCGGGCGCGCTCCTGGATGGGGTTCGACGCCGACTTCAGCCGCGCGCTCGGGCGCCAGGGCTGGATCGGCCTGACGCTGCCCAAGGCCCATGGCGGCGCCGGGCGCAGCAGCTTCGCGCGCTTCGTGCTGCTCGAAGAACTGCTCGCCGCGGGTGCACCCGTGTCGGCCCACTGGATCGCGGACCGGCAGACCGCGCCGCTGATCCTGCGCTACGGCAGCGAGGCGCAGCGCGCGTTCTTCGTGCCGCGCATCGCGCGCGGCGAACTCTTCACCAGCATCGGCATGAGCGAGCCCGACACCGGCTCCGACCTGGCCGGTGTCCGCTCGCGGGCCGTGCCCACCGCCACCGGCTGGCGCCTGAATGGCCGCAAGATCTGGACGACCAATGCGCACCGCGCGCACTACATGTGCACGCTGGTCCGCACTTCGGGCACGTCGGAAGACCGGCATAAGGGCCTGTCGCAGTTGCTGGTTGACCTGACGCTGCCGGGCATCACCGTGCGGCCGATCCGCGATCTCAGCGGCGACGGGCATTTCTGCGAAGTGCTCTTCGAGGACGTCGAGCTGCCGGCCGATGCGCTGGTCGGCGAAGAGGGCGCGGGCTGGCAGCAGGTGACGGCCGAACTGGCCTTCGAGCGCAGCGGGCCCGAGCGCATCTACTCCAGCCTCGTGCTCGCCGAAGCCTGGCTCGCCGAATTGCGCCAGGGCCCGGCGCCGGCGGCCGGCGCACAGGTCATCGCGGGCCGCATCGCCGCGCGCATGGCGGTGCTGCGCGCGATGTCTCTGGCGGTGGCGGAGCAGTTGGGCCGCGGGCTCGATCCCGCCTTCGAAGCCTCGCTGGTGAAAGACCTGGGCACCGAGTTCGAACAGGCGGTCCCCGGATGGATCGAGGAAGCCTTCGACGCGCCCGGCCATCCCGTGCCGTCGGCTGGCCTGTTGCAGACCCTGGCCTACGTGACGCAACTGGCGCCGAGCTTTTCCCTGCGCGGCGGCACGCGCCAGATCATGCGCGGCATCATCGCCCGCGGGCTGGGCGTTCGCTAGCAGCGCCGCACACAAGGACACATGATGGACGACACACTCCTTGACGAATTCGAACGCCCGCTGCGCGCGCTGTGCACGGACGACACCTTGCGCGCCGTCGAAGCCGGCGCGCCCACCGACGCGCTGTGGCAGGCCATCGATGCGCTCGGCTACACCGATGCACTCGTGGCGGAAGCGCAGGGCGGCGCGGGCCTGTCGCTGCGCGAGCTGTTCGCGCTCGTGTTCGCCGCCGGCAAGGCCGGGCTCGGGCTTCCCTTCGGCGAGACCGCCGTCGCGCGCGCACTGCTGGCTGCGGCGGGGCATGGCGAGCGGCGCGGCGCCGGCCCCATCGCGATCGCACCGGGTGTTCCCGGCGACGCGGGTTCCATCGTTTGCCGCGACGTGCCCGGCGGCGCGCTCGCGCAGCAGGTGCTCGTGAGCTGGCAGGGCGAATGGCTGCTGCTGCCGCGCGAGCGTGCAACGGCCACGCCGGGTGCGTGGCGCCCGCAGGCTTCGGCCACCCTGCTGTGGCACACACCCGATCTCGCCGTGGCGCGCTTCGATGCGGGCGCGGCCGACGCCGTGGCGCTTTGCAACGCGCTTCACGCCGCAGGCATGGCGGGCGCCATGGCGCGCGTGCTCGAACTGGTGACCGACTACGCGCGCGACCGCAAGCAGTTCGGCCGGCCGATCGCGCAGTTCCAGGCCGTGCAGCAGGAACTCAGCGTGCTGGGCGAGCAGGCGCATTCGGCCACGCTGGCCGCACGCCTGGGATGCAGCGCTGCGGGCGTGCAACCCGATCCGTTGCTGGCGGCCACCGCGAAGCTGCGGGCCTGCGAGGCGGCGCGCAGCGTCTGCGCCATCGCGCACGCCGTGTTCGGTGCCATCGGCATCACCGAGGAACATGTGCTCGGCCTGTACACGCGCCGCCTGCATGAGTGGCGGGCCGTGCCGGGCACGGAGACGCAGTGCGCGCGCCTGTTGGGCGAGGCCCTGCTGGCGCAACCCGACGGGCTGTTCGATTTCGTTCGGCTGCGCTTGTCCGCGCCGGCCCTGGCCTGAGTTTTCACCAATCCGCGTGGGCGGCAGTCGCCACGCATCGAAGGAGACAAGCGAATGGGACCCTTGCAAGGAATCAGGATCGTGGAGCTCGCCGGCATCGGCCCGGGCCCCATGGCCTGCATGCTGCTGGCCGACCTGGGCGCCACGGTGCTGCGCATCGATCGCACCGAAGCGGCCGACCTGGGCGTCAAGCGCCCGGCCAAATACAACCTGCTGCTGCGCAACCGCCAATGCGCGATGCTCGACCTCAAGCAGCCCACGGCCGTCGAGCAGGTGCTGGAACTCGTGGAGAACGCCGACGTGCTGATCGAGGGGTTCAGGCCCGGCGTGGCGGAGCGCCTCGGGCTCGGTCCTGAAATCTGTCTCGCGCGCAATGCACGCCTCGTGTACGGCCGCATGACGGGCTGGGGCCAGACCGGCCCGCTCGCGCACGCCGCGGGCCACGACGTGAACTACCTCGCGCTCACCGGCGCGCTGAACGCCATCGGCCGCAAGGACCAGGCGCCTTCGATTCCCCTGGCCCTGGCCGGCGACATGGGCGGCGGCGCGCTCTACCTGGTGATGGGCGTGCTGGCGGCGCTGCTGGAAGCGCGCGGCTCCGGCCAGGGCCAGGTCGTCGATGCCGCCATCGTCGACGGCGCGGCCTCGCTGGCCACCTCCTTCTACGGCCTGCATGCCGCGGGCTTGTGGGACGAGCGGCGCGGCACCAACATCCTGGACACCGGCGCGCCGTTCTACGAGGTCTACGAATGCCAGGACGGCGGCTGGATCTCGGTCGGCCCGATCGAGGCGCGCTTCTATGCGCAGCTGCTGCAGAAGCTGGACCTCGATGCCGCAGCGCTCGGCGACCAGCACGACCGCGGCGCATGGGCACAGGCCAAGGTGCAGATCGCGCAGCGTTTCAAGTCGCGCACGCGGCAACAGTGGTGCGACCTGCTCGAAGGCAGCGATGTCTGCTTTGCGCCGGTGCTGTCCTTTGCCGAGGCGCCGCAGCATGCGCACATGAAGGCGCGCGGCACCTTCGTCGAGGTCGAGGGCGTGGTGCAGCCGGCCCCGGCGCCGCGCTTCAGCCGCACCGTGCCCGCCATGCCCAGGGCGCCCCAGGAACGGCCGGACGCCGACCTCGCCGCCATCGCCGCCGAATGGCGCACCGCGCGACGCTGACTTGCGCATCGGCGCTCCATACTGCGGGGAGTTTCTTCCTTCGTGTCCATGGATGAATCCTTGAACCCCAGCCTTGCGACGGTGCCGGAGCGCAGGATCGAACCGGTCGCCAGCACCAAGCTGCTTCCGCCACGCCCGTCGCGCCGGCTGGTGCCGCGCGACGCCTTGCAGGCGCGGCTGCTGGAGGCCCGGCGCCAGCGCTGCGTGGTCGTGCAGGGGCCCGCGGGCAGCGGCAAGACCAGCACGCTGGTGGCCTGGCGGCAGGCCCTGCTGGCGCTGGACTTCGACGTCGCCTGGCTGTCGCTGTCCGCCGAAGATTGCGAGCCGACACGCTTCTTCGACTGCCTGCTGGCCAGCATCGGCGAGGTCGATCCCGAGGCGGTGCGCGAAGCGGCGCTGCTGATGGGGCGGGACAGCGACGAGTCGGCGCTCGAGCATGCCGTGATCACCGTCGTGCAGGCCATCTCGTCGCGCTCGCGGGAGCTGGTGCTGATGCTCGACGATCTCCAGCACCTGGAGGACGCGCGCATCTTCCAGGTGCTGCAGTGGCTGCTCGACTACGCACCGCCGCGGCTGCACCTGGCCTTCGCTTCGCGCACCGCCTTGCCGCTGTCGTTCGCGCGGCTGCGCTCCCAGGGCCTCGTGAGCGAGTTCGACCTGCGCGACCTGCGCTTCACCGCCGAGGAAACCGAGCGCTTCCTGCGCGAGCAGCTGGCCAGCATCGACAAGCGCGACGTGCAGGTGCTGCACGAGCTCACCGATGGCTGGGTGGCCGGCCTGCAGCTGTTCGTGGTCGACATGCAGGCCAAGCGGGGCGCCCCGTATGCCCGGGTGCAGGTGCGCGACGCGCAGGCCTTCGCCAGCTACTTCGAAGGCGAGGTGCTGGCGCACCTGCCGCCCGATGAGCTGGCGCTGCTCACGCGGCTGGCCCTGTGCAACCGTTTCTGCGCCTCCCTGTGCGCCGCGTTGCTGGTGTTGCCGCACGCCGGTGCGGACATGGCGTTGCGGCTGGCACGCCTGGACAGCGAGAACCTGTTCATCAGCCAGGTCAGCAGCCACGACCGCGAGACCTGGTATCGCGTGCATCCGCTGCTGCGCGAGATCCTGCTGGCGCGCCTGGAAAGGCTGCCGGGCGAGGAACGCGGTGCACTGCATGGCGCGGCCTGGCGCTGGTTCGAGGCGCACGGGCACTTCGACGAAGCCGTGCGCCATGCGGTGCTGGCGGGCGATGCGCACGCGGCAGCCGACATCGTGGAGGCCTGCGCGTCCGACCTGCTGGCCCGGGGCGAACTGACCTCGCTGGGTGGCCTCATGCGGCGGCTGCCGATGGCCCAGGTGCAGGCGCGCTTCGGGCTGCGGCTCGTGGCGGCCTACCTGCGCCTGTATGCGCGCGATATCGAAGCGCTGGAGGGCAGCATCTCGCAGCTGGAGGCGGAATTCGACACGCTGGACGCACTGCAGCGCCGGGGTCTCACGCTGCTGCGCGGCGGCCTGGCGCTTCAGCGCGACGACACCGAGACCCTGCTGGCGATCGCGCCGCAGCTCGAAGCCATTCCCGACGACGCACAGGCCATCTTCGCCGGGCGCAACCACCTGCTGGCCTGGATGCACATGTACCGCGATGCCTACGCCGAGGCCCGCGCGCTGCTGGAAGAGGCCGCGCAGCAGCACGGCACCTCGACCGGGCGCGGCCTGATTGCGCGCTGCCTCGCCGGCATGAGCTTTGCGCTCGAAGGCCGCATGACTGAAGCGGAGCACCTGTTCCGCGCGGTACTGCAGGAGGCGCAAGGACACGGCGCCGCCCGCATCGGCGTGGCCAGCATGGCCGCGGGGCTGCAAAGCGACGTGCTCTACGAGTGGAACGAACTCGAGGCCGCCTGCAGCCTGCTCGAACCGCGCATCGAAGTGCTGGAGCGCGCCTCGATTCCCGATGCCGTGCTGCGCGCCTTCGTCGTCCTGGCGTGCGCGCACTGGCTGGCGGGCCGGCGCCTCGAAGCGCTCGACCACCTCGACCACCTGGAGGACTACGCCGTGCGCCACAGCCTGGACCGCCTGCTCGCGCATGCGCTGGTCCTGCGCCTGCGCCTGTATCTCAAGCAAGGCGAGACCGCGCAGGCCGACCAGGTGTTCGAGCGGATCAAGGTGCTGAACGTGCGCCATGCCGATGCGGGCAAGGGCACGGCCGCCGAAACCTGGCGCATCACCGAGCGTGCGCGCGCCGACATGTGCCTGCACTGGAACGACTTCGACGGCGCCGTCGATTGCCTGAAGCCCCTCGTGGCGTGCACCGAATCGGCTGGCCGGTTGCGCATCCTGGCGGCCCTTCGGCTGCAACTGGCCATCGCGGAGTCGGGGCGCGGCAACCAGCGGCCCGCGCGTGAGCAGGCGATCGAAGCCTTGCGGCTGGGCCATCGGCTCGGTCTCGTGCGCAGCCTGCTGGACGTATCGGCGAACGTGCCGTCGCTCCTCGATGCGCTGCTGGCGGATGCGGCACTCGACCCGGTCCTTGCGTTCTATGCACGGCGGCTGCTGGAGGCGGCCGCGGCCACGCGACGCGCACGCGCGGCCGTCCGCATGGCCAAGAGCGCCGCAGCCGAAGGCGTGGCCGTCGACCTGCTCAACGAGCGCGAGCGCGAGGTGCTCGACCTCGTGGCGCAGGCCATGCCCAACAAGAAAATCGCTCGCGTGCTGGGCGTCACGCCCCACACCGTGAAGTGGCATCTGCGCAAGATCTACAGCAAGCTGGGCGTCGCCGAGCGCGACGAAGCGGTTGCGCGCATGCGCGATCTCTCGCTGGTCCGGGAAACCCCCAGGCTGCACTGAACACCGGCTAGCCATCGCGGCTAGTGGCTCGCGGCCTTCGGCTTCGCATCATCGATGCATGCGACAGCGCCTGTCAGGCGACTGCCGCTGCGGACCGCCCGGTCCGGCACATCGATCCCAGCGAAACGAAAGGAATGGAGATGCAACAGCTCTGCAAGGACCGCGTGGTCGTCATCACCGGCGCCGGCCGCGGCCTCGGCCGCGAATACGCACTGGAGTTCGCGCGCCAGGGCGCGAAGGTGGTCGTCAACGACCTGGGCGCCAGGCCCGACGGCACGGGCGCCATGAACGGCCCCGCGCAGGAAGTGGTGGCCGAGATCCGCGCGATGGGCGGCGAGGCCGTGGCCAACACCGACGACGTGTCCGACTGGGAGGGCGCCAGGCGGCTGATCGAGGCCGCGATCACCGCGTTCGGCGGGCTCGACGTGCTGGTCAACAACGCAGGCATCCTGCGCGACAAGACGCTCGTGAACATGGACATCGACGATTTCGACGCCGTGATCCGCGTCCACCTGCGCGGCACCTTCGCACCGATGCGCCATGCCGCCGCGTACTGGCGCGAAGAGGCCAAGGCCGGCCGGCCGCGCGTGGCGCGCGTCGTCAACACCAGTTCGTCGTCGGGCCTGTACGGCATCGTCGGGCAGACCAACTATGGCGCGGCCAAGGCCGGCATCGCCAACATGACCATCGTCGCGTCGCGCGAGCTGGAGCGCTATGGCGCGACGGTCAATGCGATCTACCCGACCGCGATGAGCCGCCTCACGGAAGACCTGTTCAAGAGCGGCCAGCTCAACCCCAAGGCACCGGCCGGCGCCGCGGGGTTCGACCCGCTGGACGCGGCGAACGTGGCGCCGCTGGTCGTCTGGCTGGGCAGCGTGCATTCCGGCGCCGTCACCGGCCGGGTGTTCGGCGCCAAGGGCGGGCGCATCACGGTGGCCGAAGGGTGGCGCGCCGGTCCTCACGTGCAGAAGGACAGCCGCTGGACCGTCGCCGAGCTGGGCGAGGTGCTGCCCGGCCTCGTCGCGCGCGCGGCGCCGAACGCCGACCTGAGCGGCCAGCTGAATGCGTCGAACGCGTGACATGAACAAGGACTGCGGACACCGGTCCGCGCGAGGAGGCACCGCATGAAAACGGCGAACTACCTTGGAGACTTTGCCGCCCTGACGCCGGACAAGCCCGCCGTCATCAACGGCAGCAGCGGCGAGCGCCTCAGCTACCGCGAACTGGACGAACGCTCCAACCGGCTCGCGCAGGTGCTGTACGCGCAGGGCCTGCGCCGCGGCGATTGCATCGCGATGCTGCTGGAGAACCACATGCGCTGCTTCGAGGTGGCCTGGGCCGCCTTCCGTTCGGGGTTGCTGCTGACGGCGGTCAACCGGTTCCTCACGGCGGGGGAGGTGGCCTACATCGTGGAGGACAGCGGTGCGCAGGTGCTGATCTCCTCGGTCGCGATGGCCGGCGTCGCGGCCGAACTGGCCGGCATCACGCCGCACTGCGCGCGGCGGCTGATGATCGACGGCGTCGTTCCCGGATGGGAGTCCTACGAGCAGGCCGTGGCCGCCGCACCGGCGCAGCGGCTGGCCGAGGAGTGGGTGGGCGGCACGCTGCTGTACAGCTCCGGCACGACCGGCCGGCCCAAGGGCATCGTGCGCGCGGCGGCCCGTGCGCGCTTCGACGACGACGTGGCCGACCCGCGCCTGATGATGATGCACCGGTACAAGTTCGACGCCGGTTCGGTCTACCTGTCCACGGCGCCGCTGTACCACGCGGCCCCGCTGTCCTATGCGACCAACACGCACTTCTTCGGCGGCACCGTGGTGTTCATGCCCAAGTTCGATGCGGTCGAGTCGCTGGCGCTGATCGAGCGTTACCGCGTCACCCACAGCCAGTGGGTGCCGACCATGTTCATCCGGTTGCTGAAGCTGCCGGACACATCGCGCAAAGCCTTCGACCTGTCCAGCCACCGCGTGGCCATCCATGCCGCGGCGCCGTGTCCCGCCGAGGTCAAGCGGCGCATGATCGATTGGTGGGGCCCGATCGTGGTGGAGTACTACGGCGGCAGCGAGGGCAATGGCCTGACCTCCATCGACAGCCGCGAAGCGCTCGCGCACCCCGGCTCCGTGGGCCGCGCCGTGCTGGGCGTGCTGCGCATCTGCGACGACGACGGCAACGAACTCGCGGCGGGCCAGGACGGGCTGATCTATTTCGAGCGCGACACGCTGCCCTTTCACTATCACCGCGACCCCGGCAAGACCCGCGCGGCCCAGCATCCACGGCACCCGAACTGGACCGCGATCGGCGACATCGGCCACCTGGACACGGACGGCTACTTGTACCTGACCGACCGACTCTTCTACATGATCATTTCGGGCGGGGTGAACATCTACCCGCAGGCCATCGAGGATGCGTTGGCCCTGCACCCCAGCGTGCAGGACGCCGCCGTGATCGGCGTGCCCGACGCCGAGATGGGCGAGGCCGTGAAGGCCGTCATCGAGCCCGCGCCCGGCGTGGCGCCCACGCCGGCCTTGGCCGAAGCGCTCATCGCCTTCCTGCGCGGCAAGGTCGCGAGCTACATGCTGCCGCGCTCGGTGGACTTCATCGACGAGATGCCGCGTCTCCCCACCGGAAAGCTCTACAAGCGCGCGCTGCGCGAGCGCTATGCCAAGCCTGAACTGAACCAGGAACCACAGACATGAACGACACCACCGAAACCCTGCGCGCGTCGCAGCTGCGCATCGAAGGCGGCATCGCCGAACTCAGTCACCAGCGACCGGCGCTGCGCAATGCACTGTCGACCGAACTGCAGATGGACTACGTCGACGTCATCGCGCGCGTCGAGAGCGACCGCGAGATCCGCGTGCTGCTGATCACCGGCTCGGGCGGCAGCTTCTCGGCCGGCGGCGACGTCAAGTTCATGCGCGAACGGCTGACCGACCCGAGCGTGGCGACGGCGGACTACATGCGTGGCCGGCTGCGCAAGGCGCACCAGTGGCTGACCCGCCTGCGCGAACTCGAGGTGCCGGTGGTTGCCGCGGTCGACGGGCCGGCCTACGGCGCGGGCTTCGGCCTGGCATTGCAGGCGGACTTCGTGCTCGCGTCGACACGCGCGGTGTTCTGCGCCTCGTTCGCGCGCCTGGGTGCCGTGCCCGACTTCGGCCTGCTGCACACGCTGCCGCGCATCGTGGGCCTGTCCCGCGCGAAGGAGCTCATGCTGACGGCGCGCCGCTTGGGGGCCGAGGAGGCGCAGGCCTGGGGCCTCGTGCATGCGGTCCATGCGGACGATGCGTTGCAGGCCGAGGCGAGGGCGTTCGCGCAGCGCCTGTGCGCAGGCCCGCGCGAGGCGGCCGGCATGACCAAGAACCTGGTCAACCGAAGTTTCGAGACCGACTGCGCCGCGATGTTCACGGCCGAGGCCAGCGCGCAGGCCGTGGCCATGCAGACGCCTTATCACGCCCAGGCCGTGGCCGACTTCGCGCGCGACGGCGCCTTCCGCTACGACTGGGACCGCATGGCGGCCGGGCGGTCCACCTCCTGAATCGCGAAGGAACAAGCGCATGACTGACAACGTTCTGGTCGCCGGCGTGGGCATGGTGCCTTTCACCAAGCCCGACGCGGGCCCCAGCTACCTCGAGATGGGCGGCGATGCCGTGCGCCTGGCGTTGGCCGACGCCGGCATTGGCTACGGCCAGTTGCAGATGGCCTTCGCCGGCTATGTCTACGGCGACACTAGTTGCGGGCAGGGCGTGCTGTACCGCGTGGGCCGCACGGCCATCCCCGTGTTCAACGTCAACAACGCGTGTGCCACCGGCTCCAGCGCGCTCTACCTGGCGCGCGCCGCGGTACAGAGCGGACAGGTCGAGTGCGCGCTGGCACTGGGCTTCGAGCAGATGCAGCCGGGCGCCACGCGCTCCAACTTTCCGGATCGCCCGATCCCGCGCGGCGACGTGCTGCCGATCCAGGACGCGCTGTGCGGCGATGCCGGCGAGATCCCGCGCAACCTGGTGACCTTCGGCGGCGCCGGCCGCGAGCACATGCGCCAGTACGGCACCCGGATGTCCACCTTCGCCGCGATCCGCGCCAAGGCCAGCCGCCATGCGGCGAACAACCCGCTGGCGCTGTTCAGGAAGATCGTGACGACCGAAGACGTCATGAACGACCAGGTCATGTGGGACGGCGTGATGACCCGCATGATGGCCTGCCCGCCCACCTGCGGCGCGGCGGCAGCGGTCGTCTGCTCGCCCGCGTTCGCGCGGCGGCACGGCCTGCGCACCGACGTCGCGATCCTGGCGCAGGCCATGGTCACGGACCCGCAGGAGTCCTTCGAGCCGCCGACCATGAAAGGCTTCGTCGGCAGCTACATGGCTCAGCGCGCCTCGCGCGCGGTCTACGAGCAGGCCGGTGTCGACCCACGGGATATCCCGGTGGTCGAACTGCACGACTGCTTCGCGCACAACGAACTGCTGAGCTACGAATCGCTGGGCCTGTGCCCCGAAGGCGGTGCCGAGCAGTTCGTGCTGGACGGCGACAACACCTACGGCGGCCGTGTCGTCACCAATCCTTCCGGCGGCCTGCTGTGCAAGGGCCATCCGCTGGGCGCCACCGGCCTGGCGCAGTGCTACGAGCTGACGCACCAGCTGCGCGGCACCGCGGACAAGCGCCAGGTCGAGGGCGCGCGGCTGGCGCTGCAGCACAACCTGGGCCTGGGCGGCGCCTGCGTGGTCACGCTGTACGGCAGGCATTGAGTTTTTCAGACGGTTCCCGTCGTTGCGGCTTTCCGACTTTCACCAGGAGACAAGACCATGTTCACGCACTCGCAAGATGCCACCACCCTGCACCGGCGGGTCCTGCGGCTCAGCCTGTGGGGGGCCTTGCTGGGCCTTGCCGCATCGGCGACGGCGCAGCCCGCGGCCTACCCCGACCGGCCGGTGCGCATCGTGTCGGTCAGCGGCGCGGGCACCGGGGTCGACGACTTCACCCGGCTGGCCGCCAAGTACCTCAGCGACAAGACCGGCAAGTCGTTCTATGTGGAGAACCGGCCTGGCGCCAACAGCATCCTGGCGTCGGACCACGTGGCCAAGGCGGCGCCCGACGGCTACACGCTGCTGCTGGCGGTGGCCAGCGCCGTGGCCGCCAACCCCTACATGTTCAAGAGCCTGCCCTACGACGCGAACAAGGATTTGCTGCCGATCGCGCGCATGTCCGTGGTCCCCATCGTGGTGACGGTGCCGGCCACGTCGCCGTACCGCAGCCTGGACGCCTTGCTGGCGGCCGCGCGCGCCCATCCCGGAAAGCTCAGCTATGGCACCAGCACATCGGGCTACAAGGTCATGACCGCGGCGATCAACGGCCTGGCGAAGGTCCAGGCGCTGGACGTGCCCTACAAGAGTTCGTCGGGCATGCTGCCCGACCTGCTCGCCGGCACCATCGACTACGCGATGCTGGAGGTGTCGCAGGCCGTGCCGCAGGTGGAAGGCGGCAAGCTCCGGGCACTGGCGGTGTCGAGCCCGGTGCGCGTTGCGGCGCTGCCCGATGTACCCACGCTGGGCGAGCTGGGCCTGGGCGATGCCACCCTGACGAGCTGGCTGGGCCTGTTCGCGCCGGCCGGCACGCCGCGGCCCATCGTGGACAAGCTCTCGCTGCTGGCCGTGGAGTTCGTCGCGTCGCCTGAAGCCCAGGCGCATTTCGCGCGGCGCGGCACGGCGGCCTACCCGGCGGCCTCGGCTGAGTTCACGAAGGCCATCCGCGAAGACCAGGCGCGCTGGAAGCACTACATCACGACCACGGGCCTTCAGCCGGAGTAGCACGCCGGCGGCCCTTTCGCGTTCGACCTGTCCGTCTTGCCATCTGTCCGGACCGTGCGTCCGGCGAGGAACCCGCCATGAACCGCATCCAGACCTTCGTGCTCGCCGCCGCCCTGGCGTGCAGCGCTCCGGGCTTCGCCCAGGGCTTTCCGACCCGTTCCATCACCATGGTTGTGCCCGCGCCGGCCGGCGGCGCGTCGGATGCCATTGCACGCTCGCTGGCCGACGCGATGGGCAAGGCGCTGGGGCAGATCATCGTCGTCGACAACAAGCCCGGCGCGTCGGGCATGCTGGCCACGCAGCTCGTGGCGCGCGCGCCTGCCGATGGCTACACGCTGCTGGTGACGCACACCACGCCCATCTACTACGCGCACCACACGTTCTCGAAGGTGCCCTACGACGTGCGCCGGGACCTCGCGTTCGTGACGCACATCTGCGATGCGAGCCTGGTGCTGGCGGTGCACAAGGATGTGCCTGCCAGGAACATGACGGAGTTCATTGCATGGGCCAGGTCCAACAAAGGCAAGGTCAGCTACGGCTCCTATGGGGTGGGCTCGTCCGGGCACCTGATGAGTTCCTACCTCGGCGAATCACGGCAACTCGGCATGTCGCATGTGCCCTACAAGGGCGAGGCGCCCATGATTCAGGACCTCATCGGCGGCCACATCCCATGGGCCTTCGCCACGGCCGGCTCCCTGTCGCCGCACTTCGCGAGCGGCCAGCTGCGGCCGCTGGCCGTGGTGGGCGAGCAGCGGCTCGACGACCTGCCGAGCGTGCCGACGCTGATCGAGGCCGGCTTTCGCGACCCGGAGTTCAAGATCATCGGCGGGCTGACCATGATGGTGGCCGCGGGCACCCCGGCGCCCGTGCTCGCCCGCCTGGAGAAGGAGGCGAGGGCGGCCATTCAAACCGTGCAGCTCAGGGCGCGGTTCCAGGTCTTCGGCCTGATCGGCGTTGGCAACAGCGCCAGGGAAGCGCGCGAGGGCTTCGAAGCCAGCGGGCCGGTCATCGAGAAGCTCGTGCGGATCTCCGGGGCAAAGATGGACTGAATGCGTGCGCCGACTCGCCATTACGGCTAGTGAATCTTGCGCTGCGAGTGGCGATCATGAACCCCAAGGCGACCGGTTTCCCCAACGCCGAAGTTCCATCAACAGACGCATCGAGAGGAGCTCCCAGTGGATGTGAATCGCACGGTCTTTCGCGAAGACCACGAAATGCTCAGGCCCAGCGCACAGCGCTTCTTTGAACGCGAGTGCGTGCCGCGCCAGGCCGCGTGGGACCAGGCCGGCCGGATCGACCGCGAGACCTGGCTCAAGGCCGGCCGCGAAGGCCTGCTGTGCGTGACGGTGCCGGCCGAATACGGCGGCGGTGGCGGCGACTTCGGCCATGCGGCGGTCGTGCTCGAAGAGGTGCACCGCGCGGGTGTGTCGGGCGCGGGGTTCTCGCTGCACTCCGACATCATTGCGCCGTACATCGTGCGCCTGGGCACCGAAGCGCAGAAACAGCAATGGCTGCCAGGCATCTGCCGCGGCGAGCAGATCCTGGCGGTGGGCATCACCGAGCCGGGCGGCGGCTCCGACGTGAAGGCGATCCGCACCACCGCCGTGCGCGACGGTGACGACTACGTTATCAACGGCAGCAAGATCTTCATCAGCAACGGCCTGAGCTGCGACATGGTGCTGCTGGTGTGCAAGACCGATCCGGCCGCCGGCGCCAAGGGCGTGAGCCTGATCATGGTCGAGGCCGACCGCGCAGGCTTTCGCCGCGGCCGCAAGCTCGACAAGGTGGGCCAGCCCGCGGCCGACACCGCCGAACTGTTCTTCGACAACGTGCGCGTGCCCGTGGCCAATCGCCTGGGCGAAGAGAACCAGGGCTTCGCCTACCTCATGCAGGAGCTGGCACAGGAGCGCCTGATCATCGCCCTGTATGCCGCTGTTGCGCTGGAGCGCCTGCTCGGCCTCACGCTCGAATACGTGAAGGACCGCCGCGCCTTCAACCAGACCGTGTGGGACTTCCAGAACACGAAGTTCAAGCTGGCCGACGTCAAGGCGCAGTCGGTGGCCGTGCGCACCTTGGTCGACTACTACCTGGGCGAACACCTGCGCCGCAAGCTCAGCGTGCAGGAGGCGGCCATCGCCAAGATGTACGCCACCGAGGCGCTGTGGAAGTGCCTGGACGACATGGTGCAGCTGCACGGCGGCTACGGCTACATGCTGGAGTACCCCATCGCACGCGCCTTCACCGACTACCGCGTCTCGCGCGTGGTGGGCGGCGCCAACGAGGTCATGCGCGACCTCATCGCACGCAAGCTGTAGGCGCCGCGCTGCCTACGACTTTCCTTCCTTCTTCCCCCTTACTGAACTGGAGAAACCATGAGTGAAAAAGTCCTGGTCGGCGGTGTCGGCATGATCCCGTTTGCCAAGCCTGGCGCGAGCCCGAGCTACACCGACATGGGCGCCGACGCGGTGCGCCGCGCGCTGGCCGATGCCGGCATCGGCTACGAGCTGGTGCAGCAGGCGTACGTGGGCTACGTGTACGGCGACTCGACCTGCGGGCAGACGGCGCTGTATGAAGTCGGGCTCACCGGCATTCCGGTCGTCAACGTCAACAACAACTGCTCGACCGGCTCGACCGCGCTGTACCTCGCGCGCCAGGCCGTCGCGCTGGGCGACGCCGACTGCGTGCTGGCACTGGGCTTCGAGCAGATGCAGGCCGGCGCGCTCAAATCGCACTGGGACGACCGGCCCCGCACGCGGGCCCGCGTCTCGCACATCGTGAGCGACCTCACGGCCGACGTGCCCGAGCTGCCACAGGCCCTGCGCACCTTCGGCGGCGCGGGCCGCGAGCACATGCAGAAGTACGGCACGAAGATGCAGACCTTCGCCGCCATCCGCGCCAAGGCCAGCCGGCATGCTGCCGCCAACCCGCTGGCGATCTTCAGGAACGTGCTCAGCACCGAGGACGTGATGAACGACAAGGTGATGTGGCCCGGCGTGATGACGCGCCTGATGGCCTGCCCGCCGACCTGCGGCGCGGCCGCCGCGCTGATCGTGTCCGAGAAGTTCGCGAAGAAGCACGGCCTGCGCAGCGACGTGCAGATCCTGGCGCAGGCGATGACCACCGACCCGGTCGCGTCCTTCGACCCGCCCTCGATGATCAGCTACGCCGGCTTCCACATGGCACAGGCGGCGGCGAACAAGGTCTATGAGAAGGCCGGCGTCGACCCCGCGGACATCCGCGTCTGCGAATTGCACGACTGCTTTGCCCAGAACGAACTGCTGACCTACGAAGCACTGGGCCTGTGCCCGGTGGGCGAGGGCGAGAAGTTCGTCGAGGACGGCGACAACACCTACGGCGGGCGGGTGGTGACCAACCCGTCGGGCGGCCTGTTGTCCAAGGGCCATCCGCTGGGCGCAACGGGTCTCGCGCAGTGCTACGAGCTGACGCACCAGCTGCGCGGCACGGCCGACCAGCGGCAGGTGGACGGCGTGACGCTCGCGCTGCAGCACAACCTGGGTCTTGGCGGCGCCTGCGTGGTGACGCTGTACGGCCGCAACTGAGCGGGGAGGCGACATGCTCGACCGCAACCTCATCGGCCACGCCCTCGGCAAGCGCAGCCTCGCCGTCGAAGAGGGGGCAGTGCGCTCGTATGCGCAGGCCATCGGCGAGACCGATGCCACCTACCTCGATGCGTCGGCCGCACGCGACGCTGGCCACCGCGCGCTGCGCGTGCCGCCCACCTTCCTGTCGTGCCTGGAAGGCCGGCTGTTCCAGACGCGCGCGCTGCTGGACCTGGCCCGCATCGACCTCAAGCGCCTGCTGCACGCGGAGCAAAGCTACGAATACCACGCGCAGGCCTATGCCGGCGATGTCCTCAGCTACGAGCCGAAGATCGTCGACGTCTACGACAAGAAGGGCGGCGCGCTGGAGTTCCTGGTGAAGCAGACCCGCGTGACCAACCAGGACGGCGTGCACATCGCCGACCTGCGCACGGCCCTCGTGCAACGCCAGCTTGCGGAGGCATGACCACATGACGACCCCGGCACTGAAAGACCTGCAGGTGGGCGACAGCATTCCCGCGCTGCAGTTGCCCGCGATCTCCCGCACCACGCTGGCGCTGTATGCCGGCGCCTCGGGCGATCACAACCCGATTCACATCGACATCGACTTCGCCCGCAACGCCGGCCTGGACGACGTGTTCGCGCACGGAATGCTCTCGGCCGCCTACGTGGGACGGCTGGTCACGAACTGGGCAGGGCAGGAGCGGCTGCGGCGCCTGCATGTGCGCTTCACCGGCATCACGCAGGTGCACGACGTGCCGCTGTGCACCGGCCGCGTGACCGAGCGCTTCGAGCACGAAGGCGAGCCGCGCCTGCGTGTCGAAGTGCAGTGCGCCAACCAGAACGGCGACGTGAAGATCCTCGGCGAAGCCGTGGTGGCCGCCCTTTGAAATTCATCCATAGGAGAAAGCAAGCATGAACAGAAATCTCGAAGGCAAAGTGGCCATGGTCACCGGCGCAGGACGCGGCATCGGCCGGTGCATCGCGCTGAAGCTCGCCCATGAAGGCGCCAAGGTGGTGGTCAACGACCTCGACGCCGCACCGGCCGAAGAGGTGGTGGCCGAGATCCGCGCCGCCGGCGGCCAGGCCGTCGCGTTCGCCAGCAGCGTGACCGCGCCGGACTTCGGCACCAACTTCGTCAAGGCGACGCTCGACGCCTTCGGCGCCATCGACATCATCGTCAACAACGCCGGCTACACCTGGGACAACGTGATCCAGAAGATGAGCGATGAGCAGTGGGACGCGATCCTGGACTGCCACCTGAAGGCGCCGTTCCAGGTGCTGCGCGCCGCGCAGCCGTACTTTCGCGAAGTGAGCAAGGCCGAGGCCGAGAACGGCAAGGAGGTGTTTCGCAAGGTGGTGAACATCTCCTCGATCTCGGGCACGCAGGGCAGCACGGGACAGGTCAACTACTCGGCGGCCAAGGCGGGCCTGGTCGGCATGACCAAGACGCTGGCCAAGGAATGGGGCCGCATGAAGGTCAACGTGAACTGCGTGGCCTTCGGCTTCATCGCCACCCGGCTCACGCAGCCCGTGAAGGAAGCCAAGACGATCCAGATCGAGGGCAAGGAAATCCGCATCGGCGTGCGCCCCGAGACCATCGAGCGCGCCAGCAGCGAGATTCCGCTGGGCCGCCCCGGCACGCCCGAGGAAGCGGCGGGCTCGGTCTACATGTTCTGCATTCCGGAGTCGAACTACGTCACCGGCCAGACGCTGATCTGCGGCGGCGGGCGCGGCGGTTTCTAGCCAGGCACGCCTCAAGGCAGCTTTCATGGCACGGTTGACCCGCCACTACGCACACTGGCCCGCCGGCGTTCCGCAGACGCTGGAAGTGGCCGATCGCAACCTGTTCAGCCACCTCGCCAGAAGCGCCGAGGCCGCGCCGGACAAGGTCGCGATCTCCTACTACGGCCGCTCGACCAGCTACCGCAGCCTGCATGCGGATGCACTGGCGCTGGCCGGCTACCTGCAGCAGCGGCTGGGCGTGCGGCGCGGCGACCGCGTGATGCTGCTGATGCAGAACTGCCCGCAGTTCGTCATCGCCTACTACGCGGTGCTGCGGTGCGATGCCGTGGTGGTGGCGATGAACGCCATGAGCACCGCCGAGGAGGTCGCCTACTACGCCAGCGATTCCGGCGCGCGGGTGCTGATCGCCACGCAGGACATGATGGACCGGGCGCAGTCCCTGCTCGACGACAACCGCCTGGACGGCTGCGTGGTCGGCGCGGTCTGCGAGCTGGCCGGAAGGGCGCAGGATGTGCCCTTCCTCGAGATTCCCGAGTTCGTGCGCGAAGCGCGGCGGCCGTTGGCCGGCCCCGGGCTGCACACGTTCTCCGGCGCGCTCGCGGCAGGCATCGCGCCGACCCCGATGCAGGGCGGGGGCGGCGACCTTGCCGTGGTGGCCTACACCTCGGGCACCACCGGCAAGCCCAAGGGCGCCATGCTGACGCACCGCAACTTTGCCCATGCATCGCTGCAGCGCGTGCAGTGGCTGTCGGAGCAGGCCGACCAGTCCGAGCTGCTGGTGCTGCCGGCCAGCCACCTGGCCGGCATGAACGTGATGAACCTGGCGATCTACGTCGGGCGCACCGTCGTGCTGCTGTCGCGCTGGGATGGCGACGCGGTGGTCGAGCTGATCGAGCGGCTGCGCCTGTACGCCTGGTGCGCCGTCACGCCGATGCTGGCCGAGGTGTTCTCGCGGCCCGACATCGCGCAGCGCGACCTGTCGTCGCTGCGGCGCCTCTATGGCGGCGCCACGGCCATGCCCGAGGCGCTGATCCGCAAGATCGAGGAACGGCTGGGGCTGTCCTTCATCGAAAGCTACGGCCTCACGGAGGCCTGCGGCGCCTCGCACATCAACCCACCCCACGCGGCGCGGCGCCAGTGCGCGGGCGTGCCGCACATCAACTGCGATGCCCGCGTGATCGATCCGGACTCGGGCGCGGAACTGGGGCCCGCGCACCCCGGGGAAATCGTGATCCACGCGCCCACCCTGTTCGAGGGCTACTGGAACCAGCCGGAGGCCACGGCGGCGGCGACCATCGAGATCGACGGCAAGCGCTTCCTGCGCAGCGGCGACATCGGCCATCACGACGAGGACGGCTATTTCTATGTCACCGACCGGCTCAAGCGGATGATCAACGCGGCGGGCCTGAAGATCTGGCCCGCCGAGATCGAGACCTCGCTGTACGGCCATCCGGCGGTGCAGGAGGCCTGCGTGATCTCGGCCTTCGATGCGCGCCGCGGCGAGACCGTCAAGGCCTTCGTCGTGCTGCGTCCGGTGGCGCGCGGCACGCTGGCGCCGGAGGCGGTGACGGAATGGGCGCGCACCCGCCTGTCGGCCTACAAGGTTCCGCGCCTGGTCGAGTTCGTCGAGGCCCTGCCCAAGACCGCGACCGGAAAGATCCTGTGGCGCGAGATGCAGGCGCAGCAGGACGCGAATGACCAGGCCGCGCGCGCTGCCGCACTCGCGCTCACGTGAAGACCCTCCAAGGAGACAAGACATGAACAAGAAGATCGGTGCCGTGTGGCTGGCCCTGGCCGCGGCCGTCCCCACGCTCTCGCAGGCCCAGGTCGATGAGGCCTATCCCTCCCGTGCGGTGCGCTTCATCGTGCCCATCGGGC